>MHBG01000009.1:2918-43413 GCA_001804785.1 Lentisphaerae bacterium GWF2_45_14
GTTCCGCCGAGGATAAGTCATTACGCGCCATTGATTCGAGAATCATGGCCACGGTCATAAAACCGTCGAAGCCCTTTACGCCCCCGGCACACGCGACGCTTCCAGAACCGTCACCGGCAAGGACAGCGCCTGACTCTATCATTTTGTCGATAACAGAGGCCTGGCCCACCTTGGTTTTCATAAGCCGTCCATTATGGCGAAGGACTATTTCGTCGAGGGTCCTTGTCGAGCAACAGTTTGTTACAACCGAGGACGGACGGCTTGTCCTGCCGAGGATATGGTCAGCGACCAGCGGCAGTGTGTATTCCTCTGAAAGTGTTTCCAGCGAATTCGTTACAACCGCCGCCCTACTTACATCACTATTAAAAACAAATCCGGCATCAGCGCTCAGGGCTTTCATCATGGACTTCATCTGAAAGCTGCTGCGGGGGCGAGGTTCAGGGTCATGAGGAAGAATCCCTGAAAGCTCGTCGTTTATTGGAATAAGTTCTAAACCGAGCCTTGAGGCGAAACCGGATGAGAGGGTAGAACCTGAGCCGTTGCAAAAATCGATAATTATCTTGTAGTTTTTTGACGCTATAAGCTGGGCATCGACAAGCGAGGCTATCATGTCCAGATAGGCCGAGGCCGCATTTTCCGGCACAACTTCGAGCGTACCCGTATTGTCCCAGGAACAGTACCTGTAGTTGTGTGCGTGATAAATATCAAGAAGTTCCTGCAGCTGAACGCTGTTGAGATAGGCGCCATAAGACGAGAGAGGAACAATCGCGTTCCAGCCGGCCGGATGATGGCCCGCCCCCAGCAGGAGCCCCCCGTCGGCATGAAGATAGGGAATCAGAAAGTGAAGCATGGGCGCGGGCGAGATTCCAGCGGTGTAAACAGTTGAGCCGCAACTCATCAAAGCTGAAACGACCGCATGCCTGAACATCAGCGATGAAAAGCGGGTATCGGAGGCTATCACAATCTTTCCCCCGTCGAGATAGGAGCCGAGGGCCGAAGCAAAATCGATAGCGAGGTCCGGCGTTAAACCGTTCCCCGTTTCTCCGTGCATACCGGCTCCGCCGAGTCTGAAAGAACGCATCAGATAAAGGACTTTCGGGATAAAATGGAAAGAGTTTATTGAAGCCTAACTTGAGAGCTTCCTAATTCTTTCCTCGGTACATACTATTTCTGTTATCCTAAGGCCGAAGTTCTCGTTTACAACGACAACATCGCCCTTACCAATCAGGACACCGTTTACCATAAGGTCGATTGGCTCTCCGGCAATCCTCTCAAGCTCCACGACGGAGCCGGCGCTCAGGTTCAGCAAATCCCTTATTTTTATGACGGAACGCCCAAGTTCGGCACTGATGGAAACAGGGACATCGTAAAGCATTTCCATATTCCGCTGCTGGCTCATTTGCGATACCGCGGACTGTTCGGTCACAGAAATCTTTCCGAACTGCGCTTCGGCCACATTTAGATTTTCTGGCATATTTATTCTCCGTATTTAAATTAATCAAAAATCAAGTTCGACTGCGGGGGTTCCACTACTTTCGGCGCCACCATGCATCCTATCGCATATCTTGATACCCACCAAATCTTTAAGCCTCCCAGGCCTAGCTAGGAACATGGGCCGCCCGGAAACAGAAACGGTTACGGGTTCGGCTATACTCTTGTCAAGCATTACTATATCTCCCTGTCTCAGGTCCATCAAGTCTCGTCCACGTATCCTGGCATCGCCGAGAGCAACGGACATCGGCATAGGCACATTCATCAGAGAGTCCAGGACAAGCTTTCTTGTATTTTTATCAGCCTTCCGCCCGTAATAGTTATCTTTGTCTCCTGATATGTGATCGAGATGCTCGTTAACTTCCTGGATCATGGGAAGCGGATAGCATATATTTACTATGCCGTTGGCAAAGCCGATTTTAGCATCGAAGGCCAGAACGACCACGGGTGCGTCGGAGGGTGCGGCTTGAATGTATTCCGGATCGGACTCATGACGCTCCTTCTTGAGATTGACACGCATGAGGGCCATCCAGCAGGACTGGAGTTTTTCGAGAATCCTCTCAACAAATGGGTCCATTATCGCGACTTCTATTTCGGTAGGCACCCGTATCTCGGTTTCTATATCGCCCTGCCCTCCGAGGAGCATGTCGACGATGCCGAATACCAGCGAAAGATTGATTTCGATGACAGCGACGCCCGGCAGCGGCTCTGCGGAAAAGACAACGCACAGAGTAATATTTGAGAGGGAGCTGATAAATTCCCCATACTGCTGCTGCTCTGTGGAAACGAGATTAAACTCCACTCCGGTTCTGAGATACAACGCCAGATTGGAAACCATTTCCTTCGCAAATGTTTCATGAATGGTCTGAAAATTTCTGAGCTGATCTTTGGTAATGAGGTTAGGTCTGCGAAAATTGTAATCAGAGACAAAACGCTCTTCTTTTTTCTCTGATGCAAACTGATCTATTTCCCCGCGCTCCATTGCGCCGAGTAGCGAATCAATTTCATCCTGGTTTAATATATTAGGCATTGTGAAAATCCTCCGTATCAGGCCTTATTGTACGAGAAAGCTCGGGAAATACACCTCATTTATCTGCCCGCTCATTTCCTTTTTGTTGTCAAAAAGGTCCGCATTCAATGTAGTTTTAATCTCGTTAGCCAGGGAAGTCTGGGCGTCTTTCGAAAGCAGCCCGCTCAATGTTTTATCCGAAATTATGCCTGTTATCCTGGCACGGATACGATTGAGCATACCCTCGGGACACTCCGCGCTTTTCTTCTGAAAATATTTGAGCATATTGCCATCGCTTACCTCGAATACAACGGTTATCTGGGAATACCTCATCCCCTGTGTACCGGCGATATTAGTTCTGAATGGTTCAATGCTTATCTCCTGTACGTTGGACTTACTCGAATCTTCCGGCGCGCTCTCCTGATTGGTGGGCATCATAGTCCTTACGACGAGGAACGTTACGGCCGGAGTAAGCAGCATGACAAGGACGGAAAGTATTATAAGGGACATTATAACGGTCTTGGTCTTGTCTGCCGGAACGTCCACCGTTTCCTCTTTAGCGGCTTCAACCGCCGCATTTTTTGCATTTTCATCAGCCATCTTATTTTCCCCTGTTTTTATTTTTCTATTTTCTTCATATATGCGTAAAAATAGTTACCCTGTTTGGGTATCTCCCGATAGTCCTTGCCCTGCATGTCTCCGAAATACGCAGGTGTGGCATAGCCGACACAGGACATTCTGTCGAAAGGAACTCCCGAACGCTGGTTAAGATGCCGCATAATCTGTGCCGCCCGTAATATGGCAAGAAGCCTGTCTTTATCGTCGCTACCCATTTCTTCTGTATAACAGCGTATGCTTATCTTATAGTCAAAAAGGGCAAATCCCATTCCTGCCTTGCCCAGATATTCAGCCATCTGAGGCGGAATATTGGATTTCCCACGTTCAAATTCCCCTTCTATCTTAAGTCTAAAATATTTCCCAAGGTTGTTGTCGCTTGACTCTACATCCGAATTGCCTGTCCCGCCACCGCTTTTTACAAGGTTTTCGTGCATACCTGCCTCCTCCATCTTGCCGCTCTCGGGATTCGGAGCCTTGGAGCCGCCCTTTCCGTAAAATGTAAAATCGAAAACGCCGAGACCGCCGACAAGTCCAAAGGCGTTCTTCACATCACCAATCCCCTCCTTGAAACCTGTCTCCTGAACAACTGAAAGGGCCTGCATCAGAATAAAGAACGCGAGGAGTATGGTCATCAGAGCGGTAAACTGGGCCATATAAGGCGGCGCTCCGCGTAAAACTACCTTTTTTGCCATAGCATCTGCCTCATTTCAAGGGTTTTGTCCCTGATTTATGAATTCGGTTATATCGGTAACTTCACTTATTCCTATTTTTTCCGCAAGCATCAGCCTCACATATGGCTCACCGGCGGAAAGTACTTTATGACCGTAACCGAAGCGCCTGCGGTTGACATTGTATTTGCCGTTGAGCATATCAGCCACCGCCTGGATCCTTCTATCCGCAAGCGCCCATGATGACCTTACGCCCTCACCGGAATCTTCGGGCTTGAAACATAATGTTATCTGAAGCTCGTTCCCCACGGAGTTGGCCAAGTTAGCGAAACCCTCAAGTATTCTGGGGGCCTTAAAATCCAACTGCGCTGAACCGGCTGGAAAAATCAGACCGCACGGAATATCCACGTATATACCGCCATCGAGCTGTTTGACTGAAATATAGCTTTTGAATCCCAGCTCCATTATCTTTTCGCGAAACTCATTAAAGCGGTTTTTTATCCTGACAGTTCTCAAATTGACGACGGCCACACTGTCCTTGCTTACCTTGATTTCCTTTGATGTTCCGTCCTTTACATCACCGCCTAAACTGCTCGTCGCGTCATCAAACAAATTGAGGCCCGGAGAGGGACTGCTCATCACAGGATTAATACTGAGGGCACCCCTTATTCCCTCGAGGGCATCCAGAAGCTTGGAATCGTCTTTTGACGAAAAGGAAAGAAGAAGAACGAAAAAGGTAACAAGCAGCGACATCGTGTCTCCCATCGTGAGCATCCATTCGGGGCACCCGTCCACATATGTTATGTCATCTTCTTTTTTTCCCATGGCACCCTTTCGGGAAATAACTATTTTTCATTCTGACGCAGGGCCACTCTTTCGCCTGGGCTCAAATATACTTCAAGCTTTTCGCCGACCACTCTGGGACTGTCTCCTGACTGTATCGACAATATACCTGCGAGCAGCATTTTTTTAAGCTGAACTTCCTCCGCCGTACGCTGTTCAAGCTTCCCCGTGATAGGAATGCAAAAGAGGTTGGATATGAATGCTCCGTAAAATGTAGTTATGAGAGCAACAGCCATACCGGCACCGAGGGAACTCGGGTCGCTGAGGTTCTGAAGCATGTTGATGAGTCCAATAAGAGTTCCAATCATCCCCCAGGCCGGAGTATAATTCCCGAGACTTTTCCATATTGAATGCCCCACTATATGGCGGCTTTCCATGTTGTCGATTTCCATATCGAGGATAGATGAAACCGAGTCTGCCGGATTGCCGTCCACAAGCATCTGGAGTCCGCGCCTGAGAAAATCGTCCTGTATCCCGCTGAGACGGTCTTCAAGAGCGAGAATCCCGTCACGCCTGGCTATAGTCGCAAGCTCGATAAGTGTCCTGTACCACGGGGTAATATCGAGACTGCCGGAGTTCAATGTCTTTTTTGTAACCGCGAAAACTGATTTTATTTTGGGCAGCGGATAAGTTATGAGAAGAGCGGACGTACTACCGCCTATCGTTATCATGACGGACGGAATGTCGATAAAGGCAAATACGGAACCACCGAGCAAAATCGACGCTACGATGAAGGAAAAACCTAGCAACAAACCAGTAAGTGTACCTAAGTCCATAATTATATGACTCCCGAGTTCAATCTGTGAAATATTTTATATGCCGTCAATCCTCATTCCCCTCCGTTTTAACGGGAATTCCGTCAGGCAGTGCGGCAGAAACTTCATTTTTCGTGCATATTGGAAGCGAAGACGCGGCACAGCGCCTCTTAAAATCCGTTATCCTGTCGATTATTTCATCAGGGGTTTCCTTTACGATAAAACTTTTCCCATTAAAAAGTACAAGAAGAGTATCCGGTATTACCTCAATTTTCTCGATAAGGTCACAATTGAGATACTTTTCCTTGCCTGAAACATCGGTTATCTTAATCAATGCAGTACCTCCGCAGCCATGCAAGAGGGCGTCACGAAAATCATATCCAGCACCTCTTCTACAGTTTCTTTTACAATCATGCAGTTCCCATTACACAAAACGAGTACTGTATCAGGAGTTTTTCTTATTTCCAATATATGAGAGGGCCTCAGATATTTTTTATTGCCATTGAGACTAGTCAGCGGTATCATCAGCACACCTTTATTGTTTTTGACAAGGCATTCTTCGCATGAGGCGTGCCAGCTAAAGCTATTCCGCGCACGTCAAAATAAAAAATCGGTCGCCAAAGCCGATAGAGTCTCCGAGCCCGACAACTTTCTTCTCTATTCTTTCCCCGTTGACATAAGTACCGTTCGTGCTTGAATTGTCTATAACACATATATTAGCGGCACCTGTCATTATCTGGGCGTGCTTCTTCGATATCTTCCGCCCGCCAATCATGAAATAATTCCCGGGATTGCGCCCGACAAAAAGGGAACGCCCCTTGTCCGGCAGCATCAGCTTATTGACTACATTATCCATATCGTCGAGTTCGACAAGCACCAGTGAAGAACGTGTCGTATCCTTCATAAGCAATGCCCCCGGCGGATAGTGGGCGCCAAAGTCCGAATTGAAAATTATATTCTCCTCTCCAGCCATGAATATTGTTCCATCTCGCAGGTTTAAATACTTTTCCCCCGAAGAGTTAGCCGGACCGTCCCCGCATCCAAACGGCGAATAAAGATAAAAACCTCCGTTTTGTTCATAGAAGACCAGCGCATAAAAAGCACTATTGCCAACATTTATGTCGCAAAGAGCATCAAGTCCGATAAGTGCCTGGAATGCAAACGAAAACTCAGCGCGGCTTCCGTCAAATGATAGCTTGAAGGAATTTTTGACACTCTGTCCGGCTTCGGGCACAGGTGCAATTCCCTGTTCTCCGACACAAAATAGAAAGACAATGCCGCCCAGCTCTATAAAAATCTTCATCCCCTCATCAAGCGCGGCTTGGCGTTTCTTGAATCCATTGAAAAGGGCAAGCGGCGTCTCTCCCGAGTCAAAAACAAACCATCTTCGTCCTATGCGCCTTAAGACAAGCTGCACAGGGGCAATGCTCTGATCTTCGATCAATATGTCCGTTTCACATTTCGAAGAGCCTATTCTGACTATCTTCTGGGTTACCGGAAACACCAGCTCGCTCCACGTTCCGGCGGAAAACATGAATGCCCTGAGTGGAACCACACTTACAGGCCTAAATTTAAAAACGTCCGACGACATAGCGTATATGCAGTTAGTATGCGTCCCTAAAAGTTCAGACTGTTCTTCAAATCTGCCATCCATCCGGCCACCTCACTCGTTTCAGTACAATAATCCGAATGCTTGATGAAGTCTATATTGAATATTCATTAAATGCCCGTTAAATTAGGATTTTATTCTTATGATTCCGGGAAACAGGGGAATATGGACTCAGCTAAAATCAAAATGTTAACAAATATAAATTCGCCTGACGATCTCAAAAAAATCGCCGTTGACAAACTCCCGGATCTCGCTTCTGAAATAAGAGAGGAACTGCTGGAAGTCGTCTCAGGCCACGGCGGACACCTCGCACCCAATCTGGGAGTCGTAGAACTCACAATCGCGCTTCACTATGTATTCAACGCACCCCTCGATAAAATAATATGGGACGTCGGACACCAGGCATATGTCCACAAAATCCTCACCGGCAGACGCGAATTCTTCAAGACCCTCAGAAAAATGAACGGCTGCGCCGGATTCCTGTCGCGCGAGGAGTCACCATACGACTGCTTTGGCGCAGGGCACGCCGGTACCGCCATATCAGCGGCACTAGGAATGGCAGCCGCGCGCGACAGAAGCAAGGGTTCCGAAAAAGTCATCGCCGTTGTCGGCGACGGCTCCCTCAACTGCGGCATATCCCTCGAAGGACTCAATAATATCTGCGAAACGACAAAGGATATCATACTCGTACTAAACGATAACAAAATGTCCATTTCCCAGAACGTTGGCGGAATACCCCGCTACCTCAGCCGCCTCATCTCGGGAAAAAGCTACAACCGCTTCAAGGCGTTCGCCAAGATGATGCTTAAGAAAATCCCCGGCGGCATGGAAATAAGACGAAAGATCCAGAGACTGGAAGAAGCCACAAAAAGTATTTTCGTTCCTGGCGTATTCTTTGAGGAACTCGGAATACGCTACGTAGGCCCCGTCCATGGTCACGACATACCTGAACTCATCCGTACCCTTGAGGGAATAAAAGAGTTTAACAGGCCCGTCATCCTGCACGTAATTACCGAAAAAGGACACGGCTACCAGCCAGCCGCCACATCTCCTGAAGATTTCCACGGACTCTCCGCATTCAACCCGGCAACAGGAAAAAGCAATGCCGTCACAAAGGACGGATTCTCTACATTTTCAGCCGCATTCGGCGAAACCGTATCGGAGATAGCCGAAAAAAATGACAATGTCGCAGTGATAACCGCCGCGATGAAATGTGGAACAGGCCTCAAGGAATTCGCCAATAAGTTCCCGGATAAATTCTACGACTCAGGAATCGCCGAAGAACACTCGATAATCTTCTCCGCCGGCCTTGCGGCGGGAGGACTTAAACCGATTGTCGTTATGTACTCAACATTCCTCCAGCGCGCGCTGGACTGCGTTTTTCATGACGTCTGCCTTCAGAACCTCCCGGTAATCATCTGCACCGACCGATCGGGCATTGTCGAAGACGGTCCCACGCATCACGGAATACACGATCTCGCCTTCCTCCGAAACATGCCGAACCTGAATATTCTTATGCCTTGCGACGAGAACGAGCTGAGGGCAATGATGCTGAAGTCCTATGAAAAAAATTCCCCCATCCTTATCAGGTATCCTAAAGGCGGCTCAAACAAACATTTCGACAAATCAGTTCAGCCCTCCGATATCGAATGGGGCAAGGCGAATATCGTCAAAACGGGCGCCGACCTCGTGATTTGGGCGGCGGGCGCCGAAGTCTCGACCGCAGAAAAAGTCTCGGAACTTCTCGCCGCAAACGGAATCAATGCAGCAGTTGTAAATACCCTATTCCTCAAGCCTTTCGATGAAACGCTACTTAAGGAACATGCCTCAAAAATGTACGTGTTTTCAATCGAGGACTGCCAGACAAAAGGCGGACTCGGCAGCACCATAGACGAAATTCTTATAAACGAAAAACATCACGGGGTCCACCACTTCGGATGGGGCGACGAGATCATCCCCCACGGCCCCGTAAAAGAAATCCGCAAATTAAAAAACTTCACACCCGAAGCCATCACAGAAAAAATCCGAAACGTTATTTCCCAATCGTAACCACCCCTGGAAAATCGATTAAAACAGATTATGTTTAAGAAAACACAGGGGGGATGATTGTGACAAAAAAGAAGGCATTTTCAGCCGGTATCCTATTTTCAGTCCTTATGGCAATGGGATTTTTCTGCGGCGCTACCGATGAAGTGGTATACTCGCTTGATTTTGCTAAGGCCAGAGGCAATCCGGTATCCTACCTGGCAAGAAAGGGATTTGTCCTGAAAAAAGACGCCGACGATCTATCCCTTTCATTCAAAAATGGTGCACTTGAACTCGCTCCACCATCCCCGTTGTTTGGCGTGATAATAAACGATAGTATCCATATAAACGATTTTTCAAAAATAAGAATAGAATGGGGCATCCTCGAGTACCCGGAGGGCGCATCATATGAGAAGGACATCAACAACGAAGCAATTATGGTATATATTTTCTTTGGTGATAAAAAGTTGTCGAGCGATAGTTTATTCATCCCGAACAGCCCCTATTTCATAGGGCTCTTCCTGGGACAGCACGACGTGTCCGGCAAAATGTATACCGGCCATCACTTCACCGCAGGCGGGCGCTTCGTATGTGTCGGCTCTCCCAAACAAGGTGAAACGGTAACTACCGAGTTTGAACTCAAGCCGGCCTTCAAAAAATACTTCAATCAGGTCGAAGTGCCGTTTGTTTCGGGAATAAGCCTCGAAGTCGACACCTCGTATCTCGACAACGGACAGTCAAAAGCGTTCATAAAGAAGATCGAAATCCTCAAGTAGTTTTATGAAAAAGCCCCTTGATGAAGTCAAATATACGCTTGAGCTTCATCCCGGGATTTATGAGCTTTATCGCATGGAACGGGCATGATTCGACACAGCACATGCACAATATGCATCTGCCCCTGTTCTTGACCGTAAACCTCTTGTTATTCTTTGCCTTACAGATAGCTTTCTGCGAACATGCCTCCGCACAAAGTCCGCAGTTTCTGCATTTTTCCGGCATTATATAAGGACGGCATGAAAGAAAATACGTTGAAAGTTTGAAGATAGGTTCAGGAAATCGGTGCAGCATATCGGAAATAGACTTTTTGGCGTTGAGTGCCATGAGCTTCTGCACGCCGTCCCCTGTCATTTCTATCTTGTCCATATCGATAACGCCGTAGCCGAGCTTACCGACGATAACGAGCAAAGGAATATCCAGAGGTGTGTATCCATAAGCCGCACAAGCACAAGCATCTACCGCTGCAGCATCGATTCCGGCAAAAAGAAGTCCCGTATTGACAGGCTCTCCACTGGAGGGCCCCTCGCCTTCCATTGAAAAGACCGCGTCCATCACTATAAAATCGGGCTTTCTTATTCCAAAAATCTGTGCGATGAAAGTCGCCATTTTCCTGGGCGACGGATAATCGCCGTGAAAGTTGCTTTTGGCGTTTCCCGGCATAAGTCCGTAAGAATTTTTGACTGCTCCGGTGATTTTGGTGAGCATGTGGGTCTTGAGCTTCGGAACGCTTATTACGGCATCGAAATCATCAAGCTCGCGAAGCATGGGAATTGTCATATTGTTGACATTCAGACGTTTTACATTTTCAAACGGGATCAGCTTCACCTTTTCCTCTTCCGCAAGTTTAGCGAACCCGGTCTTATCCCACAGTTCGTCCCAGGAAAAAGTACCCGCCGGACTGTCGCCCACGGTTATGTCAGTTATGCCAAAATTCCTCAGGTATTTTATTATAGCCCTCACAATTTCCGGGTGAGTGGTAGCGGCAAATTCAGGGGTCTTCGCCGTCAGCATATTGGGTTTTATGAGGACTTTCGTACTCGGACAAAACTTTTCAGGAAGCCCGCCGGCGGCATCTATCGCCTCGGCGACCTTCTGCGCGGTAACTGTGCTGTCGTTATAATCATCCATTTTTATAATGGAGACTTTTATTTTTGAACTTTCAACCATTTTGTCTTCCTGTATTTGACTAGAGAACCGGAGTAAGCAGCGAACATATATTTTCCGCAAGTTCCCTCGAAAATTTCTTATTTTTCATATCGGAGGTGGTGATTTCACATGAATCATACAATTCCTTCAGAAACTGTTCGCGGACATCGGATATGAACTGACCGCCATAGGCCACAAAGTCCAGCTCGAAGTTAAGCCGAAAGCTTCTGACATCGCAGTTACTTGATCCCATCACGGTCCACTCACCATCGACGATCATGGCCTTGACATGAGAAAAAGAACCCATTTTCTCGAATATCCTTATCCCGTCTGAAAGCAGTTTCTCATAAAGACTTTTACACGCAAAATCCACATACCAGTGGTTGTTGTTTTTCGGGACGATCAGCTTCACATCGACTCCGCGGGCAGCGGCCATGCACAGTGCACTGATGAACGGCTTGTCGGGCACGAAATACGGCGTCATTATCCAGATATATTTCTGAGAAGTCGTGGCGGCTGTGAAAAAAACTTTCTGAGAACCTTCGGGGTTCTGTCCCGGGCCGGTATCGATTATTCTTACGGTGCCGTCCCCGAGGGCGGAATCAAGCGGCGGAAAATTTTCTTCTGTAAATATTTTTGACGGAGGGAAATTTGTGGCAAAACACCAGTCGCGAAGAAAAGAAAACTGCAGCTCGCCCACGGCGGAGCCTTCCATACAGCAATGAAGATCATGGATATATTTATATTTGGTAGAGTCGCTTCCGCTGATATTATTGCTGCTTATATTTATCCCGCCGATAAACGCCGTTTTGCCGTCAACGACAAGAAGTTTTCTATGGTTACGAAGTTGTATCCGCCACGGGGTAAAGAGGTTTATCCTCATAAACGACTTGATTTGAAGGTTCGGGATTTTTCCCGAGTACTTTCTGAAAAAGTGCGACAGTATAGCATGACTGCTGCCGAACCTGTCATAAAGGACTTTGACCTTTACGCCATTGCTGGCTTTCCGCGCGAGGGCATCGAATATCGCTTTGCCTATCTCGTCGTTCATTATAATAAACGACTGGAGGTGAATGTTATGCTGTGCGCTTTCTATTGCTTTGAGCATTCTGGGATAAGCCATCGTGCCGTCGTGAAGCAGCTCAAGACTGTTCCCTTTCATGGGGAGCGTTTCGGGCAGAAGGCGATCGAGGGTTCTGTTGTAGTTAAAGGTATTGCGCTGGTAGTCGGGATACTTGGCAATATGCTGTATCTGGTTGCGGAAATAGTTGCCCATTCCGTTAAAAAGTATTCCCTTTTTCTCGGCGTTGACAATCTCGTTTGAAAGCTGCACGCTGAGCCCCGTTGTTTTCAGTCGGTTTATTCCAAACAAAAGATAGATCATTATGCCTATGAACGGAAAATCGAGCACGACAAGGATCCAGAGCATTGCGCTTGCCGGTTCTTCGTGTTTATTTATCAATATATGGATAACAGTGAGGACGTATATGGCGAGCAAGGCAAGACTGCAAACCATGAATGTCGTGGTTCTTATCATTTCGAGCGATTCAAGTGATTCAAACATCTATTTCGGCCTGCTGAAAAAATCCGTATATCCATGCGAAAAAACCCGATGGACATACTATATTCCTGTAGAATGGAATTACGAACATGAAAGAACATGATTTAATTAAAACGATAATCCCGTATTTCAAGCAGGGCCCGGACATCGTTACGGGGCCAGGCGACGATTGCGCTGTAATCGATGTCGGAACAGAGAAACTCATGCTCGCCGCAGTTGACCAGATCGCGGGCGGAATACACTATATCGAAGATTGCGACGGGATTGACAAGGCGGCGGCAAAACTCCTCAAACGCAACCTCAGCGACATCGCCGCGATGGGGGGAGTCCCGTCATACGCGCTGGTTACCGTATCGGCGACTCTTTCGGATGCCGATTCACTGCTCTTCTTCAAGGCGCTTGCCGCGGAGGCTGAAAAATACGGAGTCTCAATCTGCGGCGGCGATATATGCGCCTCGGCAAAAGGCGCTTCAGTTTTCACACTCTCCATTTTAGGATGGGTAGAAAAAGCAAAGCTTTGTCTCCGCTCGACGGCAAAGCCCGGAGACCTCATTTATGTTACAGGATGCTTCGGCAATTCCTTCAAGTCGCGGCATCACCTCAATTTCATCCCGCGCCTGGAAGAGGCTCAGTTTCTCGCCGGAAACTTCACTCACGCCATGATTGATGTAAGCGATGGGCTTCTTGCCGATCTCGGACATATGCTCGAGCTCTCGAAACTGGGCGCCATCCTCGACACGTCTCGAATCCGTCTGCGTGCTGGAGCTACACTCGAAAGCGCGCTCGGCGAAGGCGAAGACTATGAACTCATTTTCGCCGTTGCCCCGCATAGGGCAGCAGAGCTCGAAAAATCCTGGCCCTTTCCCACAGAGCTTTCACGGATAGGTTCCTTCAGTGAGGAATTTCAGGGACTTGCATATGACAGCTCCGGCATTAATTTATGCGAAAAAATACGGGGAGGCTTCGACCACTTTGACTCCTGAAAAATTCAAAACATATTCAGAATCCGATACCGAGAAAGCCGCCTTCCGCATGGCCTCGCAAATTCCATTCGGCTCCGTCGTTGCGCTTCATGGAAATCTCGGAGCCGGTAAAACCGTATTTGCCCGCGGCTTCGCGAGAGGACTCGGGGTTTCTCAAGTCGTGTCAAGCCCGACATTTACGCTCGTTCAGGAGTATCCGCTAAAGAACAACAAATGGCTTTATCACCTCGACATGTACAGAATCGATAATTACCGTGCCGCGCTCGCCTTCGGCGTGGACGAGTATTTTGAGGATAAAGACGCAGTCGTGCTTGTGGAGTGGGCGGAACGCGTCGCTGAAATTCTCCCCGAAAACCTTTTTATTGTAAATATCAGACGCATTGAGGACGATACCAGGGAAATAACAGTGGAGCACCCTGCCCCGTGAAAGTCTCTATCTCAAGACAGATCAGTTATTTTGAGACGGATTGTTCATTTCATCTCCGCCTCTGCCCCATATTCCGCATGCTCCAGGAAGCCGCGCTCGCGCATTCGATCAAGGCAGGATGGGGCATGAAGCAAATGAGCGAACGTGGATGCGTCTGGATTTTGAGCAAGCTCAGAATGGAACTTCAACGCAGTATCGACTTCGGGGAAGAACTGCAAGTAACAACATGGTCAAAGGCGGTCAGCGGCCTCAAGGCGTTCCGCGAATTCGAGATTTTTGCAGACGGCGAAAAAGTCGCGTCGGCCTCCAGCATCTGGGTATATTTCGATCTCGAACGCAAAAGAATCTGTACCATACCCGAAAATGCCGCATCCGATTACGGAATTGAGGGTGGCAGCGCGCTCGACTTCAATCTGGAACGCTGGAAAACTTCCGCAAATTTCGAGCCGTCGCAGAGCTCCAGGATAAGCGTCCGCTTTTCCGATTTCGACACAAACGGACACGTAAATAACACGATATATGTCGATTACGCTGAACATCTTGTATCTCTTCTCGCATGGAAACCTGAGATAAAAATTTTCACGATACAGTTTTCAAAGGAAATATCCAGCAAGACAGATTTTGTCAACGTAGGGTTCAACGGCGATGAAAATGGCGGAAACTTCAAAATCTTTTCAGGCTCCGATACGTTCGCTGTCGGCGACATGCTGTTTAAATAGCATTCCATCCAAACAGCAGTGGCGTTCCCGCATTCGCGGGAACAGTAACCGGAATGAAAAACGACGCGAAAAGGCAACAGAGAGTATATTCTTTTTTCATTCAGAACTTGCCTTCATTCAAGAACTTGAGGGTATTTTTTATCGCTGCGCGGTTGATAACGATTAAGCTGTGACTGACGGGGACAACCGTATGATCTTTTTCGCCTTCGATATGGGTATATTTTTCAGCTACTTTCATATCGTATTTTCCGGCTATCACGCCTATTTCGGTACCTGACGGTACCGGGACCTTGTGTACATAGGCATCTTTATGACTGCTGAGTTCCGGAAGAGATTTCACGAATTTTCCAATGAACGGGATAAGGGACACGGTTGTTTTCGCGGCATCGGATCCCTTGTTGGGTGGCGCTAGCATTACCACCCGCCTGATAATATTCATGTTTCCCTTTTCGAGAAGCGAGAGAGCCTCGCGCGTTACGATGGAGCCGAGACTGTGGGTTACGACATAAAGTTCACGTTCCAGTTTTTCGGCGTGGACCTTCATGATATATTTTGCGAAATCGATGCCGTGCGCGGCAATATTTTTACGTGTTGTGAAGTAGTCGTAAAGCCTTGCCTCGTAGCCGTGCAGATTAAGAAAGCGGCCGATAAAATACATACCGAGTCCTCTTAGAAAAAGACCATGGATGAGAATGACCGTCTTGCCGTTGTCATTCGCTTTCGGAGCTTTGAAAAAATGCAATGGCAGTTTCATTTTACCCCGCGTGATCTTCCACAATTTTTTTAGTCGCCACAAGGTCGAGCTTGCCTGTCCCGAGAAGCGGAAGTGCTTCGACTTCGATGAAATTGGAGGCCTTCGGTATCCAGAGATTGGTCAGTTCCTTTTCTCTGAGTTCTTCAATAATTTCCTCTGGCGTCATCTCAATCTTCGAGTGGACAACCACAAGCTTTTCGCCCTTGGAACTGTCCGGCGCACCCATTACGGCGATACAGCGGTCTTCACTCTTAAGTATTTCGAATATAGCCTTTTCTACAAGTTCATGGGGAATCATTTCTCCCCCTATTTTGCTGAAGCGAGAGAGTCTCCCTGTCACGGTGAGGTAGCCGTCAAGGTCCATCTTTCCAATGTCGCCCGTATTGTACCAGCCGTTTTTTATGACCTCATGGGTTTTCTGCGGCTCGTCAAGGTAGCCCTGCATTACGTTGGGGCCTTTGACAAGCATAAGGCCTTCTTGTCCCGGCTCGAGCTCCTCAAGTGTTTCTGGATTAACTATTTTCACGCAGATACCCGACATTGGCGGGCCAACACTTCCTGGTTTACCCGGACGCTTTCCGAGGTTCAGTATTGAATTTGCAATATTTATTGATACGATTGGAGAAAGTTCGGTACTGCCATAGCCCTCGATAACCTCAAGGCCTGTCATTTGCTTAAACTTCTCGGCAATGTCCCGCCTCAGTTTTTCGGCTCCGGTCACGACAAGGCGCAGCGACTTGAATTGCTCGGGTTTGCACTTTCTCATATATGACTGGAGGAATGTTGGCGTGGCGAGCAGTACAGTGAGTCCGTTCTCGGCAATTACCCTGCCGATGGTTTCGCCGTCAAGGGGGTTCGGAACATAGACAGCTTTCGCCTTTATCATCAGCGGTATCCAGAAGCAAGTGGTTATTCCGAAGCTGTGAAAGAGAGGAAGGTTCCCAACGATTCGGTCACTGTTTCTCCAACCCATTATGCGGATGCACGAGTATACGTCGCTGTTTATGTTATGATGTGAAAGCATTATGCCTTTCGGGATACCGGTCGAGCCGCTGGAAAAAAGAAGCACGGCGGTGCCAAAAACATTTCTGTGCGTATTCGGCGCGAGGAAATTCATTATTTCCTGCCGCGGAAAAAGAAAGAACGCGGATGTGTAGATAATTTTTTTCAGCTTGGAAATTTTTGGCGCAATATCTTCGAGGAAAACCATTTCGGGAAGCGGCTCCATCTTTATTTTCTGGAGAAACTTCCTGCTGGTAAGAATGCAATTGAGCTTCGCCTTCGCCGCCGAAAGAACGATCGATTCGCGGGAAGCTGAAAAATTCAGCATTGCTGGTACCTTGTCGGCAAGCATTGTTCCCAAAACGGTCATGACGCTGATAGTGCTGCTGGGAAGCATTACCCCAACATATTTTCTGTCTTTCGGTACCATTTTGCGTATTTCGCGGCTGAGAAGTGCGGCCCCTACAAAGAGCTCGAAGTTCCTAAATTCCTTTCCGTCAGCGTCCTTTACGGAGACGTGGAAGGGATGCCTGCGGGCCATTAAGCAAAACCTGTAGTGAATGGGTCTTTCCTCTTCGCGCGGCTCCATTTCCGTTTCGGCGGCGAGTTCGGAAATTACCTGCCTGATCTTGAATGGCGTTACGCCCTTGTCAAGCGGCTTTCCTACAGTTACCGATGCGGGGTGCGGAAACTCAATTGGAAGCTTGAACCTTATCTTTCCGTAATAATAACTGAATATACTGCCCCATAGCATCCCGAGCCTTATGGGGATTATTGGAACATCCATATTTTCAGGAATCATTTTAAAAAGTCCCTTCCGAAATTCGTCCATTATTCCATTTCTGGTTATTTTACCTTCCGGAAAGAGGCAGACTAATTCGCCTTTTCTAAGAAGCTCACGCGTTGTCTCGAAAAGCTCTTTTGTCCTACGCGGCTTGCCTGCAGAAGGGACTTCGACTATACCCGCCCATTTGACAAATGGATATATCAGGGGCTGACGGTAATAGTCTTCGTGCATCAGGAAGTGGACAAGGCGCGATGTGCAGGCAGTTATGAGAAGACCGTCGACGAACGAAACATGGTTTGCAACAAGCAACGCGGGCCCGTGCTCGGGAATATGTTCCGGATCTTTCATCTTTATCTTATAAATAGTACGCGAGATAAGAAGAATGATACAGCGGCCTACATATTCAGGGGCTTTTATAAAGAGAAGCACAGATACTATAAACGTAAGTACCCCCATCCCCATGAATATGTTACGCGGATCAATACTCAGGCAGCACGATTGAAGCAGCAGCGCCGCGTTCTCAAAAATAGACGCATCCCGCTGTGCCGCTTCTCCGCTTCCCGATGTAAGCATGAACATCACCGCACTCGAAATCATTATCATGAAAAAACAGACCATGTTCGCATTCGCAAAAAAGTTCCCGCGCTCTTCCGGATTGGTGAAATTCTGCTGGTATGCCCTCAGCGGTATTACAAAAAGGCCGCCCGAAATTCCAAGCAGAAAAAGCGAACCCAGAAATAACGGATAAAACATTATGCCCCCGGCAGATATTGCCTCTCCGGGAAAAAGCGCGGCGGTAAAGAAAAACATCACCATACCGGCCGCCCCGAACGGCACAAGTCCCAGCTCGACACGCCCGGCTGAGAGCCGTCCCGCCAGCCAGCAACCTAACCCCATACCACCCGCTAGCGCAAGCTGAATTATTCCGATATCAGTGGACCTCTCGCCTGGAATCCCGAGTGTGTATTTCGCGAAAACTATCAGCACCGTCTGCACGGCCGCTCCAACCGCGAAAAAATACGATTCGGAAAGCATCGCAAGGAAAAGCCGCGGCTTCTTGAGCAGCGACATGACGCCGTCCCAATATTTAATAATCACATTCCAGTGCCATTTTCTTTGCGGATTGCCCGCCCGTCCCTGCGGTATTCTTAGAGTAAAGAGAAAGCCCGTAAGCCCAAGTCCCGTGAAAAGAAATCCGCACAGGTAGAGATTGTCGGCTACAAGCGTCTTGAGCATAAAGCCCGCTCCAACACCAATTATAACCGCGAAAAAATTCGCCATCCCTATATTACCGTTTGCGTGCGATATCTCCTTGTCGTTGAATATCTCGGGAATGATTCCGTTGAAGGATGGGCTGAAAAACGCGCTTTGCGCGGCCATAAGAAACATTACCGAAACAAGAGGCGCTATTCCCCATGAATTAATTTTAAAAAGGGTGAGCGCTCCCAAAGCCATTACACAAACTTCGGCGAACTTGGAAATTACAAGAACATTTCTTTTCGGAAAACGGTCCGCGAGGTACCCGGCAGCTTCTGAAAATATCAAAAAAGGAAGTACATACGCCATACTCAACATTGCAAGAAAAGCGGAATCCCTGGCATAGCTTTCCGTAAATCCCACTGCCGCCAGAACGGCTATCGTCTTAAACGCATGATCATTGAAAATCCCTAAAAACTGCGCGCCAGCCAACGGACTGAGCCTTTTTAGAAAAAATATTCCGCTTCCACTTTCCATCGGATAGTTTTCCTTCTATTTCCGACAATATGATTAAAGTGTCATAATCATTCGGTAAAATTGATTAAATCAATAACGATATTTTAGTCACGTTTCATTTTCTCGCGAATAACACCGATACTTATAAGCAGATCGACTGCTCGCGAAAGGGCGTGATCAGAAGATCCTGCCCCGGTTTCAGAAGAGAGCCTTTTAAAATCTATCTGCGGAAACGGCTCCGCTATTATCAATGGGACAAGCGGCTTTGCCGATATATCGACAAGCTCCGGCGGAACATCCGGAAAAATAAGCCTGCTTCCATTAGGCAGAGAAACCGACTTCATGGGAAAGGGCTTGCCCTCTGGATATTTCCCCATAACTATCGCATGCCCGGACTTCTCAAGCAATGCCCCAAAAAGCTCCGGAGAATTTTCCGTTTTCCCACTTGTCAGAATCACGATTGGACGCTCAAAGAGTTTTTTTAAATCACTCCCTTCAGGACAGCCGGGAACGTCTTCCGGATGACAGAAGAGCCTTGCCGCTTTTAACGCTGAAACGGTGTCACCTCCGCGAGAATTCCTCAAATCTATTACTATTCCTGACGGTTTTTCTGAAAAACCGGCGACCATTTCAGCGTCATTTTTCAATGCCGCGACAATAGCTGGAGTGAACGAGTCCAATCTTATGTAAGTGACTTTGTTTGAAGCGATATTGATGATGTTGAAAATTTCAGCCTTGTTTTCAGGCAGAGCTTTTGTCTCTTCAAATTTTTCACCCGACGGGATATATTCAATTCCGGCACTGAATGAATGGACAAAATTACGTATAAGCTTTTCGCGTGCCTTTTTGTCAGAGTCGAGCCTTTTTATAAGTGAAGGATAGTCCTTCTCCAAGACAGTAATGATGGCTTTTATTTCATCGGCCGCCTTATCACTCTCATTGCCAGATGCTTGCGCTGATATTGAGAAGATTAAGAAAAGATACAGAAATAACTTCATTTCAGATGCTGCCGTTTTTCAGGCTTTCCTGAAGCTCGGAATCCGCCTTTCGTATGGCTTCGAGCTGTTCTTTCCTGAACTCCTTGAGCTTTTCTGCAATGGCCTTTTCTGAGAGGGCAAGTATTGCCAGCGCAAAGAACGCGGCGTTCTTCGCGCCTGCTTTTCCGACTGTCACGGAGGCGACAGGTATTCCCGGCGGCATCTGAACAGTCGACAGCAGAGCGTCAAGTCCGTTAAAGGGCTCGCACGCCATAGGAAGTCCTATTACCGGAAGCACGGTATGCGCCGCAATGACTCCGCCGAGATGGGCCGCCATTCCCGCCGCACAGATGATAACCTTGATTCCCGAAGTTTCGGCGCCGCGTGCAAAGTTCGCCGCTTCTTCCGGCGAACGGTGTGCGGAGATTATCCTTGCGGTAAACGGCACATCGAATTTTCTAAAAATATCGAAGGAGTCTTTTACGCTTGAAAGGTCGCTCTTGCTTCCCATTATTACGGCAATTTTCGCATTTTCCGGCATAGTCCTTAGTCCTTATATGAGAAAAACCGGCGGCGCAATTTTTTACACTGCGGGGCCGGTTTTCCTTTTATCTTTATCTTTGGTCAGGCTTCGGTCTGCTGTTGTTCCTCAGCTTCCGCTTTCACCACCGGCCCGTATTCAAAGCCTACTTTGCCTTCCGCTATTTCAAGAAGAGCTATATCAAGGTGATTTTCATCTTTGCACTTGACCATAGGTCTCGCTCCCAGAGCGAGCTGCTTGGCTCTTTTAGCGGCCACAATAGAAAGTATCTTCGGATCAGCAATGACTTTTTTTGCCCTTTCTACGTACGCATTATTCATAGACCGAACTCCTTATCTGTTAATTGACCCCATCATCAGTAATCGATGATTGTCCTGTGGTTGTCTATCACCGTCATATCGCCTCTTACAACGATCTGATAACGGCAGTTGAACTCCGGTACTGCGTCGAGAATATACCTTTCAGCGAAGTCTTCACGTTCGGCGCATTTTGCGGCATCCCTTATCATAAGATAGCCCACGTATATAAATATTTCCATCTCGACCAGGTGCTTTGACACGAGACCGTGATATTCGGGGTCTTTCTTTTCGTTCACGTACTTGACAGCCTCAAGCTGCTTAGAGTGCATTTCCTGGAGGAAGTGCTTGAGCCTGAGAAGCTTCCCTTCACACTTAATATTATCAAACTTCGCAATCAGCGGATCAAGAACGCGCTGGAGCACACCGCCGATAGAGGCCACGTGCTGGAGCTGCGTGGTGCCTTCGTAGATGTTCGTGATACGTGCGTCGCGGTAGAAGCGCTCGACATTGAAGTCGCGCATGAAACCGGTACCGCCGTGAATCTGGATGGCGTCGTATGTCACCTGATTGGCGATTTCGGTTGCGTACGCCTTGCTCATCGGAGTAAGGACGGCGGCGATTTTCGTATAGGCCTTCTGTGCGGCGCGCTGTTCTTCGGTCGGATTTTCGTTATCTTCCACTACATGGTTGTAACTTGCGCGCAAGTCCACATATTTTGTTGTTTCATAGAGAAGCGTTCTTGCAGCAACAATCTTGAGCTTCATCTTCGCGAGCATGTCATAAATGGCCGGGAACTTGTCGATGGAAGTCTTGAACTGTTCGCGTTCTTTCGCGTACTTGCGGGCGTCGCGGTAAGCAGCTTCGGCTATGCCGAGCGCCTGCCCGCTGATGGCTACACGTGCGCCGTTCATGAGGGCCATGATGTATTTTGTCAGTCCGCGTCTGCGCAGTCCGCAGAGTTCAGCGGGAACGTTGTTGTACTGAAGTTCGCATGTCGCGACTCCGTGAATGCCGAGCTTGTGTTCGATACGCCTTACGACAAGTTCGGGACATATCTTGCAGACAAACATCGAAAGACCGCGTCCGTCGGTCGTTCCTTCTTCGGAACGAGCGAGTACCAGATGCACCTGTGCGCAACCGTTGGTAATGAAGCGCTTCATGCCGTTCAGGTACCACTGTCCGGTTTTCGGGTCCTGAGTCGCCTTGAGTCGGACTGACTGAAGGTCGGAACCTGAATCGGGTTCCGTAAGATCCATTGAGCCGTCGTATTCGCCAGTGGCGAAACCGGGCAGATACTTCTGCTTCTGTTCTTCGCTGCCAAATTCGCATATCGTTTCGGATATGTCCTGGAGTCCGAAGAGGTTCTGAAGGCTCGCGTCGGCCCTGGATACCATTTCCGTCATCATCGTATAGATGGTATTCGGGAAATTGAGACCGCCGAAACGGTGCGGAAGCATCACGCCCATCACGTTTGCTTTTTTAAGCTCGTCGAGGTTTTTCTGTGTGAGCGGGTGATAAGTTACGGTGTTGTTCTCGAAATGCGGGCCTTCCATATCTACCTGTCTTGATCTCGGCTCGATCCTCTCGCCGGCGACTTCGCCTACGACTTCGAGAGATTGACGGTAGTTGTCGAGAGCGTCCTCTAGATTCACGGGTGCGCTGTCGCACTCTTCCGCGAATTTGAAATGGTTTTCCTTGAGCTCTACTACTTCTTTGAGATCAAGGTTTTCCAATGTGAACTGGAGGTCTTTATTGTCTAAGAAAAAGTTCGGCATTGTTATCCCCCCTTAAACTTTGGATTTATAGGCTTTAATCATTTTGGGAATGATATCGTTGAGTTCGCCCGTTATTGAATAATGTGCGACTGAGAATATCGGCGCGTCCGGATCATTGTTTATCGCAATGATTTTTTTGGATTCGGCCATACCCGCGCGGTGCTGTATTGAACCGCTTATTCCGCAGGCGATATATAGCTTCGGCCTTACAGTAACACCCGTCTGGCCTACCTGGTGATCGTGGTCGATCCACCCGGCATCGACTGCGGCGCGTGATGCTCCGACTTCGCCGCCGAGAGCTTCCGCGAGCTGGTATATGAGCTTGAAGTTGTTCTTGCTTCCCACTCCGTAACCGCCGGCGACTATTATCTGAGAGCCCTTGAGGTCAACGCTTTTTTCTTCGCGTATGCGCTCGATTACTCTTATGACGGTCTCTTCTTTTGAAAGGGCGGGTTTGATTCTTACAAGCTTACCTTTTCTTGAGCTGTCGGGACTGTCCATTTTCATCACGCCTTCGCGGACGGTCACCATCTGTGGATCGTCCCAAGTATTGACAATTGTGGCGATGATGTTGCCGCCGAACGCAGGACGAATCTGCATCAGCTTGTCCTTATATGACTTCTGATTGACCTTGTCTTCGAAATCATCGATTTGAAGGTCAGTGCAGTCTGCCGTAAGTCCTGCGAGTTTTTCGGATGCGACGCGGGGCGCGAGTTCGCGGCCCTTCATTGTCGCGCCGAAAAGGAGGATGTTCGGTTTATGTTCCTTTACGAGGTCAATTATCACTTTCGCGTAGGGGAGCACTGTAAAGGGCTCAAGCCTGTCGTCTTCGGCGAGATACACAGTATCGCAGCCGTAGTGATAAAGAGTTTCAACACAACCTTCGATTTTATTTCCGAGCAGAACGGCTTCTGTTTTGATGCCGAGCCTGTTTGCGAGGTCGCGGCCTTTGCACACTAGCTCAAGGCTCACGTCGGCGATTTTACCGCCTTCCTGTTCGATGAATACCCATACGTTTCCAATTTTTGACATAGCGGCTTACCCCAGTGTGTGATCTACTATAAGTTCGTGGACGAGATTGCTGATACCCTGTTCCGTCGGGGGTATCGCTTTTGTCTCTGTCGCTGTCAGAACTACGTTTTCGATTTTCTTTACTTTGGTCGGAGAGCCTTTGAGTCCGACTCTTTCGATGTCGGCGCTGGCATCCGTTGCGCTCCACTCATGTATAAAGAGGTTTCTCTTTTTAAGATTTTCCTCTTCTTCTACGAGTGCTTCGGCATCGGTATAGTTTGCATTGGCGTGGAATTTCACAAGTTCGGAGCGAGTCATCGCCTTTTTGTACTTCATGATTCTTCTCACGGCCTTGGGCCTCGGCTCATTGGCGTCGATTACTGTCAGAAGAGCAGGAGTCGGGCACTCGAGGACTTCGTAACCGCCTTCGATAGCTCGTTTTGCGATTATCTTCCCCTTGCTAAGCTCTTTAACTTCTTCCACATATGATATCTGTGGGAGTTTGAGCTTTTCCGCCAACTGCGGACCGACCTGTGCGGTATCACCGTCTATCGCCTGCCTGCCGCAGAGGATAAGATCGTATTTACCGATTTTCTTGGCGCAGCAGCTCAAAGCATAGCTTGTGGCGAGCGTGTCGGCACCAGCAAATGATCTGTCTGTCAAAAGTACGCCTTCATCAGCGCCTCTGCAGAGCGCATCGCGCAAGACTTCAGCCGCATTTGGGGGACCCATTGTTCCGACCACGACTTTTGCCCCGAATCTTTCCTTCAACTCAAGCGCGAGCTCTAGTGCGTTCAAATCTTCTGGATTGAAGATCGCCGGCAGCGCCGCCCTGTTTACTGTGCCGTCCGGCTTCATAGCCTGCCCAGTAATATTCTGGGTGTCCGGCACCTGTTTCACGAACACGATGATTGTGTAACTCACAATTCAACTCCCTAGTTTGTTCATCTTTAAACAAAAAATAAAAATTTACCAACCCTGAAAAAATAAGGACTGTTATAATAGCATGGTCTCGTCAAAAAGACAGCGGGAGAGCCTAAAAAAGGCCTTTTTCGCGAACTACAACCGGAAAATTTTTACAAAATTAAAATTTTAACATGCGGCACAGGGAAATATTACATGCAACTTAGTCCCAAATTAGCATTTGAAAATTTCAAATATTGAATAAGCTTAATAGTCTGTATAAATATAGCCAGTGATATACTTGGGAAGTTTTAATGGAAACAATATTTTTTATAATAGCGATTTTTATAATAGTCATGCTCGGTGTTTGGATATTTTCACAGCGAAGACTGAAGAAAAGACTCGAGGACAGGATAAGGGATGCCCTTCACAAGAAGGCTGAAATAACCAATTTCCTCAGCCTTTTCTCACAGAACCTCAAGACATTAGACCAAATCGACACCTCAATGAACATGACCGCCCGCTACGTTGCCGACCTTGTCGAGGCCCAGTCTATATGCATATTCTCGCTTGAGGGTGAATACCTCAGAGCAGTCGGCATATCGGGAGCATTCCCGCCGCTGCATACCTCCGGACAGTACGTCCTGACAAAACCTCGTTACATCCTTGAATCTCTCAAGCGCGACAGAATAAAGCTCGGCGAGGGTATAATCGGCGAGATAGCCGAAAAACGCGAAAGTCTTCTCCTTGAAAATCCTGCCGATGATCCCCGCTTCGCCGGACACGATACCGTCATACCGGTAAGAACGCTTATGGCCGTTCCCCTGATAAATGAGGCATCCGTAACCGGCGTGATGTGTGCGGCTAACAGCCGCCGTCAAAATTCGCCTTTTACCGCAGAGCAGTTCAGTACTTTTAAATTTATCGCATCTCAGGTAGTTCTTGCCCAGAATATCGTGCAGGTCTATTCGACTCTTAGTGAGCAGCAACGAATAAATCAGGAACTCGAGTTCGCACGCCAGCTCCAGTACTCACTTCTGCCCCAAAGCTTCCCGCCATGGGGCGATTTCGAAGTCCATTCATTCGCAAGATCCTCGAAAGAAGTCAGCGGCGACTTCTTCGACTTCGTCCAGATTGACGACGACCGACTCCTCATCGTGATAGGCGATGCCTGCGGCAAAGGGATTCCCGCCTGTATGATAATGGCCATGGCCAGAAGCTTCATCAGGTCCAGCTCCGAACACTTCACAACCTTGAAAAACATGCTCGCCGAACTCAACGCAAACCTCTTCCGCGATACGGACGACGAACGCTTTATAACTCTCGCCTGCTGCGTCCTTGACAAAAAACTTTCGACAATTGAATATGCCCGCGCCGGCCATACGGAACTATTCATATACGTCCGCGAACACATAAGGCGCATATTCCCCGACGGCTCCGCGCTCGGACTTCTTCCAACCGAACTTTCCACTTTTGATACGTTCTGTACCGAGTTCACTCCCGAAATGTCAATACTGCTCTTTACCGATGGAATTTCAGAAACAATTGATGAAAAGGGCGAGGAATACGGAGACGACCGGCTTATGGAAGTATTCAAAAAATCCAGAATGAACAAAGAGACCCCGGACGACACGATAAAGGCCATCCTTGATTCGCTCGATGACTTTGCCGACAGCGACATCCCTCAGCTCGACGACCAGACCATGGTAATAATTCAGCACAGCCCCTCCCCGTACTACTAACTCACTGCGACAAAGGGGAAGTACGAAGAAACTTTTTCTCTGGTTTGTAGTGCCGTTGCAGAACATCTACGTCGCGCAAATGTTCTGTAATCCGTTAGAACTTGCTCATAAGTATATTTTTCTTCTGGCGCCACTTCAGGATTGAAAATGCCGCAGCCGAACCGAATATCATCCAGCAAAGAAGAATAAATACATCACCGTAGCGAGTGTAGAATGTAAGCGGGGCATCCGGATTGAACATTACAGAGAAATTTGCTATGCCCCTTCCGCGCTTTGTGACCTGAAGTATCTTATTGCCTTTACGGTCAAGTTCGTCGCTCACGAAGACCGTGTCTTCTATAATCCCGTTGGGGAGGATGTAGCAGCTGGCGCTGTTGTTGCCGCATCGTATCATGGGTCTGCGATTTTCTATTGCCCTGAATATAGAATTTGCGAGGTGTTGCGTGGGTTCTGAACTTTGCGGATACCATGCGTCATTTGTCAGCACGAGAATGATATCGGCTCCCTCCTTGACCTCATTTCGCGAAACGTAAGGAAAGATATCCTCAAAACATATATTTATTCCGGCCTTTGCGCGTGCAGTCAGTTGAAGCGGCGCAAAACTTTTCCCGCGAGTGAGATTCCTGCCCATCCCGATTAATTGATTGAGAAACGGAAACATTTCCCCGTATGGAACAAATTCTCCGAATGGGACAAGATGCGCTTTGTAGTATTTCCCGGCTATCTTAGCCTCCGGACTTATGAGAAGAGCGCTGTTGTATATTTTGGGCGTGAGCTCTGAATCAGGAGAAATATCCTCAAAATCTATTGTCCCTATCAAAAAGGGTATGCCCGACTTTTGGACAAGCTTGCTCAGTTTGAATCTGTAATCCAGACAGAGGGGATGCGATGATCTGTAGGGATAAGGCACCGCCGTTTCGGGCCATACAATGACATCGGGCTTGGTCAACACCGCCAATTCGCTGAGACTCAGATAGGTATCAAGTGCATTCGCGGCCTCCTCGTCGCTGGCCGCCCGGCATTGTGCTATATCACCTTGAAGCACCGACACGACCAAACGCTCCTGGCCTTTTCCCCTGCCGTATCTGAGCATTGAGCGCGAGCCTGATATAATGAATATCATTATAAGAGCAAGGGTGATTATCAGCGGAAAAGGGCGTCTGTATTTTGCCTTTCCCGTGAACGAGTCCTTCCAGTTAAGGGCAGTGAAGGCAAGTGAAACATTCGCCGCCGCCATTACGAAGCTGACCCCGTATATCCCGGTATATTCGCATATCTGAAGAAGCGGAAAATTCTTCCATTGCGTGGCGGCAAGGAAGTTCCAGGGGAGTCCCGTTCCGACCCATGTCCTTATCCACTCAAGAGCGCACCAGAGCGCGGCGAGCGCAAACACGAAAAATATCTCCATTGCCCGATTGAACGAGTTGAACCCGGATTCCGCCTCATAACCTTCCAATTGCAACGCAACGGGTTTCAGCATGTATCTAAAAAGGAGAGGAACAGCCATCGCCCAGAATGCGGGAAAAAGCCCTAGCACCGCCGCCATTACATACGGCAGACAAAGTCCGCCATTAAAAAACGGCAGATACCCTTTGATAAAAAGAACCAGGCCTGCAAATGGCTGATTGAACGATTCTATTTCCCCCAGCCAGAAAAATGAAGCTGAAGTCCCCACGAATCCCCATAAGAAGCCCGCCCGCCAAGCCCTTGTCCATTTCATATCTTTTACAATCAGGAAAAGTGGAACAAGGCCTATCCAGCCGATAAAACCGAGGTCCAGCGGAGGGAAGGCCGCCGCGTAAATCAGTGCCGAAACGACAAGGACAGCGCGTTCACGCCATTTCTTGCGAGGGGTTATCCTGGGAGATTCGTCCTTTGCGGGCGCATCTGCCGAAAAAGTTTTTCTCTCATTATTCAGAAGTTTTTCAGTCATTGTTAGAAATTATCCTGTTTTGATGTTATCTTGTTCGACTATTATTCATTTTATTAAGATATAATTGCTGGCCATGAATTCAAAGAGTCATTTGTTTTTTGATCACATTGTAATCGGCAGCGGCATTGCCGGGCTTTCCTGCGCAATCCGTCTCGCGGAGTCCGGAAACTCCGTCGCCATTATCACAAAAAGAGCCGTAGACGACTGTAACACGAAGTACGCCCAAGGCGGCATCGCCTGCGTAATTCACGACGAAGACTCCTTCGATAACCACGTGGCGGATACGATGCGTGCCGGAGCCTACCTCTGCAAGGAAGATGTCGTCAGAAAAATCGTTGAGGCGGGGCCGCAAGCAGTTAATGAACTCATAAATATAGGAGCTCACTTCACCACCCGCGGCGAACTGGGCGATGAAAAACACAAAGATGAGTTCGACCTCGGCAAGGAAGGAGGACATACCAAACGGCGCGTCCTCCATTCCGGCGATATAACAGGCGAAGAAATAGAGAGGATACTTGTCGACGCCTGCCATAAAAAAAATAATATATCAATATTCGAAGAGCATATTGCCATAGACCTCATTACATCATGGCGCTTAGGCTGGATTGGAGATAACCACTGCCTCGGCGTATACGTTCTCGACAGCTTAAACAACGAAATAAAAACAGTCTGCGCTTACACTACAACAGTCGCAACAGGCGGAGCCGGAAAGGCTTATCTTTACACAAGCAACCCTGACGTCGCCTGCGGCGGCGGAGTCGCAATGTGCTACCGCGCAAGCTGCCAGATTGCCAATATGGAGTTCTTTCAATTCCATCCGACTATTCTCCATCACCCGGATGTAAAATCATTTCTTATCAGTGAGGCCGTGAGGGGAGAAGGCGCAGTCCTCAAGATCAAAAACAGAAGAGGCGAACTCGTCGAGTTTATGGATAAGTATCATGAAATGAAAAGCCTCGCTCCTCGGGATATAGTCGCCCGCGCTATCGACAACGAACTCAAGCGCAGCGGCGAAAAATGCGTGTACCTCGATATAAGACATCTCGGCGAGGAGACTTTGCGCAAACGCTTCCCGAACATATTCGAAAAATGCATTGAGGCAGGAATAAATATGGCGCATGCCCTCATCCCGGTCGTACCGGCGGCGCACTATTTGTGCGGCGGCGTCAAAACCGACATAAATGGGTTTACAGGAATAGACGGACTTTACGCCATCGGCGAAGTCGCCTGCACCGGACTTCACGGAGCGAACCGCCTCGCAAGCAACAGCCTCCTTGAGGCACTCGTCGTCGCAAAATTCTCAACCTCCAATATCCTTGACCAATTCGACAAAATAAAGGCCGGTTTCCCGTCAGGGCACATCCCTGAATGGAGCAGCGGAGACGCAACCGATTCCGACGAGCTTGTGGTGATATCACACAACTGGGACGAAATAAGGCGTTCAATGTGGGATTATGTGGGCATCGTAAGAACAGATAAAAGGCTTCAGCGCGCAAAAACAAGGATTAAGAACATCCGCCGAGAAATAGAACGCTATTACTGGGACTTCCTTATAACAAGAGACCTCATCGAGCTGAGGGATATCCTGTCTGTCGCCGAAATTGTAATAGATTCCGCCATGCGCCGCAAGGAAAGCCGGGGACTGCATTTCAACTCCGACTATCCAGACCGCAACCCAAACATGGATTACGTCGATACCATAATCCAGAAACCTCATGCCAGATAGCCGCACAGGAATCTTTTAAATGAATATAAAAAAACAGATAGCCCCACATATTGTTGAAACCGTAGACAGACTCCAGTCAGCCGGATATGAAACATATATCGTAGGCGGCGCCGTAAGAGACTCCATCCTGAACCGCATCCCGAAGGATTACGATATATCGACATCCGCAACACCGAACCAGATATGCAAAGTCTTCGGCCATCGCGACTCAATGATCGTGGGCAAACGCTTCCGGCTCGTACACCTCCGCCACGGACACGAAATAATAGAAATAAGCACGTTCAGAAAAGAACCCGATACGAAGGGACTGCCCTCAGGCCACAAGCATGGCGTCCCCCCAGAAAACATGATATTCCGCGACAATGTCTTCGGTACGGCCGAAGAGGACGCATGGCGCAGGGACTTTACGGTAAACGCGCTATTCTATGATCCCGTAGCCGACAAGATTCTCGATTATACCGGCCTCGGCCTCGATGATATAAAAAATAGCATTGTCAGAGCTATCGGCGACCCGGCCCTAAGGTTCGAGGAAGACCCCGTCCGAATACTTAGAGCACTCAAACTCGTTGGACAATATGGGTTTACTCCCGATGAAATGACATCAGACGCAATCCGAATGAACCTGACACTTATCACACATGCTTCAAGCTCCAGACTCAGTCTCGAACTTGAAAAAATACTCAAAAATCCATATTCCGATAGAATAATAAAAGCATTTCGCGACTACGGGTTTCTCAGACACTTTCTACCTTTTATCGACGCCAACTGGGAAACAGAGGCATGCCGCTATGCAATGGCACTCCTCACCGAAAAAAATAGACGACTTATTGAAGGACTCTACCGCGACAGCATCTCTCTGGCGGTTGCCGCCCTGACTATTCCATTCGTGGAATACGAACTCGGAGAAAACGCACCCGGCGGACTCTGGGAAAATTTCAGGGGCATCGGATGGGAAGTCAAGGATATCATTGTCAAGGTACTGAGTCCCAGGCTTATTATAAAACGGGTAAGCGCTTCAGCCCTCAAAATGCTACTGATGCAACCCGCATTCAAAGAAGGCCGAAAGATAGGATCATTGTTCTCTCACCAGTCTTATCCGCACGGACGCGAACTTATGATAATTCAGAACGAAACTAACTGGCAGATTCCAGATATCCTTCAGCAGTGGCCGGAACAGAACGTTCGGCACGAACGGAAAAAACACGGCGGCGACAGGAAAAAACATGGACGGCGTGACAGGCGGCGCGACAGACACCGCAATGATGGCCCGGTTCATGATTTTATCGACGATTTAACCGAGGGAATGGATCTGTAAAATGATACAACCCGGACTCGTTTCCATAACATTCAGGCAGCTTTCCTGCGACGAAATAATAACACTCGTAAAACAGGCAGGACTTAGAGCGATTGAGTGGGGCGGAGATATACATGTACAGCACGGCGATACAGCCAGAGCTTCGGAAGTCGGCGATAAAACACGCGAGGCGGGACTTGAAATCGCGGCATACGGCTCTTATTACCGGCTCGGGAAAAGCGCAAATGAAGGACTCGGATTTCAGAAAGTCCTTGATTCCGCTTCGGCTCTCGGCTCCCCTGTTATAAGAATATGGGCTGGCTTTAAAGGTTCCGCCGAATCTTCTGCCGATGAACGTAAAGCCCTTTCCATCGAGGCAAGAGAGATTGCGGAAGCAGCTGGGGAAAGAAAGATAAAAATAGCCATGGAGTTTCATGGCGGGTCGCTTACAGACACCACCGAATCAGCACTTAAATTCCTAGAGGAATGCGCTTCTGAAAATATACAGACATACTGGCAACCGCCGCTTAATCTGAATCATCCGGAATGCGTCAAAAGCCTTTGGGCTGTCCTGCCGCATTTATCCAATCTTCACGTCTTCTCATGGGGAACAAAGCCTGACGGCACTTATTCCAGACTTCCTTTTGCAGACCACTCAAAGGAATGGACCGAATATTTGTCAATCGCATCCCGGCTTCCTTCCGACCGTTACGCCATGATAGAATTCGTAAAGGATGATTCCCCTGCGCAATTCCTCGCCGATGCAGCGGCCCTAAAACTTATTCTATCCTGACAAGACTGCTCCATAAGCTTTTCTATTCATGCCTCTTGATGCTCATTTCTTTATACCAGCAATATAAAACAGGTGTAATAAAAAGAGTAACTAGTTCAAATGTCATGCCGCTGAAAATGGGAAGCGCCATCGGAATCATTATATCGGCGCCTTTTCCACTGGCCGTAAGCACCGGCAGAAGAGCCAGCACCGTCGTAGCGGTTGTCATCAGGCAGGGACGTATGCGCTTATGCCCGCCCTCAACTACCATGTCCCTTATTTCTTTGATGCCGGAAGCCTTTCTGGAAGAAAATATTTGCTCAAGATAGGTCGTGATAATCACGGCGTCGTCTGTGGCAATACCAAAAAGGGCAATGAACCCGACCCACACGGCAACACTGAGGTTATATTCCCGCAGATGAAAAAGCATTCTAAGATTATGTCCGAACATTGAAAAATCCAGGAACCACGGCTGGGCTGCAAGCCACATGCCGATAAAGCCAGCCGCCCAGACCACAGTAATCTGTCCGAATATCAGGCATGTAATGGTCGTATTCCGGAACTGGAAATAAAGGATAAGGAAGATAAGGAAGAGACTGATAGGCAGAACGACTTTGAACCGATTCTGGAAATTAAGCTGATTTTCATACGTGCCTGAAAATTTCACATGAGTGTTTGGAGGAAAGACAAGTTCACCGGATTTCTGTTTTTCAGCAAGCATCTTCTGAGCGGCCTCAACCACGTTCACTTCGGCATAATTCGGAAGTTTGTCGAAAAGAACATACGAAACCAGAAAAGTGTCCTCACTTTTTATCTCCTGAGGTCCGGCGACATAGCGAATATCGGCAAGCTCTGAAAGCGGTATCTGCACACCTTCCGACGAGGGAACAACTATTTTCGCCAGCGCCTCGGGAGAATCACGAAGTTCACGGGCGTAACGGACGCGGACAGGATAGCGCTCCCGCCCTTCTACCGTTGTTGTTGCGCGTATTCCGCCGATTGCGATTTCAATTACATCTTGGACGTCACGGATATTCAACTTGTAACGGGCTATCTTCTCGCGGTCAATGTCAATTTCAAGGTAAGGTTTCCCGATTACGCGATCGGGCTGTACCGCTGACGCGTTGACGCCCGGAACCTCTTTGAGGATATCCGCGATTCGGGAACCAAGCGCTTCGATTTCCTTCAGAGAACGACCGAATACTTTGATTCCCATAGGTGCGCGCATGCCGGACTGAAGCATAACGATCCGCCCCGCTATCGGCTGCAGCTTCGGAGCGGAAGTGCAACCCGGAATCGTCGCGGCATCAACGATTTCCGCCCAGATATCGTCAGTCGTTTTAATGTGGTCACGCCAGAGCCGTTTACGTTTTCCTGTTTTTGCATCCGGAGGCCCGTATTCTGGTTTATATGTTATCAGGGTTTCAATCATCGAAATTGGCGCTGGATCGATAGCTGTTTCCGCGCGTCCTATTTTCCCGACCGCAGATTCTATTTCAGGAATAGCTCGAATGGACATGTCCTGTTTCTGTACGATATCAAGCGCTTCCTCCAGCCCGGCATGCGGCATAATGGTCGGCATGAAGAGGAAAGAACCTTCATCAAGCGAGGGCATGAATTCTCGCCCCATTCCAGGAAACTTGTGATGCATGTATGACCATAGAGCCGTCTGACGAATTGAGGAATCCGCCCCCCCCAGCCCTGACAACGTTTTCGGAATCCAGTTGAAAATATTTTCAAAACCAAGCCAGGCCATAAGCCCGAAGACCAACATGAACATGGGAATAGAAAGGAAGCGCAGCTTATATTTAAGAAAAGAGTGCAACAGTTGCGGATACCAGTTAATAACGACAATCCGGACAGATGTCCATGCAAGATTGATCCCGAAAACAAAAATAAGATTCTCAACAAGGCTGGTACCGAGACCGAGGGGCATCCAGTGCATCGTAAGCAGCGCCAATACAAATAAAGCTCCAATCCAGGAAGTCGATTGAGTCACCCATTTACGCGATGATTCCGGCATATATGGCTCTAACAGCATTATCGCGCCCCCAAGAATCATGGGCAGACCAATCCATAAATTCCAGACAATCGCAGAGGCTATTCCGGCGATGACAAGACAAAGAAAAGAAGCGGACTTGATCCGTTCGCTGATATTGCGTTTTTTGAGAATAAGATGCGCAAGCGCAGGCAGAACCACCAGTGCGACAAATACGGATGCGAAAAGTGCAAAAGTCTTTGTATATGCAAGAGGCTTAAAGAGTTTTCCTTCAGCGCCGGTAAGAACAAAAACAGGAAGGAAGGAAACAATTGTCGTGGCAATTGCCGTTGCGACAGCCGAAGAGACCTCTCTTGTTGCCCGATAGATTACTTCCAGCGGATTTTCGGCAGGGTCGGCGGTTTTCATATGTCTTACAATATTTTCCGACAGTATTATCCCCATGTCCACCATTGCTCCTATTGCGATGGCGATACCGCCGAGACTCATCAGATTTGAGTCAACCTTGAAAAGCGCCATGAGAATAAATGTAACCAGCACCGCCAAAGGCACGGTAAATGAAATCATCATATTTGAACGGAAATGCGCAAGCAGCATGAAAACGACAAAGCACGTGATGAGAATTTCTTCAATCAATGCATCCTTTAGAGTCCCCAGAGTTTCGTTAATAAGCCCAGTCCTGTCATAAAAGGGAACAATCCGCATCTGCGAGACAGTACCGTCCGCAAGAGTTTTTTCCGGCAGCCCCGATTGGATTTCCTTAAGTTTCTCCTTAACACGTCCTATTACAAGCAGCGGATTTTCTCCATAACGTACGATTACAACGCCGCCTACGGCTTCGGCCCCCTCTTTGTCAAGAGCGCCTCTCCGCAATGCCGGCCCAAGTGTTACATTGGCTACGTTTTTAACATATATAGGAATATTGTCAGTGGTTTTTATCAGGATGTTTTCAATATCGGCAACAGACTTTATGAATCCTTTTCCCCTAATAATGTATTCCACGCCGTTGTTTTCGAGAGTTCCGGCGCCAACGTCAATATTCCCCCTGCGGACTGCGTTAAACACGTCCGTCAGCATCACCTTGTTGGCGCGCAACGCCGCTGGGTCAAGGTCAACCTGATACTCCTTCACATAGCCCCCGATTGATGCCACTTCGCTGACGCCTTCCACCGACTGAAGCGCATATCGCACGAACCAATCCTGAGTTGATCTGAGTTCCTGGCGGCTGAAACCTTTACCCTCGAGAGTGTACCAGAAAATCTGGCCGAGGGCTGTTGCGTCAGGTCCCAGCGCCGGTACCACTCCCTCCGGCAGCTCCCTCTGCGCTGTGTTAAGGCGTTCAATAATCCTCGAACGCGCCCAGTAAAAGTCGATATCCTCACGGAAAATAACATAGACGATGGCGAATCCGAACATCGAAGTACTGCGGACTGTCTTGACGCCGGGAATCCCCTGCAAAGCAATCGACAGAGGATAGGTAAGCTGGTCTTCAACATCCTGCGGGGAACGTCCGGGCCATTCCGCGAAGACAATCTGTTGATTTTCTCCGATATCGGGAATCGCATCCACGGGGACCGGATTGCGGGGAAACCATGAAAAGTTCAGATCGAAAGGCATGAAATAAAGTCCGCCGAAGACGATTGCAGCAACGATAAGGGAAACAATCAGTTTATTGACAAGGCAGAAGCGTAGAAAACGATCCAGCAGAGATGGAGAATCTTCATTATTCATTGTCGTGTTATCCTGTGATTATTTGCCGCCGGAAATACTTTCCTGGAGTTCGCCGCAGGATGGCATGACCGGGCCAAAATACGGATTCTGCGTTTTGTCATTGTCCTGAAACCAGAAAGCCCCCTTATTGTCAAAAGCCATTGGACAGAAGAATTTATACACGGGCTTTTTCAGCTTTGTACGCCCGTCCTTAAGATCATTATAGATAGAGGAGGAAATCATGGAGAAGCGTTCGCGCGCGGCTTTTAATTCCGGGGCTTCCGACAATTTTGTCGAATAACGCTTATCAAGTTTTTCGGCATGTTTAACCGCTTCATCAAGATTGTCTTTAAAGAGAGCTTTATGGATTAAAAAATACGATTCAAGCAGTTCATCTGATAACGGAGCCGAAGCTTTTTCTTCTGATTTTACAATCTGAGGAGATTGAGTCATCATTGAAGGTTTACCGTGAATCTGCATTGCACTGTCGATTTTGAAGTTCCCGCTGACTACGACATTCTCACCCTCTTTGAGTCCGGCTTCGACGATATAAAAATCTCCGGCTTTTGCGCCGAGCCGTATTTCCCGTCCTTCGTATCTGCCCTTCTTGCCAGGAACGGCAATGTAGACTACCGCTCTTTTTCCTGCCAAAAGCGGAGCGGATACGGGTATGACCAGAGGCGGTTTGAGATTTTTATCCGCAAATCCCAGAGACTCCGCGGAAACAAGCGGCATTCCGCAAATATCGCAATAGCCTGGACTATCCTTGATTATTTCCGGATGCATCGGGCTTATCCATTTACCGGCAAGCGTGTCGTTCATGATTTTTCCATCTTCGGCCATTTCCGCGCGGAGAACCGCGCGGACAAACATGCCGGGTTTCAGCAGACCTCCGCGGTTGTCCACATTCAAACGGATTTTTGTGGTCCGCGTCATCTCATCCAAAACGGGCTGGATAAATGCGATTTTCCCTTTGAATATTTTCCCGGGACAAGCTTCGGTTGTAAACTCGACATCCTGTCCGTATTTTATCCAGGGTATATCTGTTTCATAGGCATCAAGATTCACCCACAACTCGTTCAAGTCGGCTATCGCAAAAAGCTTCTCTCCCTTCTCAAAGTATTGCCCTTCCATGACGGCTTTTTCTATGACAATCCCCGATATGGGAGCTGTTATGGTCAGATGGTCAGACACTGTTCCTCTCTGAATTATCTCCTGAATCTGCTCATCGCTAAAGCCCCATAGTCGGTATTTTTCCTTTACTGAATTTAAAATGCGTACAGCAAATTTGTCATCGGATTTTGACGTTTTAGCGTATTTCAAAGACTGAAGAAGTTCCTGCTGAGCAACTAGCAGATCGGGACTGTAGACCTCGGCAATATGATCTCCCTTTTTAACGGCAATACCTGTATAGTTCACATAGAGCTTATCGATTCTTCCCGGCATCCTTGCGGTTATGTAGGCCATCGTATATTCATCAAACGCGATTTTCCCCACCATCCGGATTTCAGCAAAGACAAATTTTCTTACGACGGGAACCGTACTGACTTCCGCAAGTTTCTCAGCATACGGCGAAAGCTCTATTACCGGTTTCTTATCATCGGAAGATACCGTATCGGATTTCAGCGGTATGAGGTCCATTCCGCAGATTGGGCATTTGCCCGGCTTGGGCAGCTTTATCTGCGGATGCATTGAGCAGGTCCATTCTGTTACCGCGGCAGGTGAAAGACTATGAGTCTCCGCACCGCGAGAAGAACCGCGCGCCAAATACCCCCCCCATATTCCTATGGTTAAAGCCGCTATCACGGGAATAATCCACCCCCAGCGCACCATCTTCATCATATTTTACTCCTCCCTTGTCCACAATCAATGACACGATTTTTTCTTCGTCCCCGTACTTGTTTCTTTGTCGGAATATTTCTTTATCGTGTCAATATATCCCTGCAAACATAGGTCCCCCATGAATGCATACAGAGACTACCTCAAGTCAAAGAATGATGTATGCGTTCCCTTGTTGTATCCGCAGGCCAGACGCTTATCTATCTCTTCCTTTGAAACTACTACTATATTAGGGGCTACTTTCAAACGGTTTTCGATATTGCCTCGAAGCTTTTCGATATCGAGATTACCATTCAATGCGGCAAAAAGGGTTACGATATCGGAACCGTCAAAAGACCTTTTAACCTCGATATATCCGCCGTAAAAGTAGTCCATTCCTTCCAAGACAGAAAGAATTGTATTTGGAAAAAGCTTTTCTCCCTTTATTGAGAACGACTGTTTTTTACGTCCCAGTATCGGTCCCAGCCGGGGCGATGTCTGCCCGCAGAAACACTTGTCGGTACGGATAAATGAAATATCACCTGTCCTGAACCTTATCAATGGCGTACCTTTAACGCCGAGCGGTGTGATAACGAGTTCCCCGGGATCGCCGTCTCTGACCGGATTCTTCCTGTCATCAAGGATTTCGACTATCGCAAGTTCCGGATTTATATGGGCGCCTTGCCTAAACCGGCATTCGCAGAAAGTGGCCGCGAGCTCCGATGAAAAATAGCTTGAATATATTGTGGCTTCCCAGAGTTCTTCGAGTTTTTCGGTAATGGGCAATGGATCAAGCTTGTAATCCCTCACGCCCTCGGTAATCGCAATGATTTTTTTTACGCCGGCATACGAAGGATCTTTGTCGAGCCGAGCCGCGAACTCAGCCACCTTCAGCATCAGTCCCGGAGATGCGACGATGACGGAAGGACTCACGTTCTGTATCATACTCCATATATATGAGGCATCCTGAATGCCGCACCTTATCATTCGAGCGCCAGCCCTTATCCCGCCAAGATAAGAACCGATGCCGCCCATATAACACTTTTCTATTGTCGAGCACAGCAGCACCGTATCCTGAGGAGTAACTCCGGCATTCCGGTAAGCGCATTCGGCGCTGTAGGCAAGACGAGCCATATCAGAATGCGTCATCATCATCATTGACGGAGTTTTGCCGGTCACCGCCGACGTAAAACTAATGTCGCAGATATCACTGTCGAGCGCGGCCCTGAAATTGAAGTTTTGCGCCGTCATCTCGTTTTTGTCGGTGAAGGGAAGTTCGCCTATATCCGAAAGTCCCTTAACTTTATGATACGGAATGTCATACGCCCTGTAGAACTCCTTGTAGTAGGGGCTGTTCGCGCATACATAAGCCAGGTGCGACATAAAAAGTTCGCTCTGAACATTCCTCATCTCGTCCCATGGCGCTTTATTCAGATACATATATTTGCTTAATGGATGTTCATTGAGAAAGCTAAAATTCTCCATGCCGTGATTGGCCATAAATCTCCTTATCATAAAATTTAAAACTTGACTTAATGCACGGGCCGAAAAATGGCAGCCCCGTGTATGAAGTCTATCCTGTCAAGATGCAGGAATATAAAGTCTCCGCACTTATAGCCCTGCTTCCCCCGCTCCGCGCGCAGGTTCGACTCCTGCTTATTATACTTGAAGCGCCCTCCGAGATATTCGACCGGCACAAATCCGTAAACTCCGAGCTGGGTTATGTCGACCATCAGCCCCGAACTTGTTATTTTCGTTATAAGTCCTTCATATAAAGAACCAGGCGCCTTCGAGTTCTCCTGTTCCAGGTACTTTAATTTAAGCCTGTCGGTCGCGGAGTAGTACGCATCATCATTGTTTGCTTCCTTCTCCGAGCACTCTACGGCATATTTGGAAATGGTCTTTTTAGAGCGGAGCCTGTCTTTAGTGTCAAATGCCCAGAGCTGCTGATGCACTACAAGGTCTGGATATCGTCTTATCGGACTTGTGAAGTGACTGTATTTATATTTGCCAAGCCCGTAATGTATCTGACTTTCCTCATGATAGGACGCACGCGGCAGCGAACGCAGAAAAGCACCGAGGATGATTGGTTTCTTATGGTCGTCCGGCAGCGTCTCTATAAATTTATTGCATGCTGTGCGACTGGTCAAATCGCCGGGGAAAAACCCGAAAGTCCTCGATACGAAAACGTAAAAATCTTCCAGTTTTTCAGGATTTGGCTCGGGATGGATTCGGAAAAGACCCGGAATTGATTTTTCTATAAGTTCTTCAGCCACTCTCGAATTTGCCGCGAGCATAGAGTCCTCAACCAGGTTGTCGGACTGGCGTTGCACGCGCCGTTCAAGGCCGATTATCTCCATTTTCTGAAAATCGCAAAGGACCTTGATCTCCGGAATAGAAAGTTCAAGAAATTTCTCGGTCTTCTTACGGTAATTCCTCATCTTCAAAGAAAGCTCGACAAGTTCCCGCATCTTTCCCCGGAACTTGTCATCCCATTCATCGGGGGCCTTGCCGTCGATAAAAGACTGCACCTCATCAAAGGTCAGGCGTCTGGTTATTTTCAGCTTGGAATGACAGCGCTTCGCTCCGACAATCTCACCTGTGTCCTTCTTGACGGAGAGAATAACAGTATGCGCGAGCGAAAGCTTATCAGGAGTGAGACTTATAAGCCTTGTCAGCGACTTCGGCAACATCGGGAGCGTCAATCCCGGAAGGTAGGAAGTAAACGACCTGAAGCGCGCTTCATTGTCCCATTTTGATCCGGGCGCGATCCATGCCGCGACATCCGCGATGTGTATTCCCAATTCAACGATGCCCGGCTTCTTCCCGTCCTTTATCGAAACCGCATCATCAAAGTCCTTCGCATCGTGCGGGTCAATCGTAACACAAAAAAGTTTACTCAAATCAACCCTGTCGATTTTGCGCGGTTGAAGCGTTGAAGCTTCCTCGTCCTGCTCCGCTGTATAAGGGGCGGGCAGAGAAAATTCCACCATCACCGCCTGCATGTCCGAATCTATTGAGCCGACCCGACCCAGCTTCCTGGCGACAAGCCCTTTGTGAATCGTATCTTTCATCCGGTGGGGAATAAGCTCGACCTCGACCCAGTCC
>MHBG01000010.1:0-39940 GCA_001804785.1 Lentisphaerae bacterium GWF2_45_14
GTTTATCGTCAGATGAGGCTGATTTTTAGGTACAAAATGGGGAGCAGAGAGTATTTGCGAGGGAAAAGTATGGCGGAGAAGGTGGGATTCGAACCCACGGTGCAGTTGCCCGCACACAGCATTTCCAATGCTGCGCCTTCGACCACTCGGCCACCTCTCCATGTCCTCAAAGTCTTAAGATAATGAAGACGAGGCTCTGAATATAGTTCTTCTTTTGTGATAAGCAAGGATTACAAGCATTGGCGAAGCAACTTTTTATTTTTTCCGTTCAATGGAATTTTGTATTTGAAAAACAAGGGTTATATTAAAGTTTTGTTTTAATCTTCATCGTTAAATGGTGTTTTACATGGCAGAAAATGTTGCGGTAAAGAATTCAGATAAGAAGGCGCGCACGGCAAAGCCTCGGATGGTAGTTGGCGGATTCAGATTCAAGTATGTGTTTCTGAGTGTGATGATATTGCTTTTTATCTTGGCGTTGGTTTCGCACAGTCCGGAGGACATGGCAGTCATAGAGGGTGGTTCGGACGAGCTGGTCAGGAACTGGATAGGACCCGCGGGCGCGAATGTATCGAGGCTGATGTTTTATCTTTTTGGCGTCGCGATATATCCGATAACGGCGATACTGGTGGTTTCGGCTGCAAGGCCGTTTCTATCTTTTCCGATAAACAGGCGGGGTTATATAGGGGCGTTGATTTCGTTGTGCCTCGGGATTACGATATTTTTCGCGATATGGCCGACAGATTTTTGTTCGTACACGGAGAAGCTGGGGATAGGGGCGGCGGATGTTCCATGGTCGGCGCTTTCCGGCGGGGTAATCGGCCAGCAGCTTGCGGCTCCTGGCTATGGAGACATAGAGCCCGGGCTTATCCGCAGGGTTATCGGGACGATTGGGACTTGTGTTGTAGCGTCGGTATTGGTACTTACAGGGGCGATTTTTGTATTTCTGGCAGACTGGAAGAGTGTGGTATTTTCATTTTTCAGTTCCTTTGATTCCATAGCTGGGGAGGCTGGAGGGCTTTTGCGAAGGCGGCAGACCTCTGATGAAGAAGAGCTTGAAGATGCGGAAGAAAAGGTTGTTTCCGAGGCGAAGCCGTTGTCGCTTTTCGCGCGTACGAGAGAAACGAATGAAACGAAGGCCGCGGTGCTGCCGGAGAAGGAGATTAAGCCTGTTGCTGAAGTTGTTGAAGCTCCGCAGGAAAAGGCTGAGATTTTTCCGGACCCCAAAAAGGTTACGGCCCCTAAATTGACTGGAGATGAACCGTTGCTGCGTCCATTGTCGGGGAAGAAGAAGGATTCTTTGGACATGGGGCGGAGCAGTTTTCAGTTGAGCAGTGAATTTATACTTCCGCCTGTTACGATGCTTCAGAAGCAGGAAGACGCGAAGACTCAGAGCGCAGACTGGCTTGAGGAGTCGAAGAGAATACTTCAGAGGACGCTTGAGAGTTTCAAGGTTGAGGGGATGGTTACGAATTTTATTTCAGGGCCGCGCGTGACTCGTTTTGAAATATCGCTTGCGCCGGGCGTGAAGGTTGAGAAAGTTACGAGTATAGCGAACAATATAGCGATGGAGCTTGAGGCTAAAAGTATAAGAATCCTTGCGCCTATTCCCGGTAAGAACGCGATTGGGGTCGAGGTGCCTAACGCCGTGCCGTCAGGTGTTTCGCTAAGGTCAATGATGGAAACGCCGGAGTGGAAGGCGGCCAAAGCGGCAATTCCAATCGTGCTGGGGAAGGATGTCGGCGGCAAGCCTGTTGTCATGGATTTGTCAAGGGCACCGCATCTTCTTATTGCCGGGGCGACCGGCAGCGGAAAGAGCGTGTGTATGAACACGCTTATAATGAGTCTGCTTTTTAAATTTTCGCCTGAAGATTTGAGGCTGATACTTGTCGATCCGAAGGTGGTTGAACTTGAGATGTACACGCCGTTGCCGCACCTGATAACTCCTGTGGTGAACGACCCGCAGAAGGTTCCTATAGCGTTGCGCTGGGCCGTTAACGAGATGGAAAAGCGTTACAGGATACTGGCGAAGGTGAAGACAAAAAATCTTGAGGGCTTCAACAAGAGACCGATTCCGTCCGAACCCGTACTGGACGATGCAGGCAATGAGATACCCGCAAAAATGCCTATACTCGTTATAATAGTGGACGAACTTGCGGACGTTATGATGACGGAGGCCAAGGGCGACGTTGAAACGTCGATTGCCAGGATTGCGCAGAAGGGCCGTGCGTCCGGCATTCATATAGTCATAGCCACGCAGAGGCCCTCCACAAACATCATTACCGGCGTGATCAAGGCTAATCTGCCTTCACGAATCGCTTTTCAGGTAGGCTCGATAGTTGACAGCCGCGTTATTCTCGACCAGAAGGGAGCAGAGTCCCTGCTCGGACGCGGCGATATGTTGTTCGTTCCCCCCGGCGGAGCGGTGCTTGAGCGTATTCAGGGAGCGATGGTTGAAGACTCCGATATCCAAAAAGTGGTTGAATTCGTTGCCGGTCAGGCAGAGCAGAATTTCGATGACAAGGTTATTTCCGGCGATGAATCTGAGCTTTCCGGCGATGATGGCGAGATGCCGGAAGGCGATGATGATGATTTTGACGAGAGTTCCCTCAGTGAGGGACTTGATCCGCTCATAAGGGAAATGGTCGCGAAATATTCGGAACCCTCCGACGATGAGAACATAATCAAGTCGCTTGAAATCCTCTTCAGGGAGAGAAAGATAAGCACAAGCTACATTCAGCGCAGACTCGGCATAGGGTATAACAAGGCGGCCGAGATAATGGATATCTTCGAAAAGAGGAATCTTGTGAGTCCGCCGCTGGCAGGTGGATCAAAAAGAAATATTCTTGTCTTTGACGAGATAGAAAATAATTAATAGTGGTGTATTTTAGCGTATTATGACAGATAAAGACAACAATTTGAGTGCGGGGCCGGAAGCAGGGGGTGGGCATGAGTTCCTTCCTCTCGACTTTTCCATGAATGAAAAGCGTTCTGGCGATAAGCGGGTTGCCGCCGAAAAAATGCCGCTGCCCGAAAGTGACGAGCATCTTCAGTCCGGGCCTGCATCCACGCAGTCTGCCGTAAAGTTGCCTTTATATGACGCAGTCAGAAATACCGCGGCGCCTCAGGAGGAAATGCCTTCTGTTCCAGAAAATGCCAAATCGCTGAATGAAGTTTTCCCTGAAGATAAAGATGATTCAACTATATTTCCGACAACTCATTCGTCCCTGAATTCAGACACGGAAATAGCCGAGTTAAAGAAAAAATTTGAGGATGAGCCGCCATCTGCGCCACGGACGGCGCCCAAAAGTCCCGCCATGCTGAGGCGTGGATTTCCGCCGGTGCCACCGAAGCCGAAAGCGCCTTCCGTGAAGCTTGTCCAGCCCAAGACGCCGGTGCTTCTCACAGGAAGTATTTCGCCTGAAAACGCCAGTCCGGGACAGATTCTCCAGGAAGTAAGGGTCAGAAGCGGCTTGAGTCTTGCTCAAGTCGAACAGATCACCAAAATAAAGGCGGACTACGTATCATCTCTGGAACGCGATGATTACAAATCGCTTCCGCCCCCGGTTTATGCAAATGCCTACGTGAAAAATCTCTGCTCTCTCTATAATATAAGTCCAGAGGATACGGAATTGATCCTGAAAAACATCAAGAGGGATTCAAGCCAAGTGGTTTCTGAAGAGATAATCCAGCACATAGAGGAGGAGATGCAGGTAAATCCCGAAGAGGAGCGCAAGGTGAAGCGTTTGATATTTGCGTTTATCGCGATTGTCATTATTTTTGTGAGCTCACTGGTTCTGCTAGGGGTTAAATTATATAATTCTTATAAACGCGGAGGTCTTGCCGCTTCATCTGTTGAACAGGCTACTGTGTTTGACGAGAAGGAACTTGAAAAACTTATTGTTCCCCAAACTTTTAGCATAGACGAGCTTCCCGCTCCCAAAGAGCGCGGAAGATAACGGATTATTCAGGACAATTGAAAACCTTCTTACCCGGTGTTATATTAGCGGACTTATGAAAATATTATTTATCAACGGGCCCAATTTACAGTTGTTAGGTCAGCGTGAGCCGGAGCTTTACGGCGGCTTGACACTGGATGGTCTCGAAAAGAACCTAGGGGAAATAGCAGACTCATTAGGGGTCGAGGCGTTGTTTTTCCAAAGCAATAGCGAAGGGGCGATTGTTGACAGGATCGGGCAGACGCTTAAAGACGGCGTTGCCGGAATCGTCATCAATCCGGCCGCTTACACGCACACGAGTGTTGCTCTTAGGGATGCTCTCGCGGCGGTAAAGGTTCCGGCCATCGAAGTACACATCAGTAACGTTCATGCACGGGAGCAGTTTAGGCATCTTTCTCTTACCGCTCCTGTCTGTCTAGGGCAGATATGCGGACTGGGTACGGATGGGTACGAGTGGGCGTTGAGGGCAATGGCCAAATATCTCAAAGAAAAAATCCAAGAAAAACAGAGGGACGGAGAAAAGAATGAAAATTGACGAGATCAAGACTATTGTGAAACTGATGTCTGAGCACGATCTTACGGAGTTCAAGATTGAGGCGGAAGAGATGCGTCTTTGCATTAAGAGAGGCGCCACCGAAGGCGTTTCCGTAATTGCCGCGCCTCAGGTGGTTCATTCTTCCATTCCCGCGGCCCCTGCCGTCTCTGCCCCTGCGACAGTCGAGTCGACGAAAAGCGCGGTCGCCGTAAATACAATAGATGCCCCGATTGTTGGAACTTTTTACCGCTCGCCTTCTCCCGATACGCCTTCGTTCGTTAAACCCGGCGATAAGGTGCAGCCCGATTCAGTAGTCTGCATAATCGAGGCAATGAAGGTGATGAACGAAATCAAGGCAGAAAAGAGCGGGGTGATAAAGGAAATTCTCGTAGAGAACTCCTCTCCCGTCGAATACGGCCAGCCGCTTTTTGTCATAGAATAACAGGATGAGACGGGGTTTACATACATGTTTGATAAAATACTTATAGCCAACCGCGGAGAAATCGCACTCAGGATAATAAGGGCATGCCGTGAACTCGGCATCCAAAGCGTACTGGTTTATTCAAAGGCGGACGCCGAAAGTTTGCCGGTAAAGCTTGCCGATCAGGCAGTTTGCATAGGCCCCGCCGCAGCCCATGAGAGTTATTTGCTCATAGAAAGAATAATCAGCGTTGCCGAAATATGCGATGTGGACGCAATCCACCCTGGGTATGGATTTCTGGCCGAGAACGAACATTTCGCAGAAGTCTGCAAAAGTTGCAACATAATATTTATCGGGCCAACCCCCGAACAAATGAGGGCCATGGGCAATAAGTCAATTGCCCGCGAAACGATGAAAAAGGCAGGGGTTCCCATAACCCCAGGTAGCGAAGGTATTATAAACAGCGAAAACGAGGCCACAAAAATGGCTCGAAAACTCGGTTACCCCGTGATAATAAAAGCTTCTGCTGGCGGAGGCGGAAGAGGTATGCGGGTGGCCCACAACGATGCAAGCCTGGTGCAGGGCTTTCATGCCGCAAAGACGGAGGCGGAAAGAGCGTTTGGTAATGGCGATGTATATATAGAAAAATATATAACGAACCCGCGTCATATAGAATTCCAGATACTTGCCGACTCTCATGGAAACATTGTCCACCTTGGCGAGAGGGATTGCAGTATCCAGAGGCGCCACCAGAAACTTATAGAGGAATCTCCCTCTCCCGCGCTTTCAAGCCAGCTTAGGAAAAAGATGGGTCTTGCCGCGGTAAGAGCCGCCAAGGCAGTAAATTACATTAACGCCGGCACCATCGAATTCCTGCTTGGGAACAAGGATGAGTTCTATTTTATGGAAATGAATACACGTATACAGGTAGAACACCCTGTTACTGAAATGATTACGGGCATAGATCTCATCAAGCAGCAGATAAAAATTGCTACCGGTGAAAAGCTTGCTTTCGGTCAGAAAGACGTACAGTTCAAGGGACATGCGATAGAATGCCGCATAAATGCGGAAGATCCACACAGAAACTTTGCTCCGTCCCCTGGCAAGGTAAGCCTTTTCATTCCGCCGGGCGGAAGGAATGTGAGGGTCGATACTCATGTTTACAGCGGGTATTCTATCCCGCCGAATTACGACAGCATGATAGCCAAGGTGATAGCCTACGGGAATAACCGCAAGGACGCCATCGACGTTTGCAAGCGCGCTCTCGAAGAGACTATTATAGAAGGTGTTAAGACAACTATCCCCTTCACTCAGTTTGTCATAAATTCAAAAGAATTCATGGCCGGCAAATATGATACCGGTTATATCGAAAAAGTTATCAATGAAGGTCATTTTCAAAGCGTGGAGAAAAAATGAAAGCTAAAGGCAAGATAAGGCATCCCATTTACCAGCAGGAGATTCCGTTGGAAGAACCTCCTGATCAGGGAGTAGTTAAAATACATGAAAATGTCATATCCGCCATAGTGAGAAAGGCTACATGTTCTGTTGAGGGGGTTGTGCGCCTTGCCGGTAGCACATTCCTTGATAATATCGCGGAAATTGTAGGAAGCAGAAGGATTCATGATCGTGCGATAACAACGGATATCGAGGGGGGCGAGGTCTCGATACAGGTCAAAATAAATATAATGTATGGAATGAGTGTGCCTGCACTTGCCTCACGTGTGCAGACCGCGGTAATAGAGGCGGTAGAAGAGATGACAGGCATGAAGGTCACCCGCGTCGATGTCTTTATACAGGAAGTGGAGACGGATTCCGAAGGAGATGAAAGTGAGGACGAGGCTCCGAATGAGGAAGACCTTCGTGATAAACTAGACTCAAATTAAGGTGGTGGAATGATAAAGCAGCTTATAGACCGAATAATCGATTTCAACGACCCTGAAATGTTCAATTTCCAGACGGGTTATCTCGCGGGCCTTTCAGTAGCTCTCGCGATAATTATGATATTTCTCTTTGTTAAAATATTTTTCATGATATTCTTTCACCATCCGCGGCGTGCCAAGGGCATTACCATCCCCGACGAGAAAGGGGATATTTTTGTCAGCAGTAGAGCTATTCTCAGCATGATTTCCTCGCTTGAGGGGAACTTTCCGTCTGTAAGCTTCGAAAAAATAAAGATTTTTCACGGACGAAAAGGTTATATTGTCATAATCAATATGGTACTTTCCGCCTCCGGTATGGGACTTCCGGAATTGAACCGCCAGATAAAGGAACGGGTTTTTTCTAAATTCAAGGAGTCGCTGGGGATTACATCAGTCGAAGAAGTCAGGATCAACGTATCCGACACCGCGTCCAATTAATTCCCGGACCGATATGCGTCTTATTCTTGCTTCGGTCTCGCCTAGGCGAAAAGAACTTCTGAAAAAAGCAGGTTTTGCCTTCGAAACATTCGCCCCTGACACGGATGAAATTTCCGAGGGGCTTTATTTTGAAAAAGTCGCGCTTTTTAATGCTATCAGAAAAGCCGAATTTGTTGCCGGTCTTTTCCCTGATGCCATGGTCATAGGAGCAGATACCGTGATTGAAAGCGAAGGCCGGATTCTTGGCAAACCGTGTTCTCTTTCGAATGCAGCCGACATGCTTTCGTCCCTTTCCGGAAAAGCTCACAGAGTAGTCAGTGCGGTTTGCGTCAGAAATATCGAAAAATCAATATCTTGTGTATTTGCAGAGCTCTCTACGGTATATCTCCGGGATTTCGGTGCCGATACCATAGATCGCTATTTGAGATTGGTGAACGTTTTGGACAAAGCTGGCGCCTACGCTGTTCAGGAATACGGAGATATGCTTGTCGAGAAACTAGACGGGTCTGTTGAAAATGTTATCGGGCTTCCCACTGCCAGGCTTACCGAATCTCTGAATCATCTTCTTTCAGCTGTTGAACATCAAGTGACTTGATCATGGACTCAGCTGAACGTATAATATCTTCAGCCAAAGCCGATTCCGATTTTTCTCCAAGAGCTCCTCTTATCGTGTTTGCGCAGGCTATTATTTTATTCAGTTGAATCCTGACGCTTTCCGCCGCGGATGCGACTGTTTTTCCTTCGTTTCGGTCATGCGTCTTGTTTTCCGGCTGTGAGTGAATGCCGGAAAGGACTTCTCCGGCGGTCATACCCAACAGAATGAGCAGGTTATACCATTCAGGATCATTCTGCGCCACTATGTCTGACAATATTGCCGCGGCGAAAAAATTTTCGCGTCTGAGCGGGAGAATATATTTATTCCCAATATTTTGAGTGGCTCGGCATTCCAGAAGGCTTCTGCTGTTTTCCTGAACAAATTTTTCCGCTTCTTCATTCGATATTTCGATACACTGCTTTATCTCCCATCGGGTCAGATTATCGTTCCATACGGCCATAAAGGCGTTCTTCGATTCTGTAAATGCCTGAATTGCTTTAAGCATAGAGAGATAGACATTTTTTTCCCCGGAAGACGCCGCCGTTTTAAGCCTGCTCATACTTTTGATTATAGACTCAAGCCATGACTTACGCTTACGCTCAGTGGCTTCGGCATTCCACTTCGACGTAAGGCAGAAGGCCGCCTGTGATATTTCGTCGGCATGGAACGGCTTCTTTATGTAAAGCAGTTTTTCGGGGCGGGGGATGGCTTCCGAGATTGCTTTTTGGTCATGGTCGGCATATGCGGTCATAACTATGATTTCGACATCCTGATCTATTTCTCGGATTTTTTTCGCGGTTTCGAGTCCGTCCGGGCCGGGCGGCATTCTTATGTCAATGAATGCCAGGGCGAAAGGTTTTCCAGCCGCGATGGACTCCTGGGTCATTTTGAGGGCCTCTTCCCCGTTGCCTGCCGTATAGACTTCATAGGAATCCTCTGAATTCTCATCTTCCCCTGAGGGGGAGGGACTGTTTATTTTCCCGCTCAGGCGCTCACGTATTTTCTGAACGAAGAGTGAAATTTCGTTTTTCCGGGTTGTCCTGAGCAAAAGCTTGGCAAGATGCTCTCTAAGGTCACGCTCATCATCAGCAATTAGAATTCGTTTATTAAGCAGCATTTCAAACTCCGGGGGGTTCTTTTCCTGTATTTGGAACTTAGTTCCTGGTGCTCTGCTAATCAAGCGTCCTCGCCGATTTAAGCTCAGAAAAATCGTGCCAGAAAAAATGGGATTTAAAATTTTTATTCATAAGTTATTCAAAATACGTAAATTAGAGAAATACACAATATATTGTTATAATTTTATTTGCCATCTACCATATTGTGTATTATTATAGGTCATTCGATAAGCTTTCCGGGCTTGGATATTTGAGGACCGGGAAGTTGGGGGACCAATAGATTCAATTTGTTTTTTCGAAGAGGAGGAAAGTCGTATTATGTCTTCTGCATTGCCCTGTGAAAACGTGAGGAAAAGGGACGGCCGCGTCGTTCCATTTGAACCGGAAAGAATTACAATCGCCGCGGGAAAAGCCTTGAAAGCTTCCGGCGTCGCAAAATCCGGCGATAAAATAGCCAAGACCATTTGTAAGGACGTCATCGGTTCTTTGGCGGAGATGAATCTCAGCGAGGCTCCGGACATAGAGCTTGTCCAGGACCTTGTGGAGCAATCCTTTATCCGAAGGGGCCTGTCAAAGGCCGCCAAACTCTATATTCTCTACAGAGCTCAGCATGAAAAAATACGCGAGAGCAAAAAGCTCCTTATGGACGTGCAGGACCTCGTGGCCTCCTACATTGACAAGGAAGATTGGCGCGTCAATGAAAATTCAAACGCCGGCTACTCATATGCCAGCCTGCTCAATCACGTCAGCGGCGCTGTCATCGCACAGTATACACTTTCAAACATCTATCCCAAAGAAATCGCCGATGCTCATTCAGAGGGCGATTTTCACCTTCATGACCTTTCATGCGGCATTGTAGGCTACTGCGCCGGCTGGAGCCTCAGGCAACTACTCACCGAGGGATTCAGAGGCAGGGGAGGCCGCGCCAGCGCCGGACCCGCAAAACATTTCGATACCGCGCTGGGACAGATAGTGAATTTCCTCTCTACTCTCCAGACGGAATGGGCAGGTGCCCAGGCGTTTAACTCATTCGACACGCTGCTCGCTCCCTTTGTAAGGGAAGACGGCCTCGATTATACGAAGGTCAAACAGAATATCCAGCAGTTCGTCTTCGGACTCAATATTGCAAGCCGCTGGGGACAAACTCCGTTTACGAACCTTACATTTGACTGGGTTGTTCCGGAAGACCTTAAAGGCCACCCCATCATCATCGGCGGCAAGATGCTCGAAGGCAAATGCTATAAAGACTATCAGAACGAAATGGATATGATTAACCGTGCCTTCCTTGAAGTCATGAGCGAAGGAGACAGGGATGGAAGAATATTTACATTCCCAATACCGACATATAATATTACCAAAGACTTCAACTGGGAAAGTGCAAACGCGAAGCTTCTCTTCAAAGTGACCGGCAAATATGGCTTGCCTTACTTCCAAAACTTTATCAACAGCGACCTCAACCCCGGAGATGTCCGCAGTATGTGCTGCCGCCTCCAGATGGATATCCGCGAACTCAGGAACAAAACCGGCGGCCTTTTCGGCGCTGGCGAGCAGACTGGTTCGATCGGCGTGGTAACAATCAATATGCCGCGCCTCGGCTATATATCCAAAAATGAAAATGAATTCTTCGCCAGACTCGAAAACCTTATGGTGCTCGCCAAGGATTCAATGGAGATCAAACGCAAGATAGTTCAGCGTCATCTTGATGGCGACCTCCTTCCTTATACCAAGACATATCTCGGCACGCTTAAAAACCATTTCAGCACTATCGGTCTTGTCGGACTCAATGAGGCATGTCTCAACTTCCTCGGATGTTCGATATGCGACAAAGAAGGCTCAGAATTCTCAGTAAGGGTTCTGGACTTTATGCGCGACAGAATAGCCGAGTTCCAGGCCGAAACGGGGCATATCTATAACCTTGAGGCGACTCCCGCCGAAGGAACAAGCTTCAGACTCGCAAGAATCGACAAAAAGAAGTTTCCCGATATAATCTGTGCCGGAGACACGAATCCCTATTATACGAACTCGTCTCAGCTTCCAGTCGGCTATACCGACGACATCTTCGAAGCCCTTGACCTTCAGGAACCTCTCCAGAAAAAATATACCGGAGGTACTGTATTTCATGGCTTTATCGGTGAAAGAATACATGACAGCGACCAGGTGGCAGTTTTAGTCAAACGAATTGCTGAAAAATACAGAATACCCTATTTTACCATTACTCCGTCTTTCAGCATCTGTCCGGTTCATGGATATATTCCTGGCGTGCACCATGAGTGCCCGGTCGATACCAATGAGAACTCGTCAGATGAAGGCAGTACGGATTCCTTCAAACTTGTAGAGGCTTGAAAAACATAGAAAAACGATATTCCATGGATTAAGCTGTCAACCACCACCCACCCACCCGGCGGCGGACATCCTTGGAACGAAGCAACATATATAAATCAGCATAAAAGGAGAACTATTACGATGTCTAAGTGCGGAAGCAAAACAGAAGTCTACAGCAGGGTCTGCGGATATTTCAGACCCGTCGAAAATTGGAACAAAGGCAAAAAGGAAGAATTTAAAGACCGTAAGTCTTATACTCCTGCCGCAAATGAACAAGCCAAGGAAGCCGTGGCCTGAGAATATTCCGGGTTTTAATTCCCCGGTCCTTTAACAAAGACCGGGGATTATTCTGTACACCCGAATAATTGAGGCACAATTTTCATTTGATAGTTTATTATCATGAATATAAGAGGTTTTCAGAGATTTACCCTGGTAGATTTTCCAGGAAAAATGGCGTGTGTAGTATTCGTCGGGGAATGCAACTTCCGCTGCGGCTACTGCCATAACCCATGTCTTGTTTTTGATCCGGAAAGCCAGCCGTTGATCTCCGAAGATGAGATTGTTTCATTCCTCGAAAGAAGAAAGGGCAAACTCGATGGTGTTGTCGTAAGCGGCGGCGAACCTTCCCTCAGGAACGGTCTCGAAGAGTTTATGGCAAAGGTCAAGCGGCACGGCTTCCTTGTTAAACTCGACACAAACGGCAGCAATCCCGAAAGGGTCATCGCTGCACACCGTGACGGTCTTATAGATGCCCTTGGTATTGATTATAAAGCGCCATCATTGAAATATAATCAGATTGCCAACTGTTGCACCAAAGACCTCTCCTCAAAAGTGCGAAGACTTATAAAATACGCCGTTGAAAATGATATATTTATTGATGTCAGAACCACCGTCCACAGGACACTTCTTTCAATGGATGATCTCGCCGAAATGAGAACCGAGCTTGATTCTCTGGGGCTGAAAAACTGGACACTTCAACAGTTTAATCCTGTCGAAGTTATTGATGACAAACTCCTTACTAGTAAAACATATTCGGATACCGAGCTTGTGGAAATCTCTTCAAGCCTGCCCAATACCCGAGTAAGAGGTCTTACCGGTGTTTTTCTCGACACCTAAAAGGGCTCCGCCTTTGAAATCCCTGTCTACATACGGCATCGTTTTTTTGGGATTCGCCGCAATCTTATGTTGAAAAACCTATCGGTTATACTAAACTAGTCAACATGGAAGAAAAAGGTACATATTCACTGGCAAAAGTTGCGGCCGAGCTAGGCGTAAGCAAGACAGCCGTATCTTTCGTTGTGAACGGGATTGCCCGTAGCAAAGGAATAAGCGCGAAGCTGGAGAAGCGCATAAGCAGCTTTTGCAGAAAAGTAGGATACCGTCCCAATATTCATGCACAGAGAATGAACAGCCGTCTTGTCAAAAATATTGGGATACTTATAGATAAAATAGCGGCAAGAGATGAACGGTCGCCGTTCTGCGAATACAACATATCGAACGTCATCGGGGGGGTGGCCGAGGCGGCGGATGCCGCGGGTTATCGCTTTACTTTCCAGTTTTATTCAAAGGGAATGGAAAAGGCAAGCATCTTTGAATGGTTTGATAACAAGGAGATAGACGGGCTTATCTATTACGGATTTGGAATGCCTGAAGAGTGGAATCAAAGATTCAGAGAAGAAAAATTCAAAGTCGTAGGTATTTCCATAGATCCGGCTCAGGGTATTCCGTGCGTCAACGTGGATAATTATGAGGCATCATTCAAGCTTACGAAGCATCTCATAGGAAAGGGTCATCAGAAATTTCTTTATTTTTCAGGCAGTCCGGACGCCTATCCCGGGAATGAGCGTTACAGGGGATTCAGAGACGCGTTACGGGAGGAAGGCATCAATTTTCCCAAGGGAAATCTTTTTGAGTCTGACTTCAATCGAGAAACGGCAAAAAATCTTATCAGGGACCGCTGGATGCGGGGAAAACTTGGAGAGGATGCCATTGTTTGTGCGAATGACAGCATGGCAGTGGGAGTCGTAAGCGCTTTAATCGGAGCCGGACTTAAAATCCCGGAAGGGATAGCCGTTGTCGGTGCCGACAATATTAATTTAAGCCGCTTCATCACACCGTCGCTTACAACATTCGATTATCTTCCTTTTGAGCAGGGAAAAGCGGCATTTACTCTTCTTCATGATATTATGACGGGCTCGGTGGTCCCAGAAAATGTGGTTCTGAAAACAACATTGCATCTTCGCAGCTCAGGATAAGATGGCTTTTGGGTTTATTTCTCAATTCACGGTTTGACTGGTCATGTCACTTATGCCGAGCCTGCCCGCCGCTTCTCGCACATTTTTATCTTCAGTCTGATGTTAATTCTCGGGGAAAGAAGAGCTTTTTTTCTTGCGCTGACGGCATCGGTGATATATGAGTATACAAGGTCAAACACAAGATAGGCAAAACTACAATGAAGACACAATTAAGTACAGTTTTCTTAATACTCGCTTTTTCGGCAGCGCTTTGCGGCGCGGAAGAAAAAAGTTTCGAAGCGCTCCTCTCGAAGGCGAAGGATGGCGACGCGTATTCACAGGGGGCGGTGGCATCCATCTACCGACGGGGCCGGAGCGATGTCAGAAAAGATTACATCGAAGCCTTCAAATGGGCCACGCATTCGTCCGTCCAGAATCATCCGCTCGGGATATTCAATCTAGCCGTAATCTACGAGAACGGACTGGGCGTGAAGGCCGAACCGGCGGAGGCGCAGGCTCTCTACGAGCAATCATTTGCGGGTCTAAAAAAACTTTCAGATGAGGGTGATCCTCTTGCGCAGGGTTGTCTGGGGTTCATGTACCTCACCGGCAAAGGCGTAAAAAAAGATCCGGCAGCGGCGGAAAAATATCTGCTCGCCAGCGCGGGAAAAGAATCCAGCGCCGCCGCGTTTCATAACCTTGGATACCTTTATCTGAGCAGGAATAATCCCGCAGACGAAGAGAAGGCCTTCGAATACTTCAAGAAGGCGGCGGAATCCGGATGCCCCGCCTCGCAGTATCAGATAGGGATGATGTATCTCAGCGGGAAAGGCGTGCCGAAGGACAGCTCAACGGCCTTTAGATATATAAGTCTCGCGCATATAGGAGGATGCGAAAAAGCCCCTACCGTTTTCGGGATAATGCTGATGGACGGAATCGGCTCTATCGCGGACCCGGTCAAGGCCTTCAAGATACTCAGCGAAGAGGCGAAACAAGGCAATGTCGAGGCGTCATTCAGGACAGGACTCATCTACCTTAGCGGAAACGGTGCGCGGCAGGACAGCGAGAAGGCCTTTGAGTTTATCAAGTTTGCCGCCGATAAGGAACACCCCGGAGCCATGTATGCACTGGGTGCAATGTATGAAAATGGCAATGGGGTGGGAAAAGACAAATCGAAAGCTGCCGAGCTCTACAAAAAGGCCGCCGCGCTTGGGATTAAAGAAGCCGAAAAGAAGCTCAAGGCAATGTAAGAGAGTTCAGTGTTCAAAAATCTACGGGCCCTATTTTGCGACGGAGGCAATCTGCTTGAAAATATCATTGAGCGAGACGGAAATGCCCCATGCCGGAAAGTGATCTTTTATCTTCCTTAGATCAGAGATATAGCAGATATGGTCGCCTTTTCTGTTTTCTTCAAGATATTCGTAGTCAAGCTTTTTGCCGGTAACATCGCCCGCAAGGTCAATGGCCTCGATCATGGATATGCTGTTATTTCTTCCGCCGCCGAGATTGTAGACTTCGCCGCAACGCGGGGAGTTGTAAAAGGCTTCAAAAAGTCGGCAGACGTCAAGTGAATGGATATTGTCCCTGACCTGTTTGCCCTTGTAGCCGTAGATTCTGTAATGGCGTCCTTCTTTCGCGCATTTGATGAGATACGCGAGGAATCCATGGAGTTCAGCGGCTGAGTGAGCGGGACCGGTGAGGCAGCCGCCGCGAAAACAGGCCGTCTTCATTCCGAAGTAGCGTCCATATTCCTGCACCATTATATCGGCGGCGACTTTATCGGCTCCGAATATGCTGTGAGTCGACTGGTCAATCCGCATGTTTTCGCTGACGCCGTGGAAGTCTTCGGGACGGGCGTAGTCGTAACGTTTCTCAAGCTCTTTGAGCGGCATTTCGTTGGGTGCGTCGCCGTAGACCTTGTTGGTGCTCATGAAGCATATCGGGGCTTCGGGCGAATAGCGGCGTACGGATTCGAGGATGTGCATAGTGCCCATAGCATTAACGTCGAAGTCATCGAAGGGGCGCGAGGCGGCGAGGTCGTGGCTGGGCTGCGCGGCGCAGTGGATTATAAAGTCGGGCTTGTTCTGGCTGAAGAAGTCCAGAACCGCCTGTCTGTCGCGGATATCTATGACATAGTGGGTGAAGTTCTTTGCCGCGGCCTTGACGCGGGCGAGGTTCCATGAGGTATCGCCATCGGCGCCGAAAAAGTCTTTTCGCATATTGTTGTCTATTCCGAGTACCTGCCAGCCTTTTGATTCGAAGTAACATACGCATTCCGAGCCGATAAGGCCGCTGCTTCCCGTGACAATCAGTTTTTTCATGCGAAGACCCTTCTTTTTCAGTTATTCAGAATTATATTGTCACGTTTAATTTATATATCGATTTTCAATATTGCAAAAGGAATTGTGTTTATCATGGCGGACATCGGAACGATAACGGGTTTTTTCATAAGCGTGTGGTTGAAGTTTTTCTTTCTGCTTACACCGTTTTTTGCTTTAACCGTATTCCTCGCAATGACAAAGGATTACAATCCGGCAAGGCGTAAAAAAACGGCCATAAAAACAACGCTCGCGGTGGAAATAACATGCCTTTTTCTTTTTTTCTTCGGGAACTTCGCGTTCAAGATATTCGGAATCACGCTCGACTCGTTCAGAATCGGCGCGGGATGCCTGCTCTTTCTCACCGCAATAAACCTTATAAAAGATTCCGGAACAACCGTTGAAAACCATGGCGAAAAAGAAATAAGCGTCGTGCCTATGGCGATACCATTCATCGTAGGCCCCGGAACTACCGGCGCGCTTCTCGTTATGGGGGCAGACCTTACGCCTGTGATGCAGGTCACTGGCTGTGCGGCACTTACGCTGGCGATAGCGTGCATAGGCGTAATGCTCTTCATGTCAAGCGGAATACACAAAGTGATAGGCCGCCAGGGACTTGAAGTACTGAGCAAAGTCTCCGGCCTCGTAATAGCGTCGCTCGCCGCTCAGATAGTATTCACCGGAATAAAAAACTTCCTTAATATACAATGAATATTGATGAAATATCACTGGCAGTCGCTAATGTCATTGCGGAAAAAGCTCTGGAAAAAGATTGTCTTACCCTTGCGGTCTCAGGCGGCTCGACACCGGAAAGACTTTTCTCAATCCTCGCAGCAACTCCCATAAACTGGAGTAAAGTCCATGTTTTCTGGGTTGATGAACGCTTCGTTCCCGTCGACAGCGAATTCAACAATTATGGAAAAGCTTACGAACTCTGGCTTTCTAAAATAGATATTCCGCCGGAAAACATTCACAGAATGAAAACGGAAAAGGCGTCCGCCATCGAATCCGCGCGGGACTACGAAAAGGAACTGGAGGGATTCTTCAAAACCCCTCTGCCATCCTTCGACATCGTTCTGCTTGGAATGGGAGACGACGGACATACCGCATCGCTCTTCCCCGGCTCGCCCGCTCTCAATGAAAAAAAACGCGCCGTCATAAGCGTCCCCGCTCCGACAACCGCAAAGCCCGCAGCCGAACGCATAACACTCACATTCCCCGCTATAAACAACTCCGCACAAAAGATTTTCATAATCTCCGGCGAAAAGAAAAAAGCGATGACTCTCGATATAAATAAATATCCCGCAGGCAGAGTCCTGAACGCCGAATACTTCATCGCCTCTTAATACCAGCGCTTCCGGCTGGTTTACAGCAGACGGAGCATAAACTGGTCTATGTGGTATTCTTTGCCGTCGGGGGAGATATGGAGTTCCATTCTGTATTCGTAAGATTCCTCGAAGCCGGGGGTCTTGACTATTTTAACGGGCTTGAGGGTTAGACGGTTAGGGCCATTCTCGAAGCGTATCCTCTGCGAAGAAATAAGTTCATGACCGTCGACCTTCAGAAATGCGATAAGCGTCCGCACCGAATCAGAATCAACTTCAAGCACGGGCGTAATAATGGAAACCCGTTCTTCCCTACGGACTTCGTAAGTTACTTTTATGTCTTCCAGTTTCATTATTTTTTAAACTCTTCTTTCAGTTCTTTTTCCAAGTAAAAACAGCCATACGGCGGCGGCAAAAGCAAAAACTATTCCGGCGGCAAACGTGACTTGCGCGCCCCACATGTACCATAAGCATCCGGCAATACCGCTGGAGAAAAATACGGCGATGCCCGTTACGAGGTTAAACATTCCGAATGCTGTGCCTTTGAGCTCCTTAGGAGTAATATCAACGATAATGGCCGCAAGCACTCCCTGGGTAAGTCCCATATGCAATCCCCAGAGCGCTACGCCTATTATGACAAGTAGCAAGGACATTCCCGAAAATGCGAGAAAAAAGTGGCTGATGATAAGAACCACAAGTCCTGCAAGCAGCATATATTTGCGGTCGATCCTGTCAGAGAGCTTCCCTGCCGGATACGAAGACAACGTATAAACGAGGTTCATCACAATAAAAACAAGAGGCAGAAGCCACGCCAGCAGACCGGTCTCATTCGCTTTCAATACCAGAAACGCCACGCTGAACCTTGCGAGAGACGCTACAGCCGCAATCCCGGTGATGGCCCAGTATAATTTGCCGAGACGGGCCAGATCCGTCCGGTTGATAGGGAATTTAGCTGTTCTCGTGCTTTGTTTATCCGACGGCTCCTTGACCGAAAAAATCATCAGATACAAGGCAATAAACGCCGGAATGACAGCAATCCAGAATACCAGCCTGTAATTATCAGAGGATATCCACATCAGGAGAATCGCCAGCAGTGGTCCCAAGAAAGCTCCCAGAGTGTCTAGCGACTGACGCAGTCCATAGCACTCTCCGCGGAGTGCAGGCGGCGCGATTTCGGCGACGAGCGCATCCCTCGGCGCGCCTCTGATTCCCTTGCCGATACGGTCTATGAAGCGCGCCGTGGCGACGGCAGTCAGTGACCCGGCCAGCGGAAACAAGGGTTTGGTAAGGGCCGCCATTCCATAACCTATGACAGCCAGTATTTTTCGTTTGCCCAGCCAGTCGCTTAACGCGCCTGAGAAAACTTTGGAAATAGACGCGGCGGCCTCTGCTATGCCCTCGACTATCCCCACGCTGAAGGTAGAAATGCCTAAGACACTGACCATAAAAACGGGAAGAAGGCTGTGTATTATTTCGGAAGAAATGTCCATGAACATACTTACGAAACCCAGCGACCATATACTGCGGGGGATTTTATTCCCTTTATCTGATTTCACCTGATACGTCCTGTTTTTTGATTATCGTTGAACGATATAATGCGGGAGTTCCGATTTCAACTCCTTTTTTAACATTGGAAGGTTGCTTGTGAACAATTTTGTGTTATTTAGTAAGGGAGTCAAAATTCAGGGGGAAACGGAAGTATGGAGCATTTTACGGAATTCTTCACTCAGGCGGGAGAAATTCTCAAATCGGCACAGGTCAGATATGTTTACTGGTTTTTGGCACTCTTTGGAACCGCGATTTTTCTCGTGCAGCTTGTAATGGTATTTTTTGGAATGCAGGGGGACACCGATACGGATGCCGATGGCGACATCTCGTTCGGGGAGCATGCGGACACGGGGATTTACGATCTTCGTTTTTTCTCGCTGAGAACAATCATAGCGTTCATAACATTTTTCGGATGGGGCGGCGTAATGTGGGGCGACGCGGGATGGGGCGGCTTTTTCGGTGCGTCAGCATGCGGGATTTTAATGATGTTCGTTACCGCTTTTATGATATTTGGACTTATCCATCTCCAGAAGTCGGGAAATATCTATCACAGTGATTATATAGGGTGCACCGGTTCGGTTTACCTTAAAATACCGGCGGGCAGGGTAGGATCCGGCATCGTTACCGCAAGCGTCAAGGGGACGCAGCGCGAAATTAAAGCTGTTGCAGATGAAGAGCTTCCGACAGGGACAGCTGTAACTATCGAGTCCGAGCTGGACGGCACCAGGTTTCTTGTAAAGAAACTGAATTAAGTAGCAAAAATATGAATATAAAAGGAGTAGTCGAATGAGTAATGTAATCGGAGTGACCTCATTGTTTCCGGGGCTTATAGCCCTCGTTGTTCTTGGAGCATTCGTAGTATTCGCCACGCTCGTGGCATTTGCGAGCCGCTATAAAAAATGTCCGTCCGACAGAATCATGGTTATCTACGGTAAGACCCGCGGAACCACTGCCGCGCAGTGTATTCACGGGGGTGCGAAATTCGTATGGCCTATCTGGCAGGACTATGGATATATCTCACTCAGGCCGATGCAGATAGAAGTTAATCTTGACAATGCGCTCTGCAAGCAGAACATCAGAATCAGCGTTCCCTCCGTCTTCACTGTCGGTGTAAGTATCGACCCGGGCATAATGAACAATGCCGCTGAAAGATTGTTCGGACTTCTTCCGACCTCGATTGCGGAGCTTGCCAAAGACATCATATTCGGTCAGCTGCGCCTCGTCATCGCGTCAATGACGATCGAAGAAATAAACGCCGACCGTGAAACCTTTCTCAAAAATGTAGAGCAGAACGTTACCGATGAGCTTAACAAAGTAGGACTCCTTCTCCTCAATGTGAATATTACCGACATTACCGATGAGAGCGGCTACATCAGCGCCATCGGGAAACGCGCCGCCTCCGAAGCCATCAACCAGGCCAGAGTCGAAGTCGCCGAAGAAGAAAGAAAGGGCGGAACAGGCGAAGCCGAGGCAAAAAGGACACAGCGTATCGCCGTGGCAAAGGCTGAGGCCGAAGCGCAGGCCGGTGAGGCAAATGCCGAAAGAGACCGCCGTATCGCCCTCAAGCAGGCCGATGCTACCGCGACCGAAGGCGAAAATATTTCCGCCATCGAAATAGCCAAGTCCAATGCTCTCAGGTCGGAACAGGAAGCCGAGGCGTTCAGAAAAGCCGAGACGGCCCGCAAAATAGCCGAAGCCCAGATACTCAAGAGTCAGTACGATGCTGAAAAAATAGCACAGACCGCCAGAACCGGAATGGAAACCGAAAAACAGAGAGCCGAGCAGATAGTTCCTTCGGAAATACATAAACAGCAGGTAGAAATAGCTGCCGAAGCCGAGGCTGAAAAACGTCGTCGCGAAGCCAGAGGCGAAGCCGACGCCATATTCGCCAGACTCGATGCGGAAGCCCGCGGTAACTTCGAAATATTGAAGGCCAAAGGCGAGGGCTTCAGCAAAATCATAGAGTCCTGCAATGGTGACACCGACGCCGCCGCAAAAATGCTTCTCATAGAAAAACTCGAAGCGATTGTCTCCATGCAGACCGAAGCGATAAAGAATATCAAAATCGACAAGGTCACTGTATGGGAAGGCGGAGCAGGCAAGGACGGCAAAACATCTACCGCGAACTTTCTCAGCGGAATGATGCAGAGCCTTCCGCCTCTTCATGATGTCGCCAGCATGGCGGGAATAAACCTTCCCGGCTACCTTGGTAACGTCAAAAACGCCGAAGCAGCAGTGGAAAACGCACCCAAGGCGTGAGAAGTTATCTCTGTATTTTTCAGCGCTGTCGAGCTTTTGCTTTACAGCGCTTTCTTTTCGTTACCAAGTCTGCGTAAAAATAGCAGAGACAAGATAACTGTATGAAAATAGTTTTGCAGTCGTGGGGGTCCAACGGCGACATAAGGCCGGTGATGGCGCTTGCCGGAGGACTGAAGGCGGCTGGGAATAAGGTTGTTTTGCTCGCGACCTGCGTTGACAGCACCGACTTCAGCACTCTGGCCTCCGCTTCAGGCGTGGAGTATCTGAAAGTTCCCGAATCCGTAGAGCTGGACATTCCCGACTTTCTTAAAAAAACTTCGAGTCAGGGAAATCTGCCTAGCGACAATATCAGGTTCGTCCGGCTTCTGATGGAGACGCTTTTTTTTCCTTATCAGGAAATAATGTTCGAAGAGGCTCTCAGGCAATGTTCCGATGCGGATCTGGCTATAGGGCATGTTCTTTGTTATCCGCTCCGTGCCGCCGCCGAGATACGGAAAATTCCCTATCTCAGCATCTGTTTCTGGCCGGGGCTTGTCCCGAGTTCTCAATACATTCAACCGGGGATGCCGGATTTTGGGCGCTTTATAAACCTGGCGGGGTGGAAAATTATTTATGCGGTTCTTAATATTTTGTTAAAAAGGAAGATTCGAAAGTTCTGGACATCAAAAGGACTCGCGCCTTTCCGGAATGTGCATGAAGACGTTTTCCTTTCAAAAGAACTAAACCTTGTCGCGGCAAGTCCGGTATTGTTTCAGCCGCCGCCCGACTGGGGGAAACGTCACAGGATGAGCGGCTTCCTGAATATTTCAGATGCGGCGGAGAATCTTACAACGCCCCGTGACCTTTCCGATTTTATCAGTTCCGGCGAAAGTCCTGTCTTTCTGGGACTGGGTTCAATGCAAATGATTCAACCGGAATATTGCACGGAGCTCTTAATCAGCGCTGCCCGCAAATCGGGACTCCGTGCGATAATCAACACCAATTCGGGCAAATTTCCGCCCGGCCTGTACGGGAAAAATATTTTTCTCGCCGGACAAGTCCCGCACCACAGGATATTCCCGCGCTGCCGGGCAGTACTTCACCATGGCGGGGCAGGGACAACTCACACGGCGTCAATGGCGGGCTGTCCGTCGGTAACTATCCCGTTCATCGACGAACAGCTCAGTTGGGGACGGATTCTTCACAGCCTTGGCATAGGCACGAAGCCTCTTCCCTTCGTCCGCGCGACACCTGATAAAATCGCGAGACTTTTGCATATAGCCACGGAATCCGACGAAATGCTCAAACGCGCAGCCGTAATCGGCAGCGACATGCGCAATCACGACGGCGTAGCCGAAACCGTAAAAATAATAACGAACTTCTTACGGAAATAGCTTCACCCTCTGGGAGTCAGCGCTTCCGCCGCTGAACCACGGGCAGGCCGGGGGCCTGCACATAGCTGTGTTGCTTTCGCTACGCTGGCTCCACTTTTTATTAAAGGCGTAAAGGATGAAAGCTTTCGCATCGAATTTCTTAAATACTTAGAGGACAACGTAGGGCAAAAATTGAGCATTGGAGAAATGGCGAAGAAAATGAAGATGAGCGAAAGTTCTTTCACGCACCTTTCAAAAAAAAATCTTGGAGCATCTCCGGCAAAAGTCTTACTGTCCTGCAGAATGGAAAGGGCGGCAGAACTGTTGAAGGGAACGAAAATGTCCGTAAAGGAAGTCAGCGACTCTCTGGCATTCGAAGACCAGTTTCATTTTTCAAAGGCTTTCAGGAAGCACTTCGGGACACCGCCGTCGGTGTTCAGGTAATTTTGCAGTTATTGACATAGCTTTGCAGTTCCAGCCATTCAAAAATCAATCATGACACCTTATAATTTTAAACATCAAACAGGAAATGAACGATGTTTAAAACGCCGTTAATAATAAAACGCTGTGAACGAAATCCGATAATGACCGCAAGTCAAGTTCCTTATGACGCGGTACTCATCTTCAACGCAGCAGTCGCAAAATATCAGGGCAAATACGTCATGCTCTTCAGGAACGACCATGATTTCAAACGAGAAGAGTTTGAGGCAATGAAAAACGGTGCTTTTTTCTGAAAAAACAGACGGCAAATATGTCAGGCTGGAGCGTCCGTTCCCGGTCTACGGAAGGGTAGAGAAGGAAGCTTTTGATATATGGATTTCGAAATCGCCCGACCTGCGTTACTGGGGAGACCACGAACTTCTGCTCGGCGCGGAAAATGTACCTTACGCGAATTGCAAAATAGGACCGGCAGCACCTCCTGTCAAAACGAAAAGAGGCTGGCTTACGACGACTCACGCGGTCTGGAAGCATGAAGACAGGGAACCCAAAAGCTGGCACGGCAACTGGCACAAGGAATACTTTGGCGGTCTCATGCTTCTTGATCTCGAAGATCCGACAAAGATAATCGGGATGAGCAAGGAAGCGTTGCTTGTTTCCGAAGAAGATTACGAAATAGACGGTTTCCGCGGAAGCGTGATATTCCCGGGAGGAATGATACTTGAGGACTCGGGGGAGGTTAAAATCTATTACGGCGCGGCTGACACCGTGGAATGCCTCGTAACGGCGCACGTGGACGACCTGCTCAAGCTCTGTGTATAAATATTGAACTGCGAAGAGTATTTTTTAGTTATAGCGATTTGATTATTTGCGGAAAAAGATTTAGTGTACGTGCTCCCGGTTCCGGAAAAATCTTTTCAACATTAAATATAAAAAAAATACTCCAAGGAGGTCAAAGAAATGAGTTCCACAATTTCACCGCTGCAGAAGGCCAGAGCGTCATACAAGCCCAAACTTCCGCCCGCCCTCAAAAACGGCGCGGCAGTCATCATCAAAGAAGGCGAAAAGACAACTGCTATGGCGGACGCAGGCAGGATTGAGCAGCTTTTTCCTAAATCCTACGGCAGCCCGGTTATAACATTTGAAAAAGGCAGCGGGGCAAAGCTCCAGAAGCCGGTCAACGTCGGCGTTATTCTCTCAGGCGGCCAGGCGCCGGGCGGTCATAACGTCATTGCCGGGATATTTGACGGCATAAAGAGTCTCCATCCCGAAAGCCGCCTCTTCGGCTTCATCGGCGGACCGAGCGGACTCGTGGACAATAAGTACAAAGAGCTTACCTCCGATATTATCGACCAGTACCGGAATACCGGCGGCTTCGACATAATCGGATCCGGCAGGACAAAGCTCGAAACGAACGAGCAGTTCGAAAAAGGCAAGGAGAACTGCCTGAAGCTCGAAATCAGCGCACTCGTCGTTATTGGCGGCGACGACTCCAACACCAACGCATGCCTTCTCGCCGAGTACTATCAGCAGAAAAATGTCCCGATACAGGTCATTGGCTGTCCTAAGACGATCGACGGCGACCTCAAGAACGAATGGATAGAGACCTCGTTCGGTTTCGACACCGCGTGCCGAGTCTACAGCGAACTCATCGGCAACATCATGCGCGACGCGAACTCCGCCAGAAAATACTGGCACTTCATAAAACTCATGGGCCGTTCCGCATCGCACATTGGCCTTGAGTGCGCGCTCCAGACTCATCCAAACATCGCACTCATATCCGAAGAAGTCGCAGCCAAGAAGCAGACCCTTGACGATATCGTAAGTCTTATGGCCGAAATCGTAGCAAAAAGAGCCGGATCCGGTCTCAATTTCGGGGTAGCGCTCATTCCTGAAGGGCTTATCGAGTTCATTCCCGAGTTCAAGGCACTTATTTCCGAACTCAACGACCTTCTCGCGCACGAAGCAGATACCTTCGCGAAACTCAGTTCAATCAGTGAAAAGCTCGTATTCGTAAACCACAAGCTCAGTAAGGACTCTTCGTACGTGTTTAGTTCGCTGCCGCAGGACATCCAGCTCCAGCTCTGCCTCGACAGAGACCCGCACGGGAATGTGCAGGTATCCCAGATAGCGACAGAAAAACTGCTTGCCGAAATGGTCGGACAGAGGCTTATGGAATGGAAGACCGAAGGCAAGTACAAGGGCAAATTTGCCACACAGCTGCACTTTTTCGGCTACGAAGGCCGTTGCGCGGCGCCGTCAAACTTCGATGCCGACTATTGCTACAGCCTGGGATTCAGCGCGGCCGCCCTCATCGGCGTGGGCAAATCAGGTTACATGGCATCTGTACGTCATCTTACAAAACCCGCTGCCGAATGGGCTGCGGGCGGGATTCCCATAACAATGATGATGAACATGGAAAGACGTCATGGTGAAGACAAGCCCGTTATCCAGAAAGCACTTGTGAAGCATGAGGGAGGCCCTTTCCTTAACTTCATCAAAAACAGGATTATGTGGTCGGTTGAGACCGATTACGTCTATCCGGGCCCGATACAGTATTTCGGCCCCACAGAAGTATGCGACCTCGTAACAAAGACTCTCGAACTTGAGCAGGCCTGAAAATAACAGGAACGGAGTAATCAGAAGATGAGCGGCAACACGAAAATAGATGTTTCATACGTCGCGGAACTCGCCAGACTTGAACTGGCCCCGGAAGAAAAAGTGAAACTGCAGGAGGATATGGAAGAAATCCTCGGTTATATCGAGCTTTTAGAAAAACTCGACGTAAAGGACATTGTGCCGACCGCTCACGCGGCCCCGCTCCGCAATATATGGCGCGAAGACAAGGCGGGAACTCCGCCGGGAAAAGATATAATGCTCGAGAATGCACCAGGATTGATAGATGATGAACTTATCAAAGTCCCGCAGGTATTGCCGGGGGAGGGGATGTCATGATTACGCCGGACGCTCTGAAAAAACTTGATCTTGCCTCGGCTTCGGAACTGCTCGAGAAAAGGGAAATATCCTCGGTCGGGCTTTGCGAGGCATACCTCGCCAGAACTAATGAAGTCGATGGAAATGTAAAGGCATTTCTGAACATAGACCGCGAAAATATCCTGAGCCAGGCGGCGGAATCCGACAAGCGGCGTTTAGAAGGCAAAGAGCTCAGTCCTTACGACGGAATTCCAATAGCGATAAAGGACTGTATCTCCGTCAGCGGGCAGCCCTGCACGTGTGCTTCTAAAATACTCGAAAATTTCAAGTCCCCCTACGATTCGACGGTTGTTAAGAGGTTGAAAGAAAAGGGGCTGGTTATTTTTGGACGCACAAACATGGACGAGTTCGCGATGGGCTCATCCTGTGAAAATAGCGCTTACATGAAAACAGCGAACCCGTGGGATCTGTCACGCGTACCAGGCGGTTCAAGCGGCGGCTCGGCGGCAAGCGTCGCGGCGTCCGAAGTTCCGGTTTCTTTAGGCTCGGATACTGGTGGTTCCATAAGGCAGCCCGCCGCGTTCTGCGGGGTTACGGGGCTCAAGCCGACCTACGGAAGAGTGTCGCGTTATGGGCTTGTGGCGTTCGCGTCATCGCTCGACCAGATAGGGCCGATAGGCCATTCAGTTCTCGACACCGCCGCGATTCTCGATATTATAGGCGGTCACGACCCGCTTGATTCGACTTCGCTGCCGGAAGAGTCGGGAACATTTGCGGACGCGGTCAGAAAGTCGTCCGGCGGAAATTTGAAAGGCGTAAAGATAGGCATTCCCAAAGAATATTTTAATATTGACGCAATAGAGCCCGGGGTAAAGGCCGTGATGGAGGAGTCCGTTAATATCCTTCAAGCTCTCGGCGCTGAAACCATTGAAATATCACTTCCCCATACCGAATACGCGATAGCCGTCTATTACATAATCGCGACAGCGGAAGCCAGTGCGAATCTTGCCCGCTTCGACGGAATACGCTACGGCGTCCGCCCGTCAGACGCAAGCGACCTTAATAGTCTTTACTTCAAGATGCGCGGTCACGGCTTCGGGAAGGAAGTCAAGCGCAGAATCATCCTCGGGACATACGTACTGAGCAGCGGCTACTATGACGCCTACTATCTGAGAGGCCAGAAGGTAAGGACGCTTATAAGAAACGACTTTATGAACGCGTTCCAGAAATGCGACATTATCTTTGCTCCGGCGACGCCGTCGGCGGCATTCAAGTTCGGCGAAAAGTCAGACCCGCTCCAGATGTATTTGGCTGACATTTTCACGATTGCTGTAAATCTTGCCGGGACATGCGCGATAAGTCTGCCCGCGGGGATTGACAAAGCAACTTCGATGCCCGTCGGAATGCAATTTATTGCCCCGCCTCTAGGGGAGCACAAGATGCTTTCGGTTTCAAAAATATTCGAGGAAAACAGAGGCATAAAGGCGTTTATCCCCTCCCTCTGAGAAAGGTTCGCCGGATGAAAAGTAAGCTCTTAGCCGCATTGTTAATCTGCTTTTCGTTACAGCTTTATGCCGCGCCTCAGCCGGGGGACAGGGCACCTGACTTCACGATTGAGAGCTGGCTCAGGAACGGCCCGCTCAGAATAAGCCGTCCGGCAGGCATTCAGACGGACATTTACTATGCGGTTGTCTTCTGGGGGACATGGTCAAAGCAGTCTACCGATCTTTTTCCTTTTCTTAGCTATCTTCACAAAAAGTTCAACACGCGCGGACTCCTTATAGTGGCGATATCCCAGGAAAAAACGGGAGTTATCGAAAAATTTCTGGAAAAGCAGGGCGAGATAGAATTTACAGTGGCCGCCGACCGTGATGGAATTACAAGCGCGGCGTTTCTTGATGTTGACAGTATTCCGACCGGGTTCATTGTTGAGTCCACAAAGGGTGAAATAATGTGGAAGGGCGATCTTTCCGATATGGGCCGCGTTTTTGATAAGATACTGAGTGGCGATTTCGATATTGAGGAACAGAAAAAGATAAGCGCTTTTCGCAAGGAACTTATGCTCGCGATGCAGTCCGGAAGCGACAGCCAGATGGCGGAAAAATGCGAAAATATCCTTAGGATAGACAAGCGCGATCCATCTGCCATAAGATGCATGCTCATGCTTTTCGAGGAAAAAAAGGAACCAGCCAAAGCACTTGAATTCATTGAGAAAATGATAGTCGGCGATCCCGATAACTCAAGTCTTTACTTTATAAAGGCGGAGCTGATGCCGGACAGCGGAAAAGACACCGCGTCAATCAATTCGTTCATCAGGGAATTTCGGGAAAGATTTTCAAAGGACCACGCCGTGATGAATAATCTGGCAAACGTTCTTGTCGAAACGGAAGGGCCTCCTGGAGAAGCTCTTAAAGCGGCGGAAATGGCGGTGAAAAATATCTCGGGCCGCGACGACGCTCTGACTCAGGCGCTTTACTGTACCACGCTTGCAAAGGTTTACTGCTATCTGGGACAGCCTGGGTTTGCTGAAATATTTCAGCAGAAGGCCGTCCTCCTCCTGAAAGGCAAAAAAGGCTATAAGGAAGCCCTCGGAAAACTTGAGTTTTACAAGAGTGTTTCCACGGCTTCCAAAGACTTGAAAATGATAGAAGTTCCCGAATTCGAGCAATTCCCGGAAACGAAACACATTCCAGCCGAACTAGAAAAGTCCTCACCTGTCGCACCCTGAAAAATTCATGGAAGGATATGTATATGAGCACAGTCGCAGTGAAGAAAATACTCTCGGCAGAATCAATGAGAAATTTGGGAGCGATTGGCGAAATTGACAGTGAAAACCTTTTATATTTGGAAAGTCTGGCGCGGCGAGTTTCAGAGGACGAGGCGTTACTGAAGCTTTTTGTAGACCTTTATCAGTGTATCTACAAAGGAGGCGAAGTTAGCCTGCCGGAAGAAATTGAAGCTATGAAGAACGACAGTTACGGATTTTACGCGCTTCTTGCGCTCGCCGGATTGCCGGAGGCTGAAAAGCATTTCAATAAGTTCGGGATACCGGAAGATATACGAAGAGGCGCTTATGTCGATACCGGCATATGGATAAAACATTTTTACGTGAATACGGGAAGGCGTGGAATATCCCCGAGGATATTGGGATGGGAGCTTGGGCTTTTTAAGGGAAATCTGTACCGGATTGGCAGGCTACAGTTCGGGATAAAGCCATTTTACCATCAGGCAAGGGCACTCCGCAATATAAAAAACCGAAAAGTCCAGGCGTTTGCTTCGCCCGGAATGAAGTTTAACGGAGAGGGGCTTTGCGACGGAGTTGACGGTCATTTTGACGGTGCCGGAGCATGGGAATCCGAATATATTGTTTCCGGCAATAGCGTTACAGGGAATCCTGTCTCCTCGGATGGTTTCGCCGCAAGGCAAAAGCTTACGCTCAATCTTTCAGAATGGGAAGAGGTACTCGCGCCGGGCGACCCCGTTATAGATGTTCATATACCGGAGGGCGGGCCGATGACGCTCGAGGCGTGTGCCGATGCGATGGACCGCGCTCTTAAATTCTTTCCCGAATACTTTCCCGACAAACCATTCAAGGCGTTCGCCTGCGAATCGTGGATCTTTGACCCGCATTTCGCATTGATATTGAAACCTGAGTCGAATATCGTAAAGTTCCAGAAAGAGTACTACCTCTTTCCCATAGAATGCAGCGGAGAAGACACTGCGTGGCGGATATTCGGCGAAAATGGGCTGGTGAACGGACTGGCGAACGCGCCGCGAAACAGCAGTATGCAGAAAGCCTGCGCGGAATTCATGGAGCGCGGCGGGTTTTTCAGGAGCGGCGGCGGCTTTTATCTGCTTGAAGAGATGCCCTACGGCAGAGCCGTCTACAGGAGCTAACGTGACCTTGCCTGCACTTGAATCTCTTCTCATAAAAACGGCTGGAATATTCTGTTCTTTTCCTTGTCCCGGCTGCGGGAATCCCCTGCCGGAAGGAGAGCGAGCAAACTCGTTCTGCCGGGAATGCAAGGAGAAAATCAGGTTCATTACTCCTCCATTTTGTCCTGGCTGCGGCGGGGAGCTTGATGGTGCGTTGGCGGTCTGCTCAAAGTGTATGAGGGAGGAAAAGAGGCAGTGGCTGGAGGCGGTATCGCTTTTTGGGATGGAAGGGATGGGGCGGATACTTTTACACAGGTTCAAATTCTACAATACGCCCGAGCTGGCGAGGCCGCTGGCACGTTTGGCATCGGAAGCCCTTGAACGGGCGCGGACGGAGTTTGACGTGATCGTGCCTGTTCCGCTTCACTGGACGCGCCGCTTCATGCGCGGCTTCAATCAGTCGCGGCTAATGGCATCTTTAATTTCAGAATTTACGGGGAAACCTTGCGAAGGGATGCTTGCAAGGACTCGGATGGGCCGGATTCAATCCAGGCTTACGCGCGAAGAGCGTAAAAAGAATCTTATTGGCGCTTTTTCTTTAAAAAAAGGGGCAAATTGTAAAAAGCGCAATATATTACTGGTCGATGATGTGATGACTACGGGCTCAACTTTGTCAGCGGCGTCCGCCGAACTGCTGAAGTCGGGAGCATCCGCAGTCAACGTGTTCGTTCTTGCACGAAGATAACGATATAGAGGACAGAAGCATATGGCACTTTTTAGAAAAGCGAGGTATTCGACGCTGAACCCGACAGATAAAAGAGAGGATCAGCCATCAAAGAAAAAGGAAATCCCGCATGGCCTGTGGGAAAAATGTCCTCAATGCAGCGAAACAATTTACGCGAAGCAAAAGGAAGAAAATCTCAATCTCTGCCCGCGCTGTTCCTATCACTACCCTATGACCGCCTGGAACAGGATAAAACTCCTTACCGATGAGGGGTCGTTTTTAGAATTTGACGCTGATATGGAGTCGGTAGACAAGCTTCAGTTTGAAGGAGTGGCTCCGTATCTGAGCAAGCTCGAAGAAAACAAAAAGAAAACCGGGCTCAAAGACGCCGTGGTTTATGGGACTGCCTCACTTGACGAAAGAAAATACGTACTTGCTGTAATGGATTTCCGCTTTCTCGGCGCCAGTATGGGCTGCGTCGTCGGCGAAAAAGTAACGCGGGCCGCCGAACTGGCGCTTAAGGAAAAACTGCCCTTCGTCATCGCTACCGCCAGCGGCGGCGCGAGGATGTATGAAGGTATGTTGAGCCTGATGCAGATGGCGAAGACAAGCGGTGCGCTTGAGCGTCTCGACGAGGCCGGACTTCCTTATATAGTTATAATGACGCATCCGACGACGGCCGGAGTAACGGCCAGTTTTGCCTCGCTGGGAGACCTTATTCTCGCAGAACCGGGCGCGATGATCGCCTTTGCCGGGCCGCGCGTTATCAAGGACACAACCCAGGCAAAACTGCCCGAGGGATTCCAAACGGCTGAGTTTCTACTCAAAAAAGGCCTTATCGATAAAATCATCGGCAGGAAAAATTTGAGAAATGAACTTTCTCTCTGCCTTGAATATGTTACCTCGTCATGTAAAGTTCACAGTGCCGAACGAGGTAAAGCCCAGGCAAAATGATTTTTTTGGGCCGGCTTGCCGGATCCTGTGCACTGGAGGAGGGCGAACCGAGTCAGATGGGGAACCAAGCAGCTCTAAGCCACGATTCCAGGTGCCGCAGGCCTTCTGGCAGTCGGCCCTTATTTTTATTTCACACAGGATAAATTTTTATGAACAGGCCGGACAACAGAAAAAACGATCAGCTTCGACGGGTTAAAATAACCAAGGATTACCTTAATCATCCGACTGGCTCGGTACTCATCGAGTGCGGCGGGACTAAAGTGATATGCGCGGTATCCATAGATCCCGGCGTACCCCCATGGATGCGCGCCCAGAACGTGCCGGGCGGCTGGGTGACCTCGGAATATGGAATGCTTCCCGGTTCCACCCACGACAGATCAAGACGCGAGGCAAACGCCGGTAAACAGGGCGGCAGGACAATGGAAATCCAGCGCCTTATCGGAAGAAGCTTCCGCTCGGTAATCGATCTCGAAGCACTTGGGCCAAACACCGTTTACATCGACTGCGATGTGATTGATGCCGACGGCGGCACCCGCTGCGCCAGCATAAGCGGCGCGTCCGTTGCTCTCCAGATAGCATTCGGAAGGCTCCTCTCCACAGGACGGCTTAAAAAAAATCCAATGCGTGAAAATATCGCGGCCGTCAGCGTGGGAATAGTGAAAAATGAGATCCTTCTCGACCTCTGCTACGAAGAGGACTCCGGTGCGGATGTAGATATGAACATCGTAATGACGGAATCCGGTAAATTTATAGAAGTGCAGGGTACCGCAGAAAAAGAACCTTTCTCTTTCGACACCCTTCAGGACATGCTCGGAACAGCGAAAAAGGGACTTGAAACTCTTTTCAGCATTCAAGGCAAAACCCTTAACGACAACCCGATCCCCCATAATCGCAGTAAAAAGTTCGGCAACCTCGGCGAATTGCTCGACAATGTAACAATCCAGCCCACGCAGGCAAACTAATGGGCGAATATCAGGTAATAGCCAGGAAATGTCGTCCGCAGAAATTTTCTGAGGTCATAGGGCAGGAACATATGACCACGACATTGAAAAACGCCATAATCCAGGGCCGCATAGCACACGCCTATCTCTTCGTAGGCCCGCGCGGAATCGGAAAGACAACCACCGCTAGGATATTCGCGAAGGCGCTCAACTGTACATCGCCTCAGAACGGCGAACCCTGCTGCCTCTGCGATTCATGTGTTTCGATAGCCGATGGTTCGAATATGGACGTTATCGAAATCGATGCGGCAAGCCAGAATTCTGTCCAGAGCATAAGAGACCTCTGTCAGGAAGTGATGTTTTCACCCGTAAAAAGTAAATATAAAGTGTATATCGTGGACGAAGTCCACATGCTCCAGGCCACGGCCTGGAATGCGTTCCTCAAGACCATAGAGGAACCACCGGCCCACGCAAAATTTATCTTCGCGACGACCGAAGCCCACAAGGTGCTCCCGACAATCATATCGAGATGTCAGAGATTCGATCTTCGCAGGATTCCGTCTTCCATGATCTATGAAAGGCTCAAAGGAATAGCCATCTCTGAAAAGGTGAGTATCTCCGACAGGGCAGTCAGGGCCATAGCCCGCGCAGCCGATGGTGGAATGCGCGACGCTCAATCATTGCTCGACCAGATGATTTCCTTTTTCTCGGGGGAAGGCGCAGCGGCAATCTCCGAAGATCAGGTGCTTTCGCTCTTCGGACTTACATCGTCCGACGAAATGGAATCGCTCGTAAAGGCCGTCCTTTCCAACTCAAAGGCCGGTGCCGTAGCCAATATTCACAATCTCGCGGCACGCGGCAAAAATTTCGAGAAACTTTTCGAGGAACTCCTATTCTACCTCAGAGGCGTACAGCTCTGCTCAATCATTGAAAATCCCGAGGACATTCTGGAAGCAGGGGACGAGGCGGTGGATAAATACCGTGAAATGGCGCTGTCCGTCAATCCGGAAATAGTACAAAGACTTCTTGAGCAGCTTTCGCCGGTAGGCAATTCATTGCATAACGCTCTAAATAAACAGGTATTTATCGAAACACTGATATTGAAAGCAATGAGAATAGCACATTCCGTTTCTATAGATTCATTGCTCAGACGGCTTAATCAGATACGCAAAGACGGAGGTTTGGATTCTCTCGATAATATTCCCGCAGCACCAGCCATGAGCGTCCCTGAAAAAGTCCAGGTCGAAAAAATAACTCCAACCCCGGCACCCTTGCCACGGCCGGTAGCGGAAACACCCGTGCAGTCGAAACCGCTGCCTGAGCCTAAACCTGAGCCTGAGCCTCCTTCTTCCGTCTCTGAGTCTGAGCCGATAGAAGAAGAGCCGTTGGATGAAGAAATTTCGATGGATGAGGAAATGCCGTCACCGGAGACAGACGATGTGGAGATTCAGCCGCCGCCGGCCGTATCGCAGCATTCTTCCTCCACGAGAGTTGTCGAGACCCTTTCCACGCCCGAGCCGAAGGAAGTATGGCATTTGCTGCTGAAAGATGTCGAAGAAAATCTCAAGGATATAACACTCAAAAACTATCTCGCCGCGGGATTCCCCGAAAGCATTGAGGGAGAAAGGCTCAACATCGTCTTCGACGATGAGTTTGATGATGGTCATCTCGCGCGCATAAAGGAAAAAGCAGCCATGCTCAATAAGCGGCTCCAGGCCGCCTCCGGCAGAAGGCACCTTGAGATTCACATCAAGTACAGAGAGGGCGTTCACGAGATACATCACGAAAAAAAACAGTCGCACGATGTTGCCGAGCTCAGGAAAAGAGTCGAGGCCAATGAATATGTTAGAAAAGCAATGAATATTTTCGGTGGACAGATCGTCGATATTCACGGTTGACAGGCTTGGCGAGGCCAATAGGAAAAAAACAGGAGAGCAAAGAGATATGTTTGGAAATTTAGGCGAAATAGCGAACCTTATGAAAAAGGCGAAGGATATTCAGAAAAACCTGAAGGAAATGCAGGGAGACCTTGCGTCAATTGAATGTACCGGCGAAAGCGAAAACGGCATGGTCGAGGTCGTCGTCAGCGGAGACCTGACGGTAAAGAGGATTTTTATAAAGGAAGCCGCCATGTTTGATAGGGAGGTACTTGAGGATACCGTCCAGGCTGCGGTAAATAACGCGCTGGCCGGAGTAAAGGCGAAGTCTCAGGATAAACTTTCCAAGCTCACGGGCGGCATCAATATCCCAGGCCTGTTTAATTAATTCCGGTGATATGAAATGTCATCAAAATACCCTGAACCACTTAAAGAGCTGGTCGATTTTCTTAAATCGCTGCCGGGCATAGGCTTGAAAAATGCCGAAAGGCTGGCGTTCTCCATGCTTAAGTGGCCGCAGGATAAACTTGAGGCATTTGGGGATTCCGTAAAAAATTTAAAAAGCAGTGTTACTTCCTGTCCTGAATGCGGCAATCTCTCAAGCGAAGGCGTGCTCTGTTCAATATGCGTATCCGCGTCCCGCGACAGAAGCGTGATATGCGTCATCGAAGAATCTCTTCAGATATACACCATAGAATCCGGAGGGCTTTTCAAAGGAGTTTACCACGTGCTCGGCGGCAAGCTCTCGCCTCTGAGCGGCAGAGGAGCCGAAAGCCTGACAACGGATCTGCTGCACAGGCGCGTATCATTTGGCGGAGTCAATGAGGTCATCCTTGCGTTGAGTCCGGACGTTGAAGGCCAAGCTACTTCTGTATATATTTCTGAAATACTCAAGGATACGAATGTAAAAGTAAGCGTACTTGCACGAGGACTTCCGGCAGGTTCCGATATTTCTTACGCCGACTCGGCGACTATTGCCGCAGCCATAAGCGGACGAAAGTCCTTGTAAACGTGAACCTCGTAATTCTTCTCAAAGATGATTTCAAGGATGAGTCGCATGCGGTCATAGAGGGACGGCGCGCGAAGCATATAATCGAAGTGCACCGCGCCGAAAAAGGAAAGCTTCTTAAGGCTGGTCTTCTAAATTCTCAAATCGGAACTGGATTGGTTACAGAAATATCGGCAGATTCGGTGGAGCTCGAAGTCAAGCTCTTCGGTAATCCGCCTCCGGCTCCCCCAATTACGCTTATCGCTGCTCTGCCGCGGCCCAAGAGCTTCAGAAAAGTCCTCCATGCCGCTGTGTCGATGGGTGTCAAAAATATATATTTTATTGCCTCGTGGAAGGTCGAAAAAAGTTACTGGGAAAGTCCGGTCATTGGCGAAAAAGAGGTTTTCGAGGAATCAATTCTGGCCCTTGAACAGTCCCGTGACACCATCATGCCGCAGATATTTTTCAGGAAGCGTTTCAAACCCTTTCTCGAAGACGAGGTACCCGGGATTATAGAGGATGCTCAATGCCTTCTCGCGCATCCGGGGTCGCACCCTGTATGCCCCTGCAGAATCAGCCGGAAGGCGTTTCTTGCAATCGGGCCGGAGGGCGGTTTTACGGATTACGAAAGAGATTTATTCATTGAACGCGGTTTCAGTCCGGTAAGTATCGGGGAAAGAATACTCAGAACTGAGTTCGCCGTACCAGCATTGCTTTCTCGACTCATATTTTAAACTTGATTTTTTTTCGGCACGCGACATTGTAAGCTTCAGATAAAACATAACGGGAGAATAGTCGATATGGAAAAAAATCTCGCCCGTCTGAAAAACGTCCTCAACGAAATTTATGACATAAACGCGGCCACTGCCGTCCTCTCATGGGACCAGCAGACGTATATGCCGAAGGGCGGGGCCGAGGAAAGGGCCTGTCAGCTTGCCGCCCTGAGTAAAATATCACATGAGAAATTCTGTTCCCCGGAAGTGGGCCAGTTACTCAATTCACTGGAAAAATCGGTGCCGTCGCTCAGTCGCGAATCGGATGAGGCGTGCCTCATAAGAGTAACAAGACATCTCTACAATAAGAAGACAAAGGTACCCGCTAAACTCGTCGCCGAATTCGCGTCTGTGACTTCAATTGCCCAGACCGTATGGGAAGAGGCCAGGGCAAAATCAGACTTCGCGATGTTTCGGCCCCACCTTGAAAAAATAGTAAGCCTTCGCCAGGAATATGCGGCGCTTTTTAGCCCTTACGACCATATCTATGACCCGCTCCTTGACGATTTTGAACCCGGTCTTAAGACAGCCGAGGTCTCAAGGATTTTCAATGAAATAAAGCCGGAACAGAGTAGGCTCGTGGAAAAAATTTCAGGGAAGCCTGAAATAAATAATTCTTTTCTGTTCAAGCCGTTGTATGATGAGCAGAGACAATGGGATTTCGGCGTCAAGGTAGCAAGTGCCTTCGGTTACGACTGGACGCGCGGGCGGCAGGACAGGACAGCGCATCCATTCACAACAACATTCGGACAGGGCGACGTAAGAATCACAACAAGAGTATTCAAGGACAACCTCATGTCAGGACTCTTCAGCACCATGCATGAGGCCGGACACGCCATCTACGAGCAGGGCATAAGCCGTCTGCTCAAGCGCACGGTGCTTTCAGACGGCGCGTCGCTGGCCATTCATGAATCGCAATCCCGCATGTGGGAAAATCTGGTGGGCCGCTCAAGAGATTTCTGGACGTATTTCTACCCGAAACTCATGGAAAAGTTTTCCGACGGCCTTGCCGGAGTCAGCATGGAAAATTTCTACCGGGCTATAAACAAGGTAAAGCCCTCATTAATAAGGGTCGAGGCCGACGAAGCCACTTACAATCTGCATATAATGCTGAGGTTCGAGCTGGAAAAAGACCTGATGGAAAATAAGATACAGGTCAAAGACCTTCCGGAACTCTGGAGAATAAAAATGTGCGAATACCTGAATGTGTGTCCCGAAAAAGATTCCGACGGCGTACTTCAGGATGTTCATTGGTCATGCGGCATCTTCGGGTATTTTCCGACATACGCGATAGGCAACCTCGTCTCGGCCCAGCTTTGGGAAAAAATCAATGCTGAACTTCCGGGACTTTCCGGCTCCATAAGGAATGGGGAATTCAAGCATCTTCTCAGTTGGCTCAGGGACAAAATACACAGGCATGGCGCAAAATTCAGCCCGCAGGAACTTGTAAAAAAGGCTACGGGCTCAGAGATAAGACCGGAACCATATCTGGCGTATCTCAAGAAGAAATTCGGCGATATTTACGGCCTCAACTAATTATCATCATCGTCGTCGTCATTGCCGGAAGCCCAGATATCCTTGGAAAGGGCTTCCTGCTGAGTAAGGTAGTCAACTACATTTCTGAGGTCTTTTTCAGCAGCCATATCTTTTGCTGTTTTTCCGTCGGGCGCCTTTACCTTGAAGTCTCCTCCAGCCTCGACAAGCATCTTTACGGAGTTGACATAGCCGCCTGACGCGGCGTACATTATTGCGGTCCAGCCCCTTTTATCTACTATGTTGACCTTGGCCTTGTTCATTATAAGGAGCTTGACCAGTGCGGTATTGAAACCGTCTTCGGCCGCATACATGAGCGGGGTTTTTCCGTTGTTGTCGGTAACATTGACAGCAGCGCCGTTGGTTATCAGAAAACTGACCATATCCTTATGTCCCTCGTCTGCGGCAGCCATGAGCGCGGTTCTGCCCTTATCGTCGGTAGCCAAGGCGCTCGCCCCGCATTCAATAAGATTTCTTGCGCCCTCAATATCGCCCCGGGACGCGGCCACGATCAGGTCGTTGTCCTGCTTGGTTATCGCAGAAAGCTCCACGCAGTCGAAAACAAACGCCAGCAGCGGAAAGAGAAGAAATTTTTTCATAAAACTCATGCCTTTTGAGAGTTGAGGATTCTGGCGGTGACGGCTTTTTCGTATGCTTCAAAGTCGTTGATGCTGATGCGGGCCACGCCGGAGTCCATGGCGGCCTTCGCGACATATTTCGCCACCCTAGGAACGACACGCGGGTCAAAGGGTTTCGGAATGACAAAGGAATTCTTGAGCGGAGATTTGCCTTCGAACATTCCCGAGGCGGCATCTTCGGGATATGCCTTTGCGAGAACTTTCAATACGCCTTCCGGGATTTCCTCCATCACAATTTCCGCAATTGCTTTCGTCGCGGCAAGCTTCATCGATTCATTTATATCAGTAGCCCTGACGTCCAGTGCGCCTCGGAATATTCCGGGGAAGCCGAGGACGTTGTTGACCTGATTCGAGAAGTCGCTTCGTCCGGTGCCGACAACCGCCGCACCGGCGGCAAGGGCTTTGTCGGGCATGATTTCGGGAGTCGGGTTCGCCATCGCGAAGATGATTGGACCCTTAGCCATTTTTTTAATCATTTCCTCGGTAACGACGTTTCCTTTTGAAAGCCCCATGAAGACATCTGCGCCTTCAAGCGCTTCCGCGAGTGTCCGTGCTTTTGTATTGGAGGCGAACGCCTCCTTCTCCGGATTCATTCCTTCTTTTCTGCCCTTGTATATTACTCCGATGGAGTCGCACATTATAAAGTTTTCACGCTTCGCCCCTGCGCTGATGTAGTATTCCGAACACGCTATCCCCGCCGCGCCGGCGCCGTTGACAACGAAACGGCTTTCTTCTATTTTGCGTCCTGTGATTTTCAAGGCATTGAGAATTCCGGCGAGTGATATTATGGCAGTGCCGTGCTGATCATCGTGAAACACGGGTATCGACATTTTTTTCTTGAGGGTCTGCTCCACTTCAAAGCATGCCGGAGCGCCGATATCCTCGAGGTTGATTCCACCGAAGCACGGTTCGAGCCGCTCTACCGTTTCGATAAGCCGGACGGCATCGGTAGAACCCTTCTCGTTGAAGACCTTGCAGAGGCAAAGCGGAACAGCGTCTATATCCGCGAAATGCTTGAAAAGCACGGCCTTTCCCTCCATCACGGGAATCCCTGCGTCGGGTCCTATGTTACCCAGACCTAGCACCGCGGTGCCGTCGCTCACGACTGCCACAAGATTATTTTTAGCAGTGTATTCCCAAACTGTGTCCGGCTTTTCCTTTATCTCAAGACATGGAACGGCGACTCCGGGAGTATAGGCCAGTGACAAGTCTTCTTTTGTTTCACAGGGCTTTGAAGGCTTGACAGTAATTTTGCCGGGAACTGGGAATTTGTGATAATCCAGGGCTTTTTTTTCGCTAGACATATGATATTTATCCTTTTTAATCTCTCACGGGTATATTGTGTTTTTTTAGAAATTCCTTTGCCTGTGGCACGCTGAAAATGCCGAAATGAAAAATGCTCGCGGCAAGCACGGCATCGGCCTTTCCCTTTTCTATGACTTCGAGCAGATGTTCGAGTGTCCCCGCTCCGCCGGATGCTATGACAGGAACAGAGACTCTTTCGGAAATAGCCCTTGTAAGCTCGCAGTCGTAACCATCTTTCGTGCCGTCTGCGTCCATACTGGTAAGAAGGATTTCGCCTGCGCCCAGCTTCACGCCCCGAATCGCCCACTCAACGGCATCGAGGTCAACGGCCTTGCGTCCTCCGTGTGTATAGACCTGCCATTTGTTTTTTTGACCGGGTACGCGCCGTGCGTCGATAGCGAGGACGATACACTGACTGCCGAACCTTTCCGCGCCGGCCCTTATAAGATCGGGATTGTCTACGGCGGAGGAATTTACGGAAACTTTGTCGGCTCCTGAGTTAAGCATGAGGCGCATGTCCTCAACAGTTCTTATGCCACCGCCCACTGTGAGCGGGATAAACACCTGCTCAGCCGTCCTGCGGATAACGTCGACCATTGTCGAGCGGTTATCACTTGTAGCT
>MHBG01000010.1:39964-121275 GCA_001804785.1 Lentisphaerae bacterium GWF2_45_14
CTTATTGTATTCGATGGCGGCCTCGACAGGATCCCCTGCATCCACAAGGTCAACGAAATTGATGCCTTTTACGACCCTTCCGCCAGTAACGTCAAGACAGGGAATTATCCTTTTGGCAAGCATGGCTCACTGTTCCTCTTTGACGTTCTTCTTGCCTTCGTAGAATGCCTTGAGATTGAGGGCCACGGCCTCTTTCTTGCTTTTAAAGCACGTTGTGATGGCCTCTTCGAAAGCAAGGTCGAAGTCCTTCTTGTCGTCGCCCTGAAGGTAATAGTCTATCATGGCGACAGAGAGCGCGCCGAGTATGACGGAGTTCGCATATTTTATATCGCCGAGTTCCTTGGCTATATCGGCGGCCTTGATCGAACAGATTTTTTTATCTTTTGCGCATTCGGGCTTAGTGATTATGCTGCTGTCATAGAGGAGCATCCCGTGCTCCTTCAGTTCGGGCAGGAATTTCTCTACGGACTGCTGATTCATTGCGATGAGCAAATTTGTGTCCTTGTCGATAATGGGGGAACCGACCATATCACGGCTAACGACGACGGAGCAGTTTGCCGTTCCTCCGCGCATTTCTGGTCCATAGGACGGCAGCCATGTCACGTTGAAGTTTCTGAGCTGGCCCATCAGGGCTATCATCATTCCGAGGCTGAGTACGCCCTGTCCGCCGTAGCCGGCGCATTTTATACGTTTTTCTCTGTTAAAGAGTTCCGACTCGTTCTGGAAGTCAGGTGATTTTCCGCACCTGGATCTTTCAGGGAAAAGTGCCTTTTTCACCTTTTCGGAGTCGAAGACAGGGACAGATCTCTTAATGGGGTCGCGTTCGCTGCCGATGTCCTTGAAACAGTTAAGTGAAAAATACGGGACCATGTGGTGTTCAATCCACTCGTCTGTTTCCTGGGGTGTCTTTTTCAGGTTCACGGGGCAGCCTGCAAGTATTTCCACGAGCGAAAAGCCGCGTCTTTCTTTCATGTACTGAAGCGCCTTGCGTATCGCCCTTCTGGCCTTCAATATTCTGGCGGTGGAGGTAACCGCGACGCGCTCGACATATATCGGGGAGTCAAGTGCGGAAACCATTTCCGAGACTTTGAGCGGGTAGCCTTCATTAAGTATTGAGCGACCGTAAGGTGAGGTGGCTGTTTTCTGCCCCGGCAGGGTTGTCGGCGCCATCTGGCCGCCGGTCATACCGTAAATGCCGTTGTTCACAAATATTACGGCCATATTTTCGCCGCGGTTTGCGGCCTGGATGAAATTATTGAAGCCTATAGCGCCGAGGTCGCCGTCGCCCTGATAGGATATGACGTAACTTTCGGGGTTGGCCCTTGAAATTCCGGTACCTACGGCAGGGGCGCGTCCGTGCGGGACAGATATTCCGCATGCGTCAAAATAGTAGTAGGCAAAGACGGAACATCCTACCGGCGAAAGTATTACAGTATTATCCTGGATTTCCATATCGCTGATTGCTTCTGCTATCAGCTTATGCACGAGACCGTGTCCGCAGCCGGGGCAGTAGTGCATATTGGTTTTATTGCTGCCTGGGCGTCTTTCGAATGTTTCGAGGAAACCGCCCGGGCGGCCGTATTTAACAGTCTTTTTTGTCATTTCGCGGCCTCCAGTGTTTCGATGGTCTTGTCCATTATTTCATCTACGGACGGTATATTTCCGCCCATTCGGCTGCAAAGCTCCACAGGTTTCCGGCAGCTTATTCCGAGTTTTATATCATCTATCATCTGTCCGTTGCTCATTTCCACGCTGAGATATGTCTTAGCGGTTCCGAGGGTTTTCATAAGTTCATCGTTCGGGAACGGAAAAAGCGTTATTGGCCTGAGGAGTCCGGCCTTTATGCCTTTGTCCCTGAGCTTTTTAACGGCAGTTCTTGCGACGCGGCTGGCAATCCCGTAGGCTACGAGTACGATTTCGGCATCATCGAGGAAATATTTCTCGCAGGTCTGTTCGGCCTTTTTAATGGAGTCGTATTTTGACTGGAGCTTCTGGTTGAGCGCTTCAAGATCGTCATGCTCAAGATAAATTGAGGTAAGGAAGTTTCTGCGGCTTCTTGCCGAACCGTCAAGGGCCCACTCGGGGATATCTGGTTTTTTGACGGGCTCGGGAAGTGTCACGGATTCAAGCATCTGTCCAATCACGCCGTCGGCGAGGACATATACGGGGGTCCTGTACTTGTCCGCCAGTTCAAAACCTTTTACGGTGAAGTCGCACATTTCCTGAGCAGAATTTGGGGCTAGGACTATGCATCTGTAGTTGCCGTGTCCACCGCCCTTTACGACCTGATTGTAATCGCTCTGCTCTGGGCCTATGTTGCCGAGACCCGGTCCGCCGCGCATTATGTCGACTATAACGCAGGGAAGTTCGCATGTTGCCATGTAGGAAACGCCTTCCTGCTTGAGGCTTATGCCGAGTCCCGATGAGGCGGTCATTGCCCGCCGTCCAGCGGCCGCCGCCCCGAAAACCATATTTATTGATGCTATCTCACATTCGGCCTGAAGGAAGACCCTTCCGAGTCTCGGAAAGAGCAATGATGCCGAATGTGCGATTTCGCTTGCCGGAGTTATAGGGTATCCGAAGAAACAGTCGCAACCCGCGAGGAGCGCGCCGTAGACAGCTGCTTCATTTCCCTTTAACAACAATCTGTTAGAGTATTCCATCTGTCATTTCCGTTCTTTTTTTTCATCGTCGTCAGATTCTTCGATAATTGTTATCGCGCCCGGTTCGGGGCAACTGTAGAAACACGCACCGCAGCCGGTGCAAGCTTCCCCGATGTAAACGGCGTGCGGATGACCCATTGCGTTAAGGCCGCTTTCCATTCTGAGGACTGACTTCGGACAGGCGGTCACGCAACGCTCGCATCCCTTGCATTCCTCTTTTGCTATGACAGGGAAAAACACCTTGGTTTTTTTATTGGTTTCGGACATAAATACGTCTCCATTTGCGGCCTTGGACTAATTAAAGCAAGGCAAATTCCGCTTATTTCTTTTCTTGGTCTTCCCCGTCCGGCTCGAAGAATGAGAGGAAACCCGTGCCAGACGCAGAATCCTTCATCTTGACCCTTCGGAGGTTTGTGGTTTTTGTAGCCTGAAATGATGTTTTCTTAATCAGGTTTTCATATTTTTTATCGGCCGGTCCGCCCGGTTCGGCAGGGACAGTGCTTTCTTTTTCGGTTATGATAAAAACGGTCTGCCCTATCATTATGCGGTCGCCAATACATATTTTCTTTGTTCCCTTGACCGGCTCGTCGTTCACTTTAAGTCCGTTTGTGCTTTCAAGATCCTGTATGGCAAAACTTTCGCCATTGACGAGTATGACGCAGTGAAAGCGCGAGGACTTTTTATCGAAAACGCACACGTCGTTTTTCTCGCTTCTGCCGAGCTTTATCTCTCCCTTTTGGGGGATTGTGTATTCACTGCCTTTATTCATTCCGCTTATACATACAAGTGCAGACATCAGAAATTTCCTCCAGTTCAATGAAACTGACCAGAGCAATTTAAGTTTATTAAATGCTAATTACAAGCTCCCCCCGTAAAATTTCCGGCTCCCCGTTCTGTCGGGCGTGACCGTTCCTGTTTCGACGGCAAGGCAGGAATGATGCGGCATTTTGGACCGGCTCGACCTCCTGTGAGTTGCGTATCTGGAAATTATGCATTTTCTGTCAGGCGAAAAACCGAACATTTTATGTCATGGAAGATGAAGTCAGATTTTTTCCCATTTGCCGCTTTCCACGTTGTATTTCTTGATAACTCTAGCTGGAATGCCGGCGGCTACGCTGTACGGAGGTATATCTCTGGTAACTACGGCATTGCTTCCTATGACGGAATGTTTTCCTATGGTAACACCGGGGAGAATACAGACCCCGTCGCCAATCCAGACTTCGTCTTCTATCGTGACAGGCCCCGGATGCTTTAACGGCTGCGGCATGACCGGCATATTTATATCTTCATAACCGTGGAGATTGTCCGTTATGTAGACCCTTTCGGCGATGACGACTCTCTTTCCTATTTTCATATGCCCGCAGGCGATGATGTGAACGAAATGGCCGACATAAGTTCCTTCGCCTACCTCCAGTCTCGGGTTGAATCTCACCCCGGCGTATTCGTTAACGCAATCTATCCAGCCGTAAGGGTTTACGCAACAGTTGCCTTCCATAAACATCTGCCGCATGTTATTGCTGTGAAAAGGCGGATAAATGACACTGCCTTTTCCAATGGCCCCTGACGCCCCCCTCAGTAATGCCGTATTAATTCCCCCTTTTTTAATTCTCAGCCATCTTTTAAATTTTACAAAGTCCATCATATAACCTTTAATTACAGATTAATTTTCTGACGAAACGGGATGTTTCAACGGCATTACCTTTTAGAATACATTCTTTAATCCGTTGACGTTTATTTGTCAGGAGTTTATCGAAAGCCTTAAGCCAGTTGACCGATTCCGAGATAGCGCCGACTGCGTCTTCACGGTAGGGATACTGGTCCATAGAAAGCCAGCCGTCATAACCGCATTCGTCGAGCCAGAAAAGAAGTTCGATATATTCAATGGTATGCACTGAACCTACAATCATATCATCGTCCCAGCTCCGGAAATTGTCATTGAAATGCATATGAAAGAGTTTATTTCCGGCCTGCTTTGCAAGGACGACTGACTCCGATACGTTTTCGCCACCGAGAAAGGCATGTCCGGTATCGATCGTTACACCGACATTGTCCAGTCCAGTCTGAAGGCAGACAAGGAGGGTATCGGACATTCTCGCAAGATACGAATGCGTACGCGGTTCCTTCGCCTTGTATTCGAGCGCGAACTTGAGTTGTGGATATTCGGAAGCGATAAGTGCTATATTTTCCGTAAGATATTTTCTTTCATCAAGATAGTATCCTTGAAGAGGATAGTCGTAGCCGTCCTGTCCCGGCCAAATATTTATAATCGAACAGTTCAACTCGAGAGCTATTCCGCACATTTCTCGGAGATATTCAACGGCTTTTTCCCTGACTGCTTTTTCTTTCGCTGAAAGACTACCATTCCCCCATAATCTGTCGGCGAAGAGATCAGGGATTATAGACACGCATTCAAAGTCAAGCTTATCAAGGGCCTTCTTTATTTCAGCGGCATTGTCTTTTCTTATGTCCCATGTTCCGACAAGTTCAATGCCTTTTATTCCCTCAATTCGGGATGCGTTTTTGAGCATCTCGATTGACGACGGATTGTTTTTGTAGCCTCCGCAGAAACGGTCTTTTGTGTTTCCGAGGTTTCCGAGAATCGCAGAATATTTTCTCATATTTCATTTTCCTGTTTTATCTCAAATTCATGACAGCCCGGGCCCCATGTTCCATTTTTGTAGGTCAGAGCTTTGCAATCATTGGGGACTTTTAAAAAGACTGAAAGTCCATAAGCAGATTTTTCCCATTTGACTTCAATCTTCCCGCTGGGGGTCGGAATGGAACCTTCGGCGGATTTGATATCAAAAGGAAACGGATTGAATATGAATTCCTTGAAGCCTTGCCTGGAAGGAGTTATCCCTAAAATTATGGTCTGAAAGAAGTCGATGGGCGCTGCTGCGAATCCGTGGCAGAGACTGGCGGAGCCGCCAAATGCCTCTTTGCCTGACTTATGAATACCGGCCTCCCATAAAGTTGGAGTTCCTGTTTTTATCATATTCCCCCAATATTTTCTGATTCTTTTGAGAATCTCACTTTCCTGCCCTGTCTTCTTCATCGCTTGGAATATAAAAAACTGAAAATAGAGTTCTGGGGTGAGGAGTTGTTCATCCGTGAGGGCTTCTTTAATATACTTTTCGATACAGTCTGAATATTCACCTGAAAGGATGGCGAGTGCGTGTGGAAGCTGACTTGATCGCCTATCGTCAGGGGAGTTTGCAAAACGTTTCTCTTCATTCATGAAGAAAATCTTTTCGGTATTTTCCGAAACATTTCTGATTTCTTCGAGATATTTATCTTTTCCGATATCAAATTTTATTTCGTCGGCAAGTTCAATTACTGTTTTCAGCGCAATAATGTAAAAGTAATTGAGCATGGATGTCCTTTTCCCCGTGAAAGAGAATCCGTTCATTTCGTAAGACCAGTCAAAAAAGTTCCAATATTTTTCGGGCGGATTAATTATTCCGTCCGTATCCTGCCAGGATTTAAAGAGTTCAAGTATCTTCATGAGACGTGGAAGAAATTCTTTCAGCAGGCTCGAGTCGCCGGTATAGAGATAATAATCTTTTAGCATTAAAGTAATATAAAGATTGGTTGGCAGGAGTATAAGTATTTCCTGGTCGCGCGGACATGGACAGACACCGGGAACAAGACCATTTTCAAAAGCGTCGGAGAACGCCATCTGAAAGGCGCGCTTATGAATCCTAGGATCTCCGAAAGCCTGAAGCGCGGTTCTATTTTCTACAATAAGATCGTTTACCCAGAAAGAGCGTTCGCGCCATGGGCAGTCGGTGAAAATATCGGTCGTACATGCGGAAAGAGTCTCACTGCACACATCCCATATTTTGTTGAGGAGAGTCTCGCTGCAATTGAAAGATGCTTTTGCGCTGAAAGGATAGCGGCGGTCAAGAGCTCGGACATTATGAATCGTAACAGGCGACGGAAAATTTCTGATGACTATCTGTACAAGGCGGAATCCTCTTTCCATCAAGCTGTTGCCTATTTTCTGTCGGCCGTCTCTTAGGATATATCTGTCCGCGAGATTATAGCTTTTACTTGTATGCGTATGGTCGGCGCGGAGGCGTTTGTTCCAAAGCTCTTCTTCGTGGGTGATGTCAATGACGGTACCAGCCGGTGCGCTTATGTCCAGTTCAAATCGTCCGATAATCTCGCGTTTGAAATTGAAAACCAGAGCGGCCCCCTGATTCCCGTGCGGAGGATTTATTCTGACATGTTTTTCACCGGTGACAGTCAGTCCGTTCAGTCTGTCTGCGATTCCTTTCGGGAAATCAAGATGCTTTTCCTCCGTCATTATTTTAGCGATGTCGATATCGTCCAAGTCTTTAAGTTCCGGGACGAGGGCTTTCGCAGGAATATCACATAGGGTGTATTCCGTTTCTTTCAGGAAGGGTATATTCCGTGGCAAGAGCTTCTTTTTGACTACTTCGCTTTCAGGTGAAAGAACGGATGCTTTTTCCCATACGTTATTATCTTTGCGCAACAGCCAGTTGAGGGGTTCTTTTCTCATGTCGCGCCACTCGCAAAAGCCTGTTTGCATGGTATAGGTACGGACATCCTGTTTCCACTCATTTTCTATGGAGGAGAGTTCCCACGATTCGTCGGTTTTGAGAATATTTTCGATTTCCAGTATTAAGCCAGGTCCGCCGGGAGCCGTTGTAAATGTTTCGATATTCATGCAGAGGCAGAGCACGGCAATGATATTTTCTCCCTGTTTTAGATAGGGCGCGGCGTCATAGGTGTCGTAAAAGTTCTGCGAGTGTGTGCCTCTTGCCGGTCCTTTGCCTATTTCTATTCCATTGATATACAAGATATAAAAACTTTCCGCCGCGATATGGAGGTTGACTTTTGACGACAGCTTTCCGATCTCGAACTTTTTAACTGCCCTGAAATAAAAATTCTTCTTTTCCGCCGAACTCTTCGGAGCTATCCAGTCAGCGTTTATCTTGTAATCATTCATGAAAAATGCGTCTTTTTTTTCTAATGTTTTTGCCTATTGCGAATGATTATAATATATTAAAGTCATATTTTAAATGGACGTGTACACAAATTATGTGTACTATTGTAATATATGGAGAAATAATGCCGAGTCGTGAAAATGCTTCATGCTGGGACCGTGTTCCTGAAATAAAAATGATTGTATGCAGGACCCAGACGCTGGGCCCAGGAGGGTCATTCCACTGGATGCAGAAAAACGCACGGGGACCTTATTGGCGGATATATTGGAACGATGCTCCCGGGGCGTTTGTCTCCTGCGAGGGGCGCGATGTTGAATTGGGACCCGAAATGATTGTAGCGCTGTCACCGGACGCGTGTTATTCTACTAGGGCAGATAAACTGGTTAATCATTTTTACATCCATTGCTTTGTTTCTTATCCGTTTACAGAAATTAAAGGGCGAATGTTCGTACTGACTGATCAGGATCTGTTACGTCGGGCATCGGCTCTGGCAAAAAAAGCAAATCAAAACCATGATACATGGCAGACTCAAATGGAACTCTTGGTGTATCTCAATTCTGCTTTTCTGGCGCTTCCCCGGAAAAGCGTTCCGGATTGTCCGAAATATTCACCGAAGGTTATGAAGGCCGTAAAAATACTTGGGAGAAAACAGAAGATATCTAACGACGAGTTAGCCAGACTGGTAAGCATGAGCAGGAATGCTTTTCTCTTTCTGTTCAGGAAAGAAACCAAAAACTCACCGCAGGCGTATTCCCGGCAACTGAGGCTCAATGAAGCCTGCGTGATGCTTCAGCACAGTGACAAATCGATTGACGAGATAGCTAGGGAAACTTCTTTTTGTGACCGATATCACTTCTCTCGCGCCTTCCATCGGGTTATTGGACATACTCCACGACAATTCAGGTTGCGGAAATATCCGGATATTGATACTGCCGCAGACCATATTTTTAAGTGGACAGCTTGCTCGACGGAGAGTCGGTAATGCGGCCGGCCGTGAAGCCGGAGAATACAGCGAGGCCAGCAGCAAAAAGAAAAGCGCCCATATGCGAACCCGTCCATGTCCATATGTACCCGCCCAGTACGGCGGCGGATATCGAGGTTACGTGGTTTATCGCCATGCCAGTATAAAGGGTAGGGGTTATGTCCTCCTTTTTCTCCGCTATTCTGCCCATGTAGCTTGAGCGGGCCGCGCCCGCGGCGAAGAGCAGATTGTCGACTATGAAACATATTGAGATCACAATCGTGGCGGTAGGGAGGCTGAAAATTTTAAGGGAAAAGGCATAGACCATACAGACGACGAAAAGCGCGATGCTGTCGGCAATCAGTACCTTGCGTTCGCCGAACTTCTGGATGAGTTTGCCTGTGAAAGGTTTGAAGAACATTCCCAGCAATGAGGCTATTAGCATTATTTTCGCAATATATGCCGGGCTTTTATCGAGGACTGACACGATTACCCAGAATCCGAATGTTATGAAAACCTGTTTTCGTGCGCCGAAGAATACCTCAAGCGCATAATAGAGATGGTAGCGCTTTTTAATGATGAAGGTATCTTTCAACTTCCTTTTTTGAGGGAGTTTTTCCTCTCTGACGGCGAGGAAGATTAGTGCCGCAAGTATTGACAGGGAGCAGGAAACTAAGAGGTCGATACCGTAGCTGCGGCTTATATATTCCCACTTAATCCATAGATATGCGCTTCCCGCGAGTCCCGCGGCGTTTACGAGTCCTCTCATCTGCCCGAGTCTGAGTCCGCGGTTTTCGGGCTTCGAGATGTGGATTACAATGGAATCCACGATTACAAGAAGTATGTGCTGTCCGAGACTTCCGATAAGGATGAAGAGTACCAGCAGCGTGATACTTGAGGATATATTGGAAATGGCGAGTGCGCCGACACCGATACCGAAGATAAACGATGCGATCGCGGCAATCTGGTTTTCCCGAAGGAAGAAGAGGATACCCACCGCGAACATTGAGAGTATGCCGGGAAGTTCCCGCGGAAACTCAAGGGTTCCTCTGAGTTCGGCGCTTGAGATCTGCAGGCTCTGTAGGTAGTTGTTGAAGATATTGCCGAATATGCTTTCCGCGGCAAATACCGTGAACACCGCCAGAAGAAGCATGTATATATATTTATTATTCATTTTCTGATCCAAAAAGGGGAATATACAGTGTCTTGCGGCGATAAATACTCCTAAATAATAAAAATATACTGGAAAAAAGAAATCATGGTGCTATTAAGTTGCTTTTGCCGATTTGCTGAGAAAACTAAAACAGGATCTTCCAAAATGGCCCGCAATATATATGAAGACTTGAAAGAACGCGGTTTTATCTACCAGAATACCGATGAGGAAAATGTATCGAAGTTTCTCGAGAAGGAAAAACTGACATTTTATGCGGGCTTTGACCCCACGGGAAGCAGCCTCCATGTCGGACACCTGCTTCCGATAATGGCCATGAGGCGGCTTCAGCAGGCGGGACATACGCCGATAGTGCTGGTAGGCGGAGCTACCGCCCTCGTCGGCGATCCTTCCGGCAAGCAGGAGGCAAGACCGATACTTACGAAGGACGAGGTGGCCGCGAACGTGGAAGCGTTGAAGGCTCAGCTCGGACGCTTCATTTCTGTTGAGAACGCGATATTCGTCAATAACGCGGACTGGTTTCAGCACATGGGCTACCTCGATTTTCTCCGGGAGATCGGATGCCGTTTCAGCGTGAACAAAATGCTTGCCGCGGAGTCGGTCAAGCTCAGGCTTGAAACCGGACTTTCATTCCTGGAATTTAATTACATGCTGCTTCAGGCATATGATTACTACATACTTAATTCAAAATATGACTGTCGCCTCGAGCTTGGAGGTCAGGACCAGTGGGGAAACATTGTTGCAGGAGTCGAGCTTGTCAGGAAGATGTCTCAAAAAGAAGTTTACGGCGTAACTTTTCCGCTCCTTCTTGACGGTCAAGGCCAGAAATTCGGGAAGACGGCTGGCGGCGCCGTATGGCTTGACAGTTCAAGAACGTCCATCTTCGAATACTACCAGTTCTGGCGCAACGCCGAGGATTCCGACGTGTCCAAGCTGCTCTGCTTTTTTACGAACCTTCCGGTTGAGGAGATAAAAGAGCTTTCTTCCCTCGAAGCCCCGCGGATAAACAGGGCCAAGGAAATACTTGCATTCGAGGCGACAGCGCTCGCCCACGGAGAGGACGAAGCGGCGAAGGCGTACCTAGCCGCTGGAGGCAGATTCGGCTTTGCCGATCCGGAACAGAAAATAGATACGAGCAGCCGCCTAGCTCGCGTTAAGGTTGAGAGTGCGGCGGAGAATCTGCCTTCGTACACCGTTCCCGTCTCGGCATTGGGCGACGCGGGAATATGGGTCGTCAAACTCTTCAGCGATGCGGGGCTTTGCTCATCCAACGGCGAGGCCAGGCGCCTTATATCAGGCGGCGGAGCTTACATAAACGAAGAGCGCATAGGCGATATAAACATGAATATCGTGAAAGAGCATTTTGCGTCGGGTCCAATCATTCTCAAGGCCGGGAAAAAGAATATCCGCAGGGTTTCGCTGGGCTGAGACGGGCAATTCCCGCACGTCTCAGCGTTATTTTTTATGACTTTTCCGATTGGTCCAGCTTCTTGTTCTTTTCGTACTCGGCTTGGCTTTCCAGAATTTCATCCGCGATATCGGGAAAGTGTTTTTTCAGGCATTCCGGACATATCCCGTGGCTGAAGCCTACTTCGGAATGAGCCTCTATATATTGCTCTACATTTTCCCAGTAGCCGCCATCATCCCTGATTTTCTTGCAGTGGACGCATATCGGGATTATTCCGCGCAGTACCTTTATTTCATCAAGCGCTTTCTGCAGTTCGGCGACCTTGAGCGTAAGTTCGGCACGCTGGCTTTCGATTATACGCTTCTGGCGATAAAGCTCCATGAAAATTTTCACTTTGCTTCTGAGTATTTCCTCATCGACGGGTTTTCCAATATAGTCTACGGCACCCGACTCATACCCTTTGAATTCATACGTCTTGTGGTCCATTGCGGTGATGAATATTATCGGAATGAAGTGTGTTTTTTCCTCGGCCCTGAGTATGGCCGCGGTTTCAAACCCGTTCATTTCCGGCATCTGCACATCAAGGAGTATGAGGGCAAAGTCATTCTCGGCCGCGGCCTTAATGGCCGCTTCACCGGAGAGAGCCTTGACGCAGTCGACACCGAGTCCTTCAAGATGGTTCTCTATAAGCATGAGGTTCGCGGGATGATCATCGGCTATAAGTATTTTTTCTTTTTTATTTTCTTCCATTGCATCACTTCTTTAATTGTTTTCAAATGTAAGCGGCACATCACCGTTTGAGCTTAAACGAATATAAAATGACCAGTCTCTTGAGACATTTACACACTTTATCAGGATGGAGTTGATGCCTTTTTTCAGGTTGATGCCGCGTATGGTATCCTGGTCCATATCCGCTTTGCGCGGCTCCCTGTTGTATGCGTGGACGAGGTTTCCGTTTATCCAAACTTTTATGTAGCACGCGCTTCCTATGTGCATGAGAAATTCCGGAATCTCCTGTGGCGCTGATATTTCCGTATAGAGGTAGGCCACCGACGGCGTTTCGTCTCGGTTTATCAGGGACGAGGCGTCTACGCAGCCCATTGACGCATTTTCTGGGATCTTCAATTCTCGCCATTTTGTGCCGCCGACCGCGGGAACTGCGGTGTTCAGACCTTTTTCGTGGTCGATAATCTCTTTGTGGAGGAGCTCCGCTGACGATGCCTCGGCCGGCTGTTTTCCGGGGATGCGGAAAGGTCCCAGCACTGCCCATTTGGTGATAAATGACTCATTGGACAGGAAGCGGCTGCTTCCCGGGCCAGGCATTTTCAACGTCAACGCATTTATTTGCAGGGGGATTTTTTTATTGTTCTGCGGAGCGGGGACGGCTTTCAGCGGCGCATCCGTTGCCTTCTCCTTTTCAGGGGCGGGCTCTTTGCTTCTCACTATAAGCTTAACTGTTTTTCCCTCACCGCTTCTTTCGTTGGCTGACGACAAGGTTTCCAGGTCATTTTTTACGCAGGAGCATGCGACCGCTGAGACAATCGCAGCGGAAAGAGCCGTTTTTTGGAATTGGAAAAAACTGAATGCCATAATGAGAGATTCTAGCACCGAATGGCAACATTTCCATCCGAGGTAAGCACAAAAGATGGAATTTTAAATAAAAAAAGGGCATCTTGAATAGGGGCATGGAATTTTTCACGGAAAAGATTATTTGTGTCAGGGAAAAAAGATTATCAGGAAGTATAATATATGAAATCTTAACCAGAGGAGGTGCATAACAAATGGATATAGAGGAATATTTGCCGAAAAAGGAATGGGGCAGAGTAAAGTCTTTCGCGAAAAAACATGAAACTCCGTTTCTGGTGATACTCTTGGACGTTATCAAGCGCAAGTATCTTGAACTCCAGAAAAATATGTCTTTTGCAGAGATATATTACGCGGTCAAGGCAAACCCTGCCAGTGAGGTAATCACTATGCTGGACGGGCTTGGCTCATCCTTTGACGTGGCTTCCGTTTATGAACTCAGAAAACTTCTCAGCCTTGGCGTCGCACCCGAGCGTCTGAGCTGCGGGAATACAATAAAAAAGCTTAAGGATATCGAGGAGTTTTACCGATCAGGGGTACGCCTTTTTGTTACAGACAGCGAGACTGACGTAAGGAATATCGCCGCCGCCGCACCCGGGTCAAAGGTCTTTGTCAGGATTCTTACGAGCGGTTTTCTTACGGCGTCATGGCCGCTTTCCCGCAAATTCGGCTGTCATTCGGACATGGCGTTTGAGTTGCTTCTGCTGGCGAACAAACTCGGTCTCCAGCCATACGGCGTCTCTTTTCACGTCGGCTCGCAGCAGAACGACATATCAGCTTGGAATACGGCAATCGATCAGGTAAAGCAGATATTCAACTGGCTCAAAGATGAAGGTATCAATCTCAAATGTATCAATATGGGCGGCGGGCTGCCGGGCAACTACATTGAAAAGTGCCAGGACGTAGAACTTTACGCGAGCGAAATCACCAAGTGCCTTAAGGAAGACTTCAAAGGAGAAATTCCTAACGTGATAATCGAGCCGGGCCGTTACCTTGCCGCCGAATCCGGCGTAATTGTCAGCGAAGTTATCAATGTCGCGACCAAATCCAAAACATCCCTCGAACGCTGGGTATTTACCGATATCGGGAAGTTCGGCGGCCTGATGGAAACGCTTGATGAGTCCATCAAATATCCGATTTACACCGAAAAGAAAGAAAACCCCGAAAAGGTTATAATCGCGGGACCCACCTGTGACAGTATGGATACTATTTACGAAGAGCATCAGTACGAGATGCCGTCAGACCTTGAACCAGGCGACCGCGTCTACTGGCTTTCGACAGGTGCTTATACCGCGAGCTACAGCGCCGTAGAGTTCAACGGTTTCCCCCCCCTAAAGACATTCTGTATCTGAAAATCTTTCTCCGGTCCGCTTTTGAGCGGGCTTTTTTATCTTTTAAACTATTGACTACTTTAGTACGCAATACTGTTGACAACTTTCCTTTTGGGTGTATTATGTCTATTAACGACGTGCAGAAAGGACCATTATGAAAAAGACAATGAAGGCAATAGTAAAAGCAAAGGCCGATATTGGCCTCGAGTTGCAGGATGTTCCCGTTCCAGAGATTGGAATAAATGACGTCCTGATAAAAATCCACAAAACTTCGATATGCGGAACGGACGTGCATATTTACAACTGGGACGCTTGGGCGAAGAAGACTATTCCAGTTCCGATGGTCATAGGACACGAGTTCGTAGGCAGAATAGAGAAGGCCGGCGACAATGTTCATGACTTCAAGGAAGGCGACCTTGTGAGCGGCGAAGGACATGTCGTCTGCGGACGCTGCCGCAACTGTCTCGCAGGGCGCCGTCACCTTTGCAGAAATACATCCGGGATCGGAGTAAATCGCACTGGTGCATTCGCAGAATATATATCAATACCGGTTACTAACGCATGGTACTGTGATCCTAATATTCCGGAAGATATCCTTTCATGCTTCGATCCGCTGGGCAATGCGGTCCATACCGCGCTTTCCTTCGACCTGCTCGGCGAGGATGTCCTCATAACCGGGGCAGGGCCGATAGGGATAATGGCCGCGGCCATAGCCAAACACGCCGGAGCCCGCTATATTGTGATTACGGATATGAACGATTACAGACTCGACCTGGCGAAAAAAATGGGCGCGACCAGGACTGTCAATGTGAAAAATGAAAAACTTGAAGATGTACAGAAGGAGCTTGGGATGCACGAAGGCTTCGATGTTGGACTAGAAATGTCTGGCAGCGCCGCGGCGTTCAATTCGATGATTAACAGTATGTGCCACGGCGGGAAGATAGCCATGCTTGGAATCCAGGCGCCGAATACCGCCATTGACTGGAACAAGGTCGTCTTCAACGGCCTCACGATAAAGGGGATTTACGGAAGGGAAATGTACGAAACATGGTACAAGATGACGTCCATGATTCAGACCGGACTCGATATAGGCCCAGTCATTACGCACCGCTTCCACTTTGAAGAATTCGAAAAAGGATTCGAGGCGATGAGGAGCGGGAATTCAGGCAAAGTAGTACTTAACTGGTTATAATTCAGGAGAATTTTAAAAAATGTTTGAATCAATGAAACCATTTTTACAGGAAACAATCAAATCAATAGCTCAGCAGGGTCTTTATAAAAAGGAAAGGATTATCTCGTCTCCGCAAAGCAATATAATAAAAGTTTCGTCCGGTCAGGAAGTCCTCAATATGTGTGCCAACAACTATCTCGGACTCGCCGATAATCCGGAAATAATAAAGGCTGCGAAGGATGCGCTCGACCGCTGGGGCTTCGGTCTTTCATCCGTGAGATTTATATGCGGGACACAGGAGATACACAAGGAACTCGAAGCGCGGCTCACCGAGTTTCTCGGGACCGAGGATACCATTCTGTATTCATCCTGCTTTGACGCGAATGGAGGGCTTTTCGAAACTATTCTTTCCGAAGAGGACGCGGTCATCAGCGATTCACTAAACCACGCCAGCATAATCGACGGGATTCGACTCTGTAAGGCCAAGCGCTTCAGATACAACAATAACGACATGGCCGACCTTGAGGCGAGGCTCATCGAAAGCAAAGACTGCCGTTTTCGACTCATTGCCACCGACGGCGTCTTTTCCATGGACGGCACAATCGCCAATCTTGAAGCTGTCTGCAACCTCGCCGACAAGTACAATGCGCTTGTTATGGTCGATGATTCCCATGCCGTGGGCGTACTGGGCAAATATGGCAGAGGTTCCCACGAATATCGTAACGTAATAGGCAGGATTGACATCATTACCGGCACTCTCGGCAAGGCTCTCGGCGGCGCCAGCGGCGGCTATACCAGCGGCAGAAAAGAGGTCATAGAAATCCTTCGCCAGCGTTCGAGGCCATACCTTTTTTCAAACACACTCGCTCCATCCATTACGGCCGCATCTTTGAAGGCGCTCGATATTATTTCCTCATCGAAAGGCGCTCTTCAAGAAAAGCTCATGGATAATACCCGTTATTTCAGAAAGAAAATGAAAGAGCTCTCATTCAATATTCCTGACGGTGAACATCCGATTGTCCCTGTGATGCTCGGCGATGCCGTGATTGCTCAGGAAATGGCGGCAGAGCTCCTCAAGATGGGGGTCTATGTCGTAGGGTTTTTCTACCCGGTGGTACCGAAGTGCGCTGCCCGCATAAGAGTGCAGATATCCGCGGCTCACACAAAAGAAAATCTCGATTTTGCCATCCAAAAATTTGCGGAAGTCCGAAATGGGATGAATATTACTTAGAGAATAGGTATTATTTATTAAAAAGGGGGAGAGGTTACGATGAAGAAGATAATCGCGGCAGTGGATCTTTCAGACATTACGCCGAAGGTCATAGAGACCGCCTCAAGACTTGCTTCACTGTCAGGTGCGAAGCTTTACCTCATCCATGCGGAAATTCCTGAAATTTCACCCAATCTTGAGCTGAACAGCATATCTCCAAGCGTGGCCGGCGGATTGATTTTTCCCCAGGGCGTGCCGCCTGTCGTTCCCGCCAACAGGGAGGAGGAAAAGAGATACTTTCCAGAGCTGGAGAGTATTAGAAAGAAGCTGGAGCGCGAGGGGCTCAATGTTGAAAATGTACTGCTTTATAACGGGGATATCGGCGGGCTGATTCTTAAAAAAGCTTCTGATATTGATGCTGATCTTATTGTCATCGGAGCCAGGAAACACAGCTTTTTACATAAGCTTTTCTTCGAGGAACTTGGAATAAATTTTATCTCGAAATGCCCCTGTCCGGTCGTTGTCGTTCCGGAAAACTGCCAGAAAAGGGCAATTGTATAATAATAAGCCATGGAATCCGGCAAAGTCCGTGTCCGCCGAGACAGGAAGATGAATATTCGGAGAACAATTCTGCTTATATTTGCAATTGGAAAAGTCTTGGCGTAAAGGCGGCGATTACGGATTGAGGCATTTGAAGATGGCGACAACGGGTACCTTGGAGAGTTTTGGGTATAAACTTAGCCATCCCTTGCTCGAGTAGGGAAAGTCCGCTTTACCGCCGATGGGAAGCGGAGGGGGTTCGAGAAGTCTTTCGATAAGCATTCCGGCTTCGGAAATCCAGCGCGCCGTTTCGCTCAAAGGATAATATGCCGACCTTACGGTTTCAGAGCCGTCCTTGGCAAAGCGACTGTCGGGAACGGGAGCAAAATAGTCCTTCAAAAATATTCCATATTCGTCTTCGAGTTCAAGCCATTCCCCAGAGAAAAGCGGATGCCCTGTTGAAAAAAGGAGTGTTCCTCCGGGATTGAGCATTTCGGAACAAAGTTTGACTACCTTTTCGGGAGAAGGTGTGAACGATATCGCGTAACTTGAGTGGATAAGATCGAATTTCCCCAACGCAATCGGATCCATTTCCTCCATCGGCATGAGAAAAAGTTTAAGCTTGACATTTTCAGCGACGGCGAGCGCGGAAGCTCTTTCAATCTGCGCTTCGGCAATATCAAACGCGGTACATAACGCTCCCTGCTTAGCGAGGTAAATGCTGTTCTGGGCCGCGCCGGAGCCGAGTTCAAGGCATTTCATCCCCTTGAGGTTTTCAGGCAGGAGCTTGAGGACACTGTCGCCGGGGACAAGAGGGCCGTAGTGGAAGTCCGAAGTCGTTATCCTTATAAGTTTTCCGTAGTCGGACGCCACGGACTGCCAGTATCCGCGGGCTGACGGAAATTCCGTTGGCTCAGGACTCATGGTCGCCCAGGTCGCTGAAAACGGATATGCCTTTAAGGATTTCAACGGCCCGCTCAAGCTGGACGTCCTTTATCGTACCCTTTCCTTCCGGCTTGATTATTCCTGGATGGGTCGAGCGTTGGCGTGAGAGCTTCATTTCTGTTTCGGGCGAGATGATTATCTCGATATCGGGCTTGATGCCTTCGCCGTGGATGAGCTGCCCAGACGGGGTGTAGTATTTTCCCGTCGTGAACCTTACCGCTCCCTTGTCGGAGAGCGGGACAATGCTCTGTATAAACGCCTTTCCAAAGGTACGCTCGCCGATAATCACCGCGCGCTTATGGTCTTTGAGGCATCCGGCGAGTATTTCGGAAGCGCTGGCGCTGTTTTCATTTACGAGCACAGCCATTGGAACATCCGTAAGCTTTTCACATGGAATGGATTTAAATTCCTGCCGGTCGTCCTTGTTGCGCCCCTGCGTTGAGACGATAACCTGATTGTCGGGTATAAAGCGGCTTGCCGACTCGATGGCGGAGCTGAGAAGCCCGCCCGGATTGTTCCTCAGGTCGAGGACAAGGCCCTTTATATGCTGCTCCTTGAGCTTTTCTATAGCCTTATCAAGTTCCTGCGCGACTGGCGCCGAAAACTGGGTGAGTCTGATATAGCCAATCTTTTCAGCAACGAGATTGGTGCCGTTGACGGCCGGGACTTTTATTTCGGCCCTCTCGATATCGAAGGTTTTCGAGCTGTCGTCGGAGCGCCTGTAGATAGTGACGGAAACTTTTGTGCCCGGCGCCCCCTTAAGCTTCTTAACGCAGCTGCCGAGCTCCAGGGTCTTGACGGGGTCACCGTTGATTTCGGTGATGATATCCCCTGAATGGATGCCGGATTTGAAACCCGGTGAGCCTTCCATTGTCGAAACAACTTCAAGAGCATTGTTTTTATTTGTAACAACGATGCCGAGTCCGCCGAAACTGCCTTGCGTGCCTTCGATGGTGGCCTGATAATTCTCGGGAGTTTCGTAGGCGCTGAACGGGTCGAGTTCGCGGAGCATCCCCTTCATGGCACCTTCCATGAGCTTTTTGTAAGTTACTTTTTCGGGATCGACATAATTCTGGCGCAGGAGCTGCATCACATTCATAAAAAGCGAGATAGAACTGTATGCGTCGGCCTCGTTCTCTTTTACCTGCTGCTCCTGTGACGGCAACTCGGGCGACGTTTTTCCCGAAGGCGCCGCTAAAGCTGTCAGGCATAGCAGAAGCACGAACGCAGCCAGCGTATAGGGTTTTAAAATCTTTTTCATCCTGATAATCCTAAAGAATTATTATATTTAGTACCAAGCTTATTATAACGTCCCCCGGGGAAAAATGCTATCTTTCTTTATAGTATATATTAATGCTTTAGCTGGTATCCGCACGGGATGGCAGATTTTTTGAAAGAGGGCTTATTGCCGCTGAACCTTTGAGACGTATAAGGCTTGATATTTCAGGAGTTTCAGTTCTAATACTTTGTGCGATATCTAATCCAATATTTCTTTTAAAAAAAGGAGCGATAGAATGAAAAATATTGAATGGTTTCTTCAGGCACGCCTGGGGCTTTTTGTCCATTTTGGGCTCTACAGCATGCTGGCGCGCGGCGAATGGGTTATGAACAGGGAAGGAATTCCTGTCGAAGAATACCGGAAACTTGCGGATCGCTTCAATCCCGAAAAGTTCGACCCTGATTTCATCTGCTCTCTCGCGGTCGAAGCCGGAATGAAGTATATAGTATTCACGACTATGCACCACGAGGGCTTTCGCATGTATGACAGTTCACTGACTGATTATTGCTCGACAAAAAGCGCCGCAAAACGCGATTTCGTCGCGGAAATCATTTCATCTGCAAAAAAACACGGACTCAAAACGGGGCTCTACCACAGCCTCAACAACTGGTTTGATAAACCAGATGCCGTCGATGCTCTGGAAGATAAAAAGCAGTATGATACGTTTATCGATAATACATTCAGCCGGATAAAAGAACTTCTGACGAAATACAACCCCGTTGATATTCTGTGGTATGACGGCTGGTGGCCATTCAATGCCACAGGATGGCAGGCTGAAAGAATGAATGAAATGGCCCTGTCAATCCAACCGCAGATCCTCTTCAACGGACGTAACGGACTCGCGGGAGATTTCGGAACGCCGGAAGGGCATATGTCTGCCCCCTCTCCTTGGCGCCCTTGGGAAGCCTGCATGACCATGAACAACAACTGGGGGTATCACAGTGGAGACAATGACTGGAAGTCCCTGCAACGCATAATCCGAATGCTCGCGGCGGCAGCCTCCGGAAAAGGCAATCTCCTACTCAATATCGGGCCCATGGGGGATGGATTCGTTCCCGCGGAATCCGTCGAGACATTGAAAGGACTCGGAAAATGGCTCAGGGTCAACGGAGAAGCTGTTTTTGATACTGACATACTCGACTTTGACTTGCTTTCCCGCGGGGAGCATCGCGGAGACTGGGAGCATCACGGGATTTTTACGGCTTCGGGCAATAACCTCTACTTGATGGCAATGAACTGGATGGGGCCCGAATATGTCCTCACCGGCCTCGAAACAAAAGTTAAAAAGGTATCTATCCTCGGGGACGCTAAGAAATACCATTTCTCCTGCAATAACGGAAAAATGAAGATTTCCGGCCTGCCCGAAAATGCACCGGACAAGGACTGCAGCGTCCTTAAAATAGAGTGCGAGGCGCCGCCTGTGATCTATCGTACGGGAGGCATGCGGATTCCCGCAACGCCTCACCCGCACTATGACCCATGCCCGTCAGATATCAAAATCTGACAGGACAGTCATTAAATCGTAGTAATGGCATAAACGACCAGTCTGACAAAAAGCTTTTGCCCGTAAAACACTGCCGCGCGCCCGTTCCGGCAATACTGGATTCGTCTTTGTGTTAACGCTGTACTCTTCCGGAAGCGGAACCGCCCATCAGGGCTTCAACTTCCCTGCGGCTTACATAATTGATGTCGCCATAGATAGAATGCGCGAGGCACGACGACGCTACGGCGAATGCCACGGCCTTTTCGGGCGACTGCAAATCCTTGTCCATCAGAGCAAATATGAGACCGGCGGCGAATGAATCTCCTCCTCCGACCCTGTCTACGATGTCCCTGATCTCGTAAGGGCTGTAATTCCCATCGCGGAGCGGGGCGAAGGATGCTTTATCCGACGCTTTTTCGTAGAGCATCGCGCCCCAGTTGTTATGACTTGCGGAAATGCTTTCGCGGAGCGTTATCGCCGCTTTTGAAATATTCGGAAACTGCGAGATTATTTTCCGGGCTACTTCGGGATATCTTGAAATATCCAGCCTGCCGGATGATACGTCACTTTCTCCAGCGTGTATTCCCAGCACGTCCGAAGCATCCTCCTCATTGGCTATAAGCACATCGACATAGGGCAGTATGCCGCGCATGGTCTTCTCCGCGAGTTCGCGCGGCTTCATGGAGCTGTCCCAGTTCCAGAGTTTTTTCCTGAAGTTGATGTCGCAGGAGACTGTGACTTTATGTTCCCTTGCTTTTTTTACCGCGTCAAGTGAAGATTCCGCCGCGTTTTTTGAGAGCGCGGGGCTTATCCCGCTTATATGGAACCACGACGCGTCCTTAAATATCTCATCCCATTGGTATGAGGACGAAGGGGTTATGGCTACTGATGAATTTTCGCGGTCGTAGACGACGTTTGACGCTCTCTGGTTCGCGCCTGCTTCAACGAAGTAAAGCCCGAGCCTGCCGTTTTTCGTCATTACTATTGATGATGTTTCGACATTGAGCGAACGCAGAAATGCGGCGCACGCTTCTCCGACCGGATTTGCCGGAAGCGCGCTTACGAAGGAAGATCTTCCGCCGAGAAGCGCGATAGAGGCGCACACATTTGATTCCGCACCGCCGAAAGTGAGTTTCAGTTTTCCCGGCAGGGCCTGTGCCAGTCGTAAAAATCCTTCCGGCGCGATGCGCCCCATTATTTCTCCGAAACCTATTACCTTAGACATTTTATTTACCCCCGTATTGAATTGATTGTTTCTCTGGCCTTAGATGCTTTTTCTTTTATAGTCTTCCAGTCGTTTTTATTTATTTCGTCGCGGAGCGCGAGCCATGAACCGCCTACAGCAATCACTGCCGGATTTTTAAGGTATTCGGCAAAGTTCTCCTGTTTGAGCCCGCCGAGCGGAATATATCTAAGATTCAAGTGCGCGTATGGGGCCGCCATCGCGGAAAGATTTTTGAGTCCGCCGCATGTCTCCGACGGGAAAAACTTGAGGATTTCGCATCCGGCTTCCAATGCCCATTCTATTTCGGACGGGGTGCAGATCCCCGGCGCGAAGGGAAGGCCGAGTTCCTTTGCCTTGGCGACTATTCTTGGATTAAAGCCGGGAGCGACCCCAAAGACTGCGCCCGCCTCTTTCGCCTCAATGACCTGATCCGGCCTGAGGATTGTGCCGATTCCAGCGGTCATTTCGGGTACTTTGCTTTTGATCTCTTTGAGTGCGGCGATTGCAGCGGGTGTTCTAAGCGTAAGTTCCATGATATCGATTCCGCCATCGAGCAAAGTTTTTGCGAGCGGCACGGCATCGTCGGCATTGTCTATTACGAGCACTGCGATTATTGCGCTCTTTTCCATTTTATTTTTCAATTCATCCGGGAAAATATTTTTCTGCATAATCAAGATTCCTTATTTAGCTGAATTAATTCTGTTTATGAGTATTTTGAGGCGAGCATCGGAGGTAACGCATTTCCCTGAAAGGACATCTTCTTCCCTGAAGGATGCCATCAGTATATCGGCTTCACCATCGCGGTGTGCAAAGCGGTTCCGATCATAAATGACTCTTATTACACCATTTTTGTCTTCAACACCATCGGGATATGAAACTTTTTCTCTTTCGTCAAGCAAGAGTCCCCCTTTCCATCTTTTCCCATCATCATCCGACAAAAACGCGGAAAGATGTGAGCGTTTATTCATTTTTTCGCCGGTTTCGGGATTTACATGATTGATGAGGAGGAGTTTTCCGGAAGAAAGGCGTCGAATAAAAAACCGTGAGTTAGGCCCGCCCAGTCCTGAGTCTTCGCCCGGAGTCCAAGTCTTTCCCATATCAGAAGAGAAACTCTGTCCTACTCCATAACAAGTCCTTACCAACATCCAGAGTCTTTTGTCCTTCAATTCAATTATCATATGTTCATCGAAAGCTCTTGAAGGAACGTCGGCACGGCCTCTCAGATAGAAGGATTTACCGCTATCTTCAGATATTACGATATTTGAGAAACGTTCATTTTTGAATTCGTCAAGTTTGGGTTCATAGTATTCCCACACGGCAGTCGGCAGCGCCCATTCGCCGTTTGAGAGAAAAGTAGGCTTGTTCATCATTACGCCGTTGGCGATGTGGATGGGTTTTGAGAACAAGGGCTTTTTACTGTCCGAATCCTCAGTAAATGCGCACCATACCCCCGCCCTTCCATCGTGAATTTTTCCATCCGCCGGGCTGAGTGACTGGCTCCAGAACCACCAGAGACGGCCTTGCTGGTCGTGCCAAAGAACAGGATCGTAGGCTCTGACATTGCCGGGTGGATCAATAACGGCGACGGGATCGCTCCAGGAGCTGCCGTTGTCGGAGCTGGAGACTATAAAAACGTAATTTTCAGGGCCTTCTGCGGAGCCGCCGCTGTACCACGTCGCCCATATCCTGCCTGATTTTGAAACCTCAATACCCGGAATACCCTGAAATATTCGGGAGGAGCTTTGGTGTTTTTCTTTCGGCGAAAAGCTTATTTCAACGGGAATAAGAGGATTTTCGCTCATTTTGTTACTCCTTTTCTATATTGTGTATAAAGTTACGAAGCTCCTCTGAACATCGGCCTTCCTCTGTCTTCCGCGGCTCTTCTGTATTGTTAGCGATGGCGCTTTCGCGACTGAATTTTATGTGATTGCGCATTGCGGACTCGGCGCGCGCCGAGTCGTGATCTTTGATAGATTTATATATTCTATAATGGTGGAGGAGCGTTCTTGCGACCTGACGTAGGCTGTGCTTATGGCTCTTAAAGCCCAGAAGCCGCCCGAGCACGTGACACTCGCGCATCGTCCTGAGCATTATGCTGTTGTCTGCGGATTTCAGGATAAGCAGATGGAAGCGGGCATCCGATTTCATATACTTTATCTCCTGTTCCGGGCCGAAGAGTTTCCCGCCGGAGTCCCTTAGCTCGCGGGCTGTCTCAAGCATCGTGTTCAGGGAGTCCTTGAGTTCCGCGGTGTCAATCCGGTTCATTTTCATGGCGGCCATTCCGGTACAGAAACTTTCGATGGCCTCGCGCGTCTCATAAAGCTCTTTTGTCTCCGAAGTACTTATGTCACGGACAAATATTCCTGAGTTGGGGATGTATTTGACAAAACCTTCGCTTGCGAGCTGGCGGTATGCTTCCCTGAGCGGGGTCGGGCTGATTCCTATCTCTTTTGCCATTGCTACCTCGGAGAGTCTGGCTCCAGGCTGCAGGCTTCCCGACATTATCTTATCGAGGACGTACTCATAGGCTTTTTGCTTAAGTGGAACTTTCACTCTTTTTCACTGTTCTATAGAATTATTTATATTCTATAGAATAGGCAAGGGCAATGATTTTTTCAAGTCCTTATTTTCGAAATGGGAAAAGAAAACCGTGATATTTTTTACTTTTCGAAAGGCGGGCTTTGCAGGACGGGAGGATATCGCTCAGTAACGTTCCCACCATCTTCCGGCTTTGACGGCGAAGTCTGTCCAGTCTTTCTCGCAGACAATCGAATCGTTTCCCCAGACCTCGATATGATAGGCAAGTATCTTTCTATTTTTCACGTTCTTCAAAGGGATTTCAATCTTACCTTCGCCGGTGCTTTTGGAAAGGGCGTTCGCTCCCTCACGCATCCCGCTGCCGCCGAGCCACACGGTCGGACGCTTGAAACTGCTCAGGATGCTCATTACCGCGACTTTATCATATTTCTTCGAGGATATTTTTGCCTCCTTCGGATAGTAGAAGCGGATTATCTCGCGATTTCCATATTCATCGCCGTCATGAACCAGTATATACAAATAGAGGTAGGGAGCCCTTACCTTGTCGGTTATTTTCTCTCCTTTTCGGGTCACCCTGTAAATTATCTGGCAATTGGTAACCTCGCCCTTGTCCTTTCCGTCTTTCGGCATCTTAATGTCTATGATGCTTACGGAATAATCGCAAAAGCCCATCATCTCGTCGGTGGATTCTTCGGATTTCATATCGGAATCAAAATATTCTTCTATTTTGGAAAATGGGAACGTTTTTCTGGCGCCGTCTTTTTCTATTATCAGCCCGCCCGCCCTTATGCTGATTATTTTGATATCGGAGAGCTTCGAGCCGTCTTTGAAGATAAGAGTGCCGCCCGATAAAGAGACAGAAAATGCCAGTAAAGCATAGAGTATTATCTTTTTCATATATAAAATCCCCTTTTCCTGTTAATACGTAAATCCCTGTGACTTATTAGAAAATATCAGCATAAATAGCATTTTCAAGGGATGGGTTCAATGCCTTGTCTTTAGGCAAGTGAGCATGTTATTTTTCTGTTTTTCTGTTTAAAAAGCGTGCATTTAGTCAAATATTGCTTAATATATAAATGTAAAGAGGAAATTTAAAGATGCTTTCAAAGGTAGAAGCCGTAAAGGAAAAAATTCTTAGCGAGATAAAGGCGGGCAAGTTCAAGTCCGGCATGATTATCCCTTCCAGGCACCAGCTAATGAAAAAGTATTCATGCTCCCGCGGAAGCATCGACACAGCCATCGGCGGCCTTAGCAAAAAAGGCATACTCTACTCGCATCAGGGGAAGGGAACATTTGTCGCGGAAAAAAAAGTCGAGACCGCATTGGTCAAGGTCTTCATCGTGGGTGATTACAGCCAAAACCTGAGAGACGAATCATGGCGCTCAACGCCGCTGGCTGCGGAAATCCAACAGTTGCTGCCATGTCTGCACATACATAGGAACGACATCAATATCAACTTGCACAAGCTGGTACATCCCGGGAGCGCGGTAATCTGGATGAGGCCGTCCTATTCGGAGTTAAGGGTCATGGACTATCTGGCTTCGGCGGGAATACCGCAACTGCTTATCGGCAGGAATTTTGGGGACTACGACCATGTGAGAACGGATGCCGAGTCGGGAATCGCCACTGGACTTGAGTGGCTCACGGAGAATTCCGGAGATGAAATCGTGTACATATCGGAGCTGAACAACCCGGATAGACCCTTCATCGCGGAAAGGCATCTTGCCTTCTATTCAAAATGTATCGAGATGAATATCGCGCTTAAGCCGAAAAACATCTTTATCCGCGATTTTATCACCTTGAATACGGGGCAGACGGTCAGCCAGATTGCGGAAAATCTCCTCGCCAGACCGCGTTTCCCGAAGGCAATTTTTATTTCGTTCATCGCCGCGGCAATGCCGTTCGTAACATTCCTGGAGGCAAAGGGCAAATTCTCGGGCAGGGATTATCATCTTCTCACCTTTGACCAGGATATGTGGCTCATGAAACACGACGGCATAGGAATGATAAGGCAGGACTGGGCAAAAATGGACGAGCTGGCCTGCGAATGGATACTTCAGAAGATTAAAGGGAAAAAAGAAAAATTCCAGAAAAAAATAAAACCGGAATTCATAGTTAAGGAGCAAAAAAATGGATGAGGTAAGGATCGGTATCATCGGCAGCGGCGTGATGGGCCAGGCCCACATGCAAAGCATAAAAAAAACAAAACGCGCAAGACTTGCCGCAGTCTGCGACATGAACGGCGAAGCGGTAAAAAAACTTTCAGAAGAGCATGATGTAAAAGGATTTACGGATGCAAATGAGATGTTTAAGTCCGGAATGATCGATGCGGTAATGATTGCCACCCCGCACTATTCGCACACGCCTCTGGCCGTTGCGGCATTCGATGCGAAAATCCACGTGCTCTGCGAAAAACCAATAGCAGTCCATAAGGCCGACGCCGAAATCATGATAGAGGCTCATAGAAAACATCCTGAACTCAAGTTTGCCGCGATGTTCAACTGTCGCAATCTCAGCCCTTTCAAGAAACTTAAAAAGATAATCGACTCCGGCGAGGCTGGGAAAATACAACGCGTAAACTGGATCATCACCACATGGTTCAGAAGCCAGGCATACTACAACTCAGGCTCCTGGCGCGCGACATGGAAAGGCGAGGGCGGCGGCGTGCTTCTCAACCAGTGTCCCCACCAGCTCGACCTCTTTCAGTGGCTATTCGGAATGCCTGAAAAAGTTCAGGCATTCTGCGGAATAGGCAAATATCACAATATCGAAGTAGAGGATGAAGTTACAGCGTTTATGGAATTCAAGAACGGCTCCACCGGCATATTCATCACATCTACGGGAGAGGCCCCCGGAACAAACAGACTCGAAGTTACATGCGAACGAGGTCGCATTGTCCTGGAAAACAACAAAATAATCTTCGACAGGACACTGGAAAGCGTTCCGGCCTTCATCAAAACCGCTAAGACAGCATTCGAGACCCCCGAGACATGGAAGGTGGAAGTTCCAGTGCCGGAAGATACAGGAAGTATGCACCAGCTTATCATAGAAAACTTCGTGAATTCAATAATTGACGGCAGCCCGCTGACCGCGCCCGGGGAAGAAGGCATAAAGTCGGTCGAACTCGGTAACGCTATGCTTTATTCGGCAATGAAAAAAATCCCAGTGGAAATGCCGCTTGACGGGACGGCATATAAGAATTTTCTACAGTCGCTTGTCGACAATTCAACGTTTGTCAAGGCTGCTCCGGTCGCCGCGGCAAATGATGATTTCACAAAATCTTTCGCACAAAAATAAAGGAAAGAAAAAATGGACAAAAAAAGAATCGCCGCGCAGCTCTACACGGTCAGGGACTTCTGCAAAACGCCGGAAGACCTCACAAAAACACTCAAAAAAGTCAAGAAGATCGGTTTTGAAGCCGTACAGGTTTCAGGAGTCGGCCCGATGGACAATAAGGAACTTGCAAAGATTATCAAGGGAGAAGGACTCGTCTGCTGCGCCACCCATGAACCCGGCAAAAGCATAATAGAAGAGACTGGCAAGGTAATAGAAAAACTCCAGATACTCAACTGCGAATATACAGCATATCCCTATCCTCATTCGGGTCCCACAACAAAGAAAGACTACGTCAAGCTTGCGAAAGACCTCGATAAGGCCGGAAAGAAAATGAAGAAAGCCGGAATCACGCTGACCTATCACAACCATGCAATCGAATTCGAAAAGTTCGACGGCAAAACAGGCCTGGATATTATCTACAGCGAAAGTTCTCCGGAAAACCTTCAGGGCGAAATAGATACCTACTGGGTACAGTACGGCGGAGAAAACCCCGTCGAATGGTGTACAAAACTTAAAAACCGCCTCCCGCTCCTGCATCTCAAGGAATATGGAATCGTCCAGAACAAGGTCACGATGATGGAAGTCGGCTACGGCAACCTCGACTGGAAGAAAATAATCGCAGCCGCAAAAAAATCCGGCACAAAATGGTTTATTATCGAAGAAGACACCTGTCGCTTCGACCCGTTCGAATCGCTCAAGATGAGCTTTGACTACATGGTAAAGGAGCTTTGATTATGTACTATACAGGATTCGCTGACGAGGCAAGCGCCGATTTCGATCTTCAGCTCAAAGCGACGAAGGCGCTGGGCTGGAAATTTATCGAGACGAGATTTCTCTACGGAAGCAAACTCTCCGATATAACAGACGCACAGTTTGAAGAAGTCTGTGCCAAACTTGAAGCAAACGGAATCAAATTCAACTGCTACGGCAGCGGAATAGCCAACTGGTCGCAGCCGATAACCGAAGGGCCGGAAAAAAGCTACGAAGAAATGAAAAAAGCCATTCCCAGAATGAAGAAACTGGGTATCCCGATGGTCAGAATGATGAGCTTCGCGGTGAAGGATTTAGCCAATCCGGAAGATTATGCGCAGGAGGTTTTCAAGAGAGTAGGCCATATCGTAAAAATGGCTGAGGACGCGGGAATACTCTGCCTGCATGAAAACTGCATGAACTGGGGCGGGCTTTCATATGAGCATACACTGCGTCTTCTCGACGCGGTAAAGTCACCCGCCCTGAAACTTGTATTTGATACGGGTAACCCCGTATTCAGCCTGGACACACGCGGCAACAAACCCTACAAGTACCAGAGCTCATGGGAATTTTATAAAAACGTCAAGGAATTCATCCACTACGTTCACATAAAAGACGGCGTTGTTTCTCCCGACGGAAAAAATACTTTTACCTTCGGCGGCGAAGGCGAAGGCGATGTAAAGAAGATCGTAAAAGACCTTCTGCAAAGCGGTTACGACGGCGGATTCTCGATAGAACCGCACATGAGGCATGTATTCCACGAAGAAAAGAAAGAAAACATCGAAGAGCTCGGATACGAAAACTACATTGAGTACGGCATGAAATTCATGCAACTCGTGGACGAGATAAAAAAAGAGATAAAATAAAAAGGTTTTTCTGTGCTTATTCCTAAGGGAGACTGACGATAGAGTCGTTGGAACCCTTACGCTGTCAAGGTTCAATCCGGCATAACCGGGCATGGCGTTTTCCCTTTATTCCGTTTGGACCTTGACAGTTTCTGTACGCAAAATTATATCACATCATATTTACGGCGTCTACATCGACATATACCTCGATATCGGCGGGGATCTTCGAAGTGTAGAGAAGCTGACGGAGTGCATTTCTGAGCCTGCGGAGTTTATTGCCTCTGAAAATAATCATATAGCGGTATTTGCCTTTGATCCTTTCAATCGGCGCGGGCGACGGTGGCGAAACAATGATATCTTCGGAAATAAACGTTTTGAGCGACTCCATTATTTTTGAAGAAAAATCGGAAAGCTTGTCGGTATCCGGGCCTTTGAGGTATACGGTCATAAGGTGTTTTTCCGGGGGATATCCGAGCTGTCCCCTGATTTCCATTTCCTCTTCATAAAAGCCCTCATAGTCATTTTCGACGGCGGCCGTTATTGCGGGATTGAACGGGGAAAAGGTCTGAATAATGACTTCCCCTTTAATTTCGCCGCGGCCTGCTCTGCCCGCGACCTGCGTCAGCAGCTGGAAAGTCCTTTCCGGCGCACGGAAATCTGGCATATGGAGGCTGAGGTCGGCATTTATTACTCCGACAAGCGTAACATTCGGGAAATGAAGGCCTTTCGCAATCATCTGGGTTCCGATGAGTATATCGATATCTCCCTTTTTGAAACTGTTCAGGACCTTCTCGTAATCGTCGTGGGTATTCATGGTGTCAGAGTCCATTCTGGCGATGACCGCGCCCTTGAAAAGCTCGGCAGCGGTGGACTCCAGCCGCTCTGTTCCGGCGCCGGAATAGCGTATATCTTCGGCGGAGCAGTCCGGGCACTTGGGATATGCCGGGATATGTTCGCCGCAGAGATGGCATGAAAGTATCTGCTTCTTTTTGTGGTAAGTATACGGGACGGAACAGTCCGGGCACTCGGCAATAAATCCGCAGTGTTCGCAAAGCATCTGGCGTGCATAGCCGCGGCGGTTGAGAAAGATAATGCTTTGCTCGCCGCGGGCAAGCCGATCGCGGACGGCCGTCACGAGGGTTTGCGAGAAATAATGTGTCTTGCCTTCGCGGGCGGACTCAAGCTTGAGGTCTATGACTCTTATCTCCGGCATCAGGCAGTCGTCGGCGCGTTTGCTGAGGCGTTCTATTTCGAACTTGCCGGTGATTGCGTTGTGATACGACTCGAATGACGGGGTGGCGGAGCCGAGTACGACTACGGCCTTCTCCATAAGTCCGCGCATGACGGCGACATCTCTGGCGTGATAGCGCGGGGCCTTGTCCTGCTTGTAAGAGTGTTCATGTTCTTCGTCGACGATGATAAGTCCGAGTTTACGGAAGGGGGCAAAAAGGGCGGAGCGTGCGCCGACGGCGATCTTGACTTTGCCGCTGGAGACCTTGCCCCATTCGTCAAATCGCTCTCCGTCGGAGAGCCCGCTATGGAGTACGCTTACCATATCGCCGAAGCGTTCTCGGAAGCGTGAAACAGTCTGTGGCGTGAGTGAAATTTCAGGGACAAGGACGATGGCTTCCTTGTCTTCTTCAATCGCCTTTGCTATTGCCTGCAGGTAGACTTCGGTTTTTCCGCTTCCGGTAACACCGTAAAGGAGAAGCACGCGGCTTTTTTTAGCGGTATCATTCATCATCACGGTGATGCGTTTGAGTGCGGAGGACTGCTCATCATTGAGTTCCAGCGGTCTGGACGGCAGTATCTCGACTCCTTCGTAGGGGTCGCGTCCGACAGTTTCAGCGACAGCGTTCAAGGCTCCTTTTTTGAGGAGCGAGGCTATTACGGAACGGCCTGTCCCTGCCAGGGCTTCAAGTGCGGGCAGCGTAAGGCGGCGGTGTTTCTCGATAAGCTTGAGAACTCTTATCTGCGAGTGGAGCCTGGGGTTTCCGGTCACCTTGTCGTACTCGGCCTTGTCGCCCAACTCGTAATATGTTACGGTTTTGGGCTTTACCATTCCCCTGCGGACCGCGCCCGGAAGAAGCGACCTTACGGCCTGCTCCTGGGAGCAGCAATAATAATCGGCCATCCATTTTCCGAGTTCTATGAGAGATGAAGGGATTTTTGATTCGTCTCCGCAAACGCTCGTGATGGGTTTTATTTCGCCGCGGTGTACGGGACGTTCTGCAAAGGCAATCACATATCCGCGTCGTTCACTGCTGCCGAAGGGAACGATTACCTGGGAACCGACTTCGAGTTTTCCTTCAAGAGCTTGCGGTATAAGATAGTCGAAATCCTTGTCCAGCGCGAGATTCACGATTACCTTGGCATAGCTCATTCATTCACCATTTACCCATATAGCGGGCGAAGGTTCCGGCCGGTAGTTTTCTTCCCGACTTTTCAGGTACGGTCATTTCGCCGCTTTCGAAGGTGCCTTTTTCGAAAACGTCCGCGATTATTCGTTCGAGAATAACAGGGGTGAAGCCGGGCGAGTGGCAGCTGAGAAGGATAAAATGTTTTGATGAGCGGTCGATAAGATCGCGGCATGAATTCATCAGTTTTATAAGATCGTTTTCCATTTTCCATATCTGGCCCTGGGCTCCGCGTCCGAAGGAGGGCGGGTCGAGGACAATGCCGTTATACTTTTTTGCGCGTCTGGTCTCTCTGGCGGCATACTTTAAAACATCCTCGGTTACCCAGTGAATGGAATCCGGGATGGTGCTGTTTATTTGAAGGTTGTTTCTGGCCCAGTCGTTCATTCCCTTTGACGAATCAAGATGAAAGACCTCTGCGCCCCCCTGTGCCATTGACAGAGAGCTGGCCCCTGAATAGGCGAAAAGATTGAGCGTCTTGGGTTTAGCTCCCATGACCGAAACAGTTTTACGAAGCCATTCCCAGTTTTCGTGCTGCTCGGCGAAAAATCCGAGGTGTCCGAATCCGGTAGGTTTTACGATAAATTGGAGGCCGCCCCATTCAATCTGCCATGATTCGGGTACTTTTTCTTTCCATTCCCAAGTGCCGCCTCCGCCGGAATCGCGTGAAAAAATGCCGGATACATTTTCCCAGTCGGACGCGGGAAGCGAGGGCTGCCAGAATGCGTTAAGCGCCGGGCGGACGAGTCTTATATCGCCGACCTGTTCAAGTTTGCGGCAGTTTCCGGAATCTAAAAGAAGATATCTCATAAAGAAACTTTCATAGGTTATGAGGAAAAGAATTGAGGATAGCCCTGAATCAAGTCAGTTCCGGGATATCGTTAAGTTTTCCATTGATATCAAAGACAATCTTACCTTTGGCCACTGTGAGGATATTTTTATTCGTTCCTCCCTCAAAAAACGCGATATCGGCCCTTTTTCCGGGACGCAGTTCGCCGCGGTCTTCCAATCCGAGACTTTTTGCCGGATTCGATGTGAAACACGCGGCGGCCTCCATATTTTCGAAAAGAGAATATGAGACGAGCTGTTCCCAGCTCTGTTCCAGGGTCATAGTAGTTCCGGCCATCGTGCCGTCGGGAGTCGTAACAACGCCTTTTTCGACGTTGACCTGTGAGGCTCCGAGTTGATAAGTCCCGTCGTTGAGGCCGGCGCCCTGAATGGCGTCGCTGACTCCGATGATCTTATCCTTTGGCTTGATACGGCACGCAAGTTCTATCATGGTCGGGTGTATATGTCTTCCATCGACGATAATCTCAATTGTGATGCGGTCATCGGTAAGCGCGATCGCGGTAAGGGAAACCTCTCGATGGTGAAGTGGCGGCATACCGTTATATATGTGGGTGCAGCGCCTGGCGCCGGCATCGACGGCCATCAACACCTGTGTTTCGTCTGCAAGACTGTGCCCCATGGAAGGGGTTATTCCTTTTTCGAGAAGAAACTCTATAAGATCTAGGGATCCAGGCAGTTCAGGCGCAAGGGTGAAAATTTTTATCTTGCCTTTCGCCGCGGCGATAAGCTCGTCGGCAAGCACGGTATCGGCACGGCTGAGTATGTCGTCTTCACGCTGGGAGCCATGCTTTGCTCTGCTTAGGAAGGGGCCTTCAAGATGAATGCCCACGGGTTGCGCGCCGGGGAAATCTTTCTCCATCATCGAAGAAAGTGCGTCGAGAGCCGCGAGCATTTCGCTCACAGGCGCAGATATGACTGTAGGCAGAAAAGAAGTTACGCCGTGGGTAGAAAGCACGCGGCACATAACACCTATATCCGTATCGGATCTGTGAGCGGTTGACGAGTCAAATCCGCCGCAGCCGTGAATGTGAGAATCGATAAAACCGGGAACCGCATAGGCCCCCGAGACATCGATTATTTCAACTTTGGATTCCTTCACGAACGCAGATGCCCCGCCGATGGCAATTATTCTCTCTCCGCTGCACAGGATGCCGCAGCGGCTTATGCTTTCGTATGGAGTAAAGCAGTAGTCTGCTATGTAAAGTCTTCTTTTTTCCTTCATGCGTCACATCCGGATTGGTTAAGGAGGTAATATTGAACCATAACCCGGAAAATTCAACTGGGCAAAGCCAGACGTATATCTCCTTCGTCCGCTTTGCCCTGTGGCATAGCGGGGCTTCCCCGCTTTATTTTAAAAAAGGGCTTTTCCCTTTGCCAGACTTCATGTATATTGCTCAAATCTATAAAACACTGGAGACGCCTTTGAATCGCTCACACAAGCAGAAAGCCGAAGATTTTTACCCGGCTGCCCTCACGATAGCCGGAAGCGATAGCGGCGGCGGAGCGGGAATACAGGCAGACCTCAGGACATTCGCGGCAATCGGCGTATTCGGAGCTTCAGCGATAACGGCGCTTACGGCGCAAAATCCGTTCGAGGTCAAGGGGATCCACCCCGTTCCGGCGGAATTTGTAAAGGCTCAGCTGGACGCTGTCCTTAAATGCTTCTCATTCGGAGCGGCAAAAACAGGAATGCTCTTCAGCTCCGACATTATAAATGCCGTGTCCGAATCCTTAAAAGGATATTCCTTCACCCTGGTTTCAGATCCCGTAATGATATCGACGAGCGGAGCGTTACTGCTCGAAAAATCAGCGGTAAAAGCCCTGATTGACAAAGTCCTGCCGATTGCGAAATGGGTAACGCCCAATATTCCGGAAGCGGAAATCATATCGGGAATGACGATAAAAAATGCCGGTGATATGAAAAAAGCGGCAGCGTTCTGCGCTGAAAAATTTGGAAACTCCTTTATAGTCAAGGGCGGACATCTACAGTCAGGAGACGGGAATATTACGGATATAGCGGCACACGAGGGTGCGGTCTACGCGATATCGTCGCCCGTTGCCGAAATCGAAAGTCCTGAGGTACTTCACGGCACGGGCTGTACGTTCAGCGCGGCCTTTACCGCGTGTCTCGCCGGCGGGATGAACTGGAAGGATTCCGTCATAAGCGCGAAGGCATTTGTACTGGGGTCTCTTGAAGAGGCCGCCAGGGTCGGAAAGGATATTTACGCGATGTATCCGCCTCTTGAAGACTACAGCGGGCAGATATCGCTCAAAAGGTTCTAAAACATGAAACGACAAGCTATAAGCGTTCGGCGGTTTCTATTTTTTGTGCTCCTGACGGTGGGCGCGTTTCTTCTTTCCGTAAATCATGCGGATGCTGCTAATGTCAGGGTAGTTACGGCATTCGGGAAACGTTATGTTTATTTAAGGGATATTGCGGCGGCTTACGGGTTGAAGACATTCGTATGGAAGACAAAATGCGGGATATATAACAAGAACAACCGTTTCGAGTTCACGTTTGAAAAAAAGGAAGGCTCGATAAATAAAACAAAAGTCTATTTTCTTCACGCTCCCTATTTAAGAGGATACGAACCCTTTATCAGCGAACTGGACTTTCTTAAAGTCGTCGAACCGATTCTGAAAGCCAGATACATCCAGACAAAGAAAATCAGGACCATTGTGATCGACCCCGGGCATGGAGCGCACGACGTGGGGGCGTCAGGAAGGATTCACGACGAAAAAAAACTGGTGCTTAATATAGCCCTGAAACTCAAGGCCGCACTGAGGGCAAAAGGCTATATTGTCTATCTTACAAGAGACAGAGATAAATTCATTCCGCTTGAGCAGAGGCCGTATATTGCGTCAAAATACAAGGCTGATCTCTTTATCTCGCTTCACGCCAACGCCGCAAAAAACAAGAGTATCTGCGGAATAGAAAGCTTCGCACTCACGCCGGTCGGGGCATCCTCGACACAGGACAGCCGGATAAACTGGCGCAAGGAAATTGGCAATACGTATGACCGGCAGAACAGCATACTTACCTACGAAATCCAAAAAGCCGTCATCAAAAGGACCGGGGCGTTCGACCGTGGAGTAAAGAGGGCAAGGTTCATGGTGCTCAAGACCCCGCGATGCCCTGCGGTGCTCCTGGAAATGGGCTTCATGTCAAATCCAAGCGAAGAAAAACTCTTGGGCCAGAACTACTATCAGCAAAACATGGCAAGCGCGATAGCCGAAGGAATTACTAAATTCGACAGGCGCTGAGAAGCGCTTTTTAGAACTTGATGAGGTAACCGACCCACTCAAGGACTTCCCCGTTTATCTCCCTGGATATTGCCATTATAACGGGAATCGTGCCGATAAGCACTGTGAAGCCCAAAGCAAATCTTATGGAAAAAGAGAGTTCCAGCACCGGAAAGTCCTCGCCTATCCTCGCGATGATCCCCATCGCAACGCTGAGAATAAACATCGAGGCAAAAATAGGAAAGGCAATCTGTATACCAACAAAAAAAATTCTGCTTGAAAGCGATATAGCCGTTTCTGCCAAATCCGCCCCCGGAATAAAACCGCCCGGAGGAATTGTCTGAAAAGAATAGGCAGCAAGCCGTATCACCTCGTGATGTCCGTCAAATATCAGAAAAATTATAAAGAAGGACTGAACAAGGAGATGAGAGAAGGGAGTAGAACCCGAATTTGTGACTGGGTCAATTACATTTCCCATCATAAAGCCCATGTTCTGATCTATGATAAAGCCCCCAAAATGGAGAATCTCAACAAGGATAAGAACAAAAAGGGCGATGGTAAAACCCAGCATGACCTCGGAAAGAATCATAAAACTCAGATTGAAAAGGTCGAGATTCTTGAACATCGCCGAACTCATCCAGTCGGCAGGAATAACCGGCATAAGCAGTGCTGAAATTGAAATGACGAAAAACATTTTGTAGCGCATGGATATGGTTTCGCTGGAGAAGATCGGAAACGCGGAAATAAATGCGCCGAAACGGGCAATAATCGCAATCAGTTTCACGGCGCTGAACGCGATTGGAAAATCAAAATTCATAAGTCAGACCTGCCGATGAGCTCGAAAATGACCTCCGTATATTTCTGGAATATCTGAATATACCATGGAATGGCTAATACAAAGACAATACCGCACATAAAAACCTTCGGGACAAAGCTGAGAGCCTGGTCTTTAAGCTGGGTCACGGTCTGAAGTATCTGTGAAAGAATACCTACCACCATTATTGTAATTATAATAGGCGAGGTGACAAGAGCTACCGTCTCTACGGTCAGATGCATTATGTCGATGAGAAGTCCTTCAGTCATTGCACATTACCTCATGTTAAGAAAAGCTTGAAACAAGTGAACGTATGACCATTCCCCATCCGTCGACTATTATGAATAGCAGCAACTTGAAGGGAAGCGATATCATCATCGGCGGCAGCATCATCATGCCCATAGACATAAGACAGGTGGCGACAACAATATCAATAAGCAGGAAGGGCAGGTAAATAAGGAAGCCCATCTGGAACGCCGTTTTAAGCTCGCTTATCATAAACGCGGGGATTATTACAGTCATCGGCAGAGCGTCAGAGGAGTCCACTGGGTCCATATTGGCGAGGTCCATGAAAAGAAGAAGGCTGCTTTCGCGTGTCTGCTTGAGCATGAACTCCTTCAGCGGCGCACTCCCCTTCTCAAGGGCGGCTTTTTCATCTAATTTCTTCTCCGAGTAGGGGACAATTGATTCGTTGTAGACTTTAACCCAGACCGGCTGCATTATAAATATGGTAAGAAAAAGGGCGAGAGCCGCGACGATTCTAGCGGAGGGCGTGTTCTGGGCGCCAATAGCCTGCTTGAGAAAAGAAAGTACTATGACAATACGCGTGAATGAGGTCATCATCATCACGGCGGAGGGAACAAGACTCAGCGCCGTCATTAGAAGGAAGACATTGACCGCCTTGCTAAAGCTGCCGCCTTCCAAGCTGAGTTTAAAGCTGACCTGGTCAGGGCTGGCATTCAATTCCTGGGCAAAACCAGACGTCTGTAAAAAGCATAATATCAGGAATACGCCTAAAATGGTCAATGTCTTGCCATAGCGGAAAGGAAAAGCACCACGAACCATCACTTTTTATCTCCATGAATTGAGTTAAGGTTGCTGCTTTCCACTGGAGCGGCGGCGAGCTTTAGAAGCTTTTCGCTAAAAGAAACACTTTGAATGTCGCTTTTTACATCTTTTACGTCATCTTCAGGAATTTCTTCATCCTCCACGGCACCGGGGCCGTCCTCTATATTTGAAAACTTCGAAATGAGCGTAATTCCGTTAGTACCGGAACCGACAAGAAATTCCTGTTCATAAACTCCGATGAGGACAATGGCATTTCTGGCATCAAGCTGAATACGACTTTTGACCTTGATTGCGGCGTCCTTTTCGAAATTGCTAAGTCTGTGGTTGAACTTCTTAAGCAGCCAGAAAAAAAGTACCATCGCGCCGAGCACCGCGATTAAAGCGAAAAGCATTCTTGATGATGAAATTCCGAGTGACTCTACCGAATCGCTCTTGGGTATTTTGGTGATACCAGGGCCAAACTTGCGCTTCGACAGCGGCTTGACAGAAGCATCAGGCGCGGCGTTGGCTTTTTCGGGGACCACTGCCGCTTGAGGTGCTTGAGGCGCTTGAGGCATCGCGACGGAAACACCGGCAGGCGCCGGGGCAGCCTCAGTCTGAGCGAAAAGCGATAAAGAAGCCGCCGTGAAGGCGGCCGCAAAAAACGAAATCAAAATCTTTTTTCCCATTACAGTCTCTTCTTAATGTTTATATTGTGGTGAAACGCAGTTCACATGCCAGAAACATAAGAAGCTTTTGTGAAATATTCAATCCCCGGGTTATTTTTTATTTCAACGCCGGCTCAATTCGGCTAGAAGTTTACAGGAACAAAGACCTTGCTGTCCTGCACTCGCGGGTCGCCGGGTTTTCTGTTAATGGCCTGAACAAACTGGTCCGCCCACTCGTCAACAATCTGCTTGAGGTTGCTGTAGGTGCGGAAGTCATTGAAGTTGAAGACTGCCGCTTTCTGCTTTTCTCTGTCGGCAAACATTCCTATGACTTTTTTGGTCTGCGAGTCCCTGACGATACCTTCTATGGCGACGGACGCCTGCATCCCTGAGTCGGTTCCGGCCTTTGCCCCGACCTTCACGGGTACGAGGATGAGTCCGAAGGGTGTAAGATTGGAAAGATTGCCGAGGGCGCCTATGATTGGTTTACCAGGCACGACTTTTACGAGGGCCAACTCAAGGATAAGGGTGTTTTTCCCGGGTTTATCGACAAGGGTAAGCCTCTTATCTCTGGAAATAGCTCTTTTGAATGATTCTTCTGTATATTTTGCGAACTCGATAAGGTCTTTTTCGTCATCTCCGAGCATGTGTCTTATATTGTTCCGTTCAAGCCATGATTTATTAAGCTGTTTTTCGGTAAAGACTGGCACTACGATGACCTTGTCATATTCAAGAAGACTCACTGTAGGGTCCTTCCAAACTTTCTGGACGGCAGCCCCTTCTATCGTTTGAAGTTTCTCGGGATTTGGTAAAAAAGGACTTTTCTCTTCTACCGGTTCAGCCTTGCATCCTGACAGTGCCAGAACAACAAAAAGCCCGCAGACAAAGGAAGATACAGACGTTACTACTCTCATTTTAACAATCCCCCCTTTTTGTTACTAAGGTTAAAAGTAAAGGGCAAATATTTTTTTTCAACATCTCGTAATTTTATTATAAGTACCTTTGTAAAATTATACAAACCTTTACTACAGGAGCTTTATCTTTAGTCTGCCATGCGCTATTTTCGATCTTTTGTAACGGACACCGGGGCAAGTGGGAACATAAGAAGCATGCGGAAAATCTTGCTATTTTTTTTAAATCATCTATAATTGAAGGATAATCCTCTGTTACGGGTTGTGGAAATATTATGAAAGAAATGGACTGGACGGCTCTTGTCAGAAAGTTGCTTGACGACCTCATGTTGTCTCAAAGCGAGCTTGCGCGGCTCTGCGGCGTTTCCCAGCAGAGTGTATCGAACTGGCGCAGCGGCAAAAGAAAACCCGAGCTCTATGCAAAACGAAAACTGCTTCAGATATTCCAAGAAAATTCAATGAAGCTCTACAGCCAGGAACCGGCTGCTTCCGAAGCGGATGCAAAGCCGTCCCGGAAGGAAAATGCCGCGGCTATCAGCCCCCCAGCTGAGTTCATAGATATTTTTGACAAAATGCCTGCCAGCAAGCAGCAGGAACTCGTTGAAATATCCCGCCGCAAAAAGGCAGAGGAAGAACTCAAGATCAGCCAGCGGAATTACAGGCTCCTCATGGAAAGCAGCGATGATATTATATGCACAGTCACCATGCCGGGACTGAAAATTCTGACGGCATCATCTGCCCTATATAAGGTTACTGGCATCCAAGCGGAAGCGGCGAGGGCACTTACACTATTCAATCTGGTTCATCCGGACGATATCAAGGTGATAGATGTGCTGGAAAACTCCATTCGGAAAAGCTCAGTACCTCCTCCCATCTCCTGTAGGCTCCAGGCGGAAAACAAAGGTTTTCTTTGGGCGGAGTTGAAATGCTGTCCTCTAAAAATGTTCAAAGGTGACAAGGAAGTTTCAGAAATAGTCATTATTATAAAAAATATTTCTGAAAGGAAAAATGCTGAATCAGAAGTCACGGAAAGCGAAGCGCGCTTCAGGCTGATAGCGGAAAACTCCTCAGACATAATAAGTATACTTTCGACAGACCAGATCGTGCTCTACGTATCACCGTCCTGCTTCCAGTTCAGCGGATTCAATTCAGCGCAGCTGATAGGCCGGAACCATACGGAAATCATAGAAGAACAGGACAGGAAAAATGTTGAAAAGGCAATTGGAAAGACACTGAAGTCAAAAACATCTTGTCGCTGCGAATACCGGATAAAAAAGAAAAACTCACAGAAGACCATATGGGTTGAATCAGTCTACCGCTACGTCAAAGGCTTCATCAATGATTTCAATGATGTCATCATCTCCGTTTCCAGAGATATTTCGAAGCGCAAGGAAGTCGAAAACGCACTCGAATACAGGGAAAATCTCCTCAACGCCTCAAACAGGGCGGCGGCTCTTCTACTTTCCTCAAGCAAAATGGATGCGGTGGGGCAGACTCTGACGACGATGGCTTCGGCCCTCAGTGCTGACGCCGCTTCAATATTCGAGTTCCATTATCAGGGCATCAACGGCAAAACCCGAATAACCGCCTCAAGGACGGCCTTCTGGAAAAAAAGGATCTCCGATATCCCTGTAGAAAAGGATAAAGAACTCCCAGATTTTCAGTCAATGCTGCCCCGATGGCTAAAATATTTCAAGGCAAAAAGATTGATAAGGGGAACAACCTCTAAATTTCCCCCTCTCGAAAAGGCATTTTTTAAGCGACTTGAGATAAAGACACTCGCAGCACTTCCAGTCTTCTCAGGAAAAGTTTTATGGGGCTTTATTGTTTTCGGGAAAAGCAGTTCAGAAAAAAAATGGATCGATGCAGAACTTAAAATATTAAAAAACTATGCGAGCACGGTTTCTTCGTACATCAGCAGATATAAATCTCAGCAGACCATCTTCGAAAACGAGATGAAATTCAGGATAATCGCTGAAAATATGCCCGTAATGATGTGGATGGCGGACAAAGACAAAAATATCATATACGCCAATGGGAAAACACATGATTTTTTTGGTAAGAATAATGCTGCTTCAATGCAGGCATCCGCCTGGAAAGGAAAAGTGCACCCCGACGATTTTGAAAGATGGGATAAAACATTCTCGCATGCCTTTAAAAACCACCGAAAATTCAAAATTGAATACCGCCTTAGAAGAAATGATGGGAAATTCAGATGGGTTATCGATTTCAGCTCGCCGCTTTTCGGAAGAAACGAAAAGTTTGCCGGCTTTATAGGCACATGTGTGGACATAACAGAACGAAAACTCGTCGAAGACATGCTCTCCCAAAGCGAACAGAAGCTGAATATGATAATGAGTTCCACATCCACCGGCACATGGGAAATGGACCTCGTGTCTGATTCCATATCGTTCTGTCAAAGAACAGCATCTCTCCTTGCTTACCCACCTAAAAACGGAACTCTTAAAATAAAAGAACTCGTAAAATATGTCCACCCGGACGATATCAGGTTCGCAAAAGAAAAACTCCTCAGGCACATACATAACATTTATAAGCAACTCAATATCGACCTGAGAATAAAGGGCGCCGACTCTTCATGGAAATGGATGCAGGTCCGCGGAAGGGTCATAAGCAGAAACGGACAAAAAAAACCTTCATTGCTCACAGGGACAATCCATGACATAAGCGAAGAAAAAAAATCCGAGGAAATTATCAGGGAAAGCGAAATACGCTACAGAGAGCTCTTCAACTCAATGAACAGCGGTGCCGTAACCCTTAAAAAGAAGATGGACAATTCATCCTTCATCATAAACGACATAAACAAGGCTGGAATGAAAATAACCGGGATCAGCGCGAAAAAGGAAATCATTGGAAAGAGCTTGGCAAAGGTCTTCGAGGGAACAAAAAATACGTCGCTGGCCGAGGCACTGGGCAAAATGTCAGAAAAGGACAATTATGCAAAAATAGAACCATTCCTCTACAAAGGCAGAAATTTTGAGTTCTGGGCCGACAGTTATGCCTACATACTGCCCTCGGGAGAGACAGTCTGGGGCTTCAGCGACATATCTGAACAGCTGAAAACCCTCAAAGCCCTCCAGCGAAGCGAGGAAAAATACAGCGGAATACTCAAATCGGCAAATGACCCCATTTTCATAATAGACCTGAAAACCCTCGAAATACTCGAATGCAATAACCAGGCGTGGAAAACCCTCCGCTACCCGAAACACGCACTGATAGGCAAAAAATACGATGAAATTGTGCCCGACTACCGGCAGAAAAGTGTTGGGGATATCCTCAGGCTTTTGGAAGAAAAAGGAGCCCTGAACTGCCTCGAATCCGTAATGATTGACGCCGAAGGGCACGATATACATGTGGAGCTTTCCGGAAACATATTCGAGATTGATGGAAGAAAAGCCATCATATGTATTGCCAGAGATATTTCAGAAAGAAGAAAAATACAAGAGCTCAGAGAAGACTTCGAAAAACTATCCAGGCATGACCTTAAATCACCCCTTAATTTTATAATCAACGCGCCCGAAATGATAAGAGACCGCACGCCAGGACTCAGCGGGGACGCAAAAGAGCTTCTGGACATGATAGAAAACTCCTCAAGGAAAATGCTCGACACGATTAATCTTTCAATAGGACTGCACAGGCTTGAGGATGGTTTCTGCAAATTGAAAAGAGAGGTCATTGACCTGGCCCATGTTATGGAAGACATATACGAGGAACAACAGATAGCGCTTAGGGTCAAGTCGTGCCGCCTGACGATTAAGGTCGAAGGTAAAGAAGGACTTAAATGTGGGGCAATAACCATTTTGGCGGAGAGACTGACATTCGCGTCTATGTTGGGCAACCTCGTGAAAAATGCGATAGAAGCAGCCCCCGAAAAAACCGAAATAAGCGTATCCGTGTCAATGAAATCTGGGGAAACTGAAATATCGATACACAATCAGGGAGAAGTCCCGGATACGGTCAGGGACAAGTTTTTCGGAAAATATATTACTTCCGGAAAACTATTCGGTACAGGCCTCGGAACCTATTACGCAAAACTTATCGCCGACGCGCATAAGGCGGCCATTACGATGAAAACCTGCAAAAGCTCAGGAACCACTGTAACGTTGACAATGCCGAAATCCTAATATCGGATAAAGTATAGAAAATTCGCGCAATTTCCTATACTTTATCATCAGGGAATCATCCCACAAAAGCGTGGCGACGATTATATCATAGTAAGGGGACCAGTTTTCATTTCTATTACTTCACGCCTCGTGCCGTTATGGCAAGTACTCCGTAGGAAATATAGGAGCCTGAACTTTCGATTTTCACCGTTTTAATTGGGACATTGGGATTTGGGTTGACCCATTCATACTGGTAAAGTGCTATATCCTCAGCCAAGTTTTTATTTTTGGCCGCCGGAGTCTTTCCTTCAAGCAGCGAACGGGAATCTATGACATACTTGGAAAAAACACCATTCATATTCATTGAATCGTAATTCCATGGAGACAGGTTCCAGCCGAAAAGCGCGCTAAAAGTTTCAGTTTTCCCGTCTTCGTAAAAAACTGTATATTTAGCGACCAATGTGCCTTTCAAAGGATCAGCGTAATTTTTTCTGTCCATGGCGACGCTTCGGTCCGCGTCAGCCAGATCCGCGGCATGGAGAAGAATCAAGCTTCCGGTTTTCATCTCGATTTTCAACTCCGCGGATTCTTTTTTTAATTTGTTGAATTTTATAAATGCAGTTTCCCCGTCTTTCATGGCAAATTTTACAGGAATTCCGGAAATACTTTCAATATTTAAATCTAATTGGGACAAGTCTTTTTCAGGGCCGCAGTCAAACCACCCGTGACCATCGCCAGCCTCCTTATCCATGACAGTGTCATTAATGGCCGCAGACAAATCAATGGTCTTGAATTGGTTGTTCGCGTGAGGCGAAGGTTTTCTGCTCCAATTGTGCATCAGCCAGTTTCCGTAGATCTTTGTATATTTTATCCAGCTTGAATTGTCGTCGTCCAAAAAATTATTCCATGCTGAATTCGCATAAAGGGTCTGCGCCATCGGGCCGTACGAGCCCTGTGATTTGCAGCGGGAATCACTTAACCACCAATAGTATGTCCAGATAAGGAACATTTGTCCTGAGACCATGTTTTCATTCAGACGGCTCAGGTGATATCCGGTAGGTGTCTTCCAGTTTTCAAGGCCTAGTTTTTCGAACCGCGGGATGCTCTGGTAATCACTCAAAGACCAGTGTCCCATTATCATGTTTTTAGGCACCTGGTCGCGAATCTCAACGCATTTGAATTCATTAAGGCCATTATGCTCCTCGATCATCATGTCGGACCACATGATTGGTTTGATGTTTTTCTCTTTCATGTATTCGGAAATTTTTTTGATGTGATCTATGTATATCTTATTTTTAGGTATCTCCTTGCAGTATTTACAGCGTTTTTCTTCCGGAGTCGCTCCAGTCTTCCATCGGGCTTCATCTAACTGGACTATAAAATGGGTCGGTTTGTATTCAGGGTTCTCACTGCAGAGCTTGAGCATTTCATCGTAAAAACCAAAGAGTATTTTGTAGGAATCTGGATGTTTTGTGCAGAGTGTCGCCAGGTCGCCGTCTTCCCTGAGATGTGCGTATTCATTTTTGCGGAGAAGCCATTCCATGTGACCGAGTGATTGGATTGAGGGCATTACCGGGACGTAATTGCTGTGCAGGAATCGCATCACATGTCTGAAATCATCAGTGGACCATTGCGGCCCTTCCCCAAAGCCGGGGGAGTTCTGCCATTTATAATAATCGTCGGTCTCAATAAAATAGCCGTTATACCTGAAGTTCAAGGGAACAGCTGCCAGTACCTTTTCATATAACGCTACATCATACTTGTTTTGGGGCATGTATCCTCTCATATGATGAAACCAGTATCTGATTTCAGAATCGGGCCAATCGACCACTTTTAGATTGCATACCTGAGGAGCTGCTGTCGATTCTGATGTGACTTTTACAAGATCGAGCAAGGCATTAACTCCATATAAAACGCCTCGTTTTTCTTTGGCCGTTATAAATATTCTGTCACTGGTTATAAGCAGAAGGAAGCCGTCGTGCTTGACTTTTTTTAAATCGTCCTGAAGTTTATTTTCACTGACAATATTTTTTGCCGTTTGTGACGCCATGTTCAAATCTATTATTATTCGCGCATCTTCAGGGATTTGTGTTTTTTCAAAAGAAATGTTGAAAAATGTCTTTATATCTTCTTCCAGTTTTTTCCCGCATAAACCTATTTCTTCCGATGCGAGGAAATATTTTATTCCCGGCTTTATGTCAAAGAATCCTTCGCTTTTTTGCAATATTTTGGGTTCTGGAAACAAGGATACACTATTTACCGGCAATGGCTTCCAGTCATCCATGGCCTGTTCGCTGATACGGCCCTCCATGTAGTTTACTATGTTTTCGGCATTGTCATAAACGGTGAGGCTGAACGGGAAGTAACCCGTTTTCTTGACAGGGAACAGAAAGGGGTATTCAAAATTTCCGGATGGAAAGTTCCCGCTTTTACACAAGAGTCTTTCCTCGCCGCTTGGCGTATACAACTTGAATTTATAGCTCGTTTTATCAGGCGCTGTTCCGGCCAATACGTACTTTCCCTTTCCGGCAAAACCCAAAACATTTTTATCTGTTTGACCTATGGCTTTTTTCCCGTTTGTTATGAATATCGCGCCAAAATCGGGGACGGCGTCCCATTTTGGTGTTGTCCAGCCACTGCGCTCCCTCATTTTATCCCCGTCATAAGTGGTACGTGTAGCATTAAAGCCCATTGCAAAAGGTGCTTTTTCCTTTATCCCCAACGTTTTCCACGGCAAAAACAATTCCGCTTCCCAGCGGTCGTCAAATTTTTTCGCGGCAACCTTTAGTTCTCCATCACGATCCCCAAAATTTTCAATTCCTGTTTTTCCCTTGGCGTTTATGGCATATTTCTTCATGCCATTTTTTACCATTTTCCGTTCAGTGTCAAAGTAAAATTCTACGCATTCGTCCTCCCATATTTTAACGGAATCTTCGGTGAAATCAGCTTTCAGTTTGTTCATGTCTTTTTTGAAGCAACGGGCGGCGCAGTAAACGCCATTGTCGTTCCACGATAAAAATATTTCAGTGCCGTCTTCGGGCTGTTTGCTTCCACATATTTCAGCATCTTGGGTATTGAACAGCGAAAGCCCCAGCTTGGAGGATGTCGAAGATTCTTTATCATCGATCTCCCCATCAATCTTGAATTCTGCACATGGTGCGACGGGCAGTTTTTTAATAGAGGAGCGCAATATTCCAGGAAGTATTCTGTAAGAGCAAAGCATTCCTACTTCACCGATTTCAAAAACGCCTGATCCCTTGAATGTAAAGGAGATCCCTTTCAGCTTTTCTATGTTGAACTGGTGATTTTGCTTGTTCCAGCCCGTGAGCCGAAGCCTTGAAATATGCCACTTTCCGTCATTTTCAAGGCCTATGGCATTTGAGAAAGAATCATTTCCTTCCCCATCCTGACAGGAATAGATCATTTTTGCCTGGCCTTTGAAATTTGAAGTCCTGTACCATATGTAAAAGCCAGTGACGGGATTTTCATTCCATTTCGCCTCCAGACTGGAGAATAGTTTTTGATTTGACAAAGTCGCAAGGGCGTCTTTTAAGGTGATTCTCATAAGCCACGGGAATTTGTCGCCCACACTGTCACGCACCTCCGCGTCTATTTTGCCACCGCCCCACGGATTCGCGGACCAGTCATTGCGTGATTGCGCATCTTTAAAGTCGATCAGTGGAATTTCAGAACATTCATTTTCTTCCACGTTTTTCGCCGCTTTGCTGTCCGCTAAAGCCAGTGCCTGTAACAGTAATGCCGCCATGCAAATCAACCCCAGTTTCCGCGTCATAAAACTTTCTCCTTTGCCTTCCGTAACCATACAGGATTACTTATTAATGTTTCTTTTTGATCTTTATTTTCTCCATTCCCGCTCACGATGACCCTCAAATATTTAGCATCATCGCCGAGGTCCAAGTCTATTTCAGTTTTGAAGGAATTTTTAAGAGGGCATGCGGACCACAAAACTTTTCCTGAGACAATGATACATATTTTTGAAATTGGGACGTTCATTCGGATTGCAAGATTGACATTGACTCGTTTTTTGGGACCAAGAGATAGTTCATCTCCTATTTCCGCGCCGTTAACGGTTATTTCCATTTTGGGGAAATCTTTTTTCTTGATGCGCCCATAATTGTTTTCAATGCCTTTTGCTATCCATTCCCAGACTTTTCCCGAAGCCTCTTTTCTGGATATGCGTTCTCCCAGGGAAAACCATGGAGTAAATCCGTTTCTTTCAGGAAGAATCCCCTTTTCTCCAAGCGCCCGCCATATGTCTGGGTGAAAAGTTCCGGATAGATAACTTTTTCCCGCATAAAGTGCTTCTGTCAATTTTCCTGCATCGGGGGTTCCTTCTATTCGAACAACGTTCCTCATGGCGCTGGCGCACCACAAGTCACCCTGGTGACTGTCGCTGCCTGTGGTTAAAACAATCCGTTTTCCCATAGACAGCATGTAGTCCCACCAGGAAAGCCATTTTCTGTCGTCCGCCGGTTCAACCGATTCCAGATTGTTGACTAGTTCCAGCGAATTCAAATTAGGTAATTCCGGCAATATTTGCCATGGACTTTTATCGTCGCTCACATGGGCCATGCTTAATTGCCCCCGTGTACTTTTTGAGCACAAGTTCCATATGTCTGGCCACCATTTTTCTTTAAGGTCTTTTTCTTTTGGCAAACTGCTTTTTGTCAATGGCCTTATGAGAATATGATGGTCAAAATATCTGTTAAGTGTCCATGGGCCGGGCTTGAATTGCAGACCGAATTCGGCTCCGGGAATGACCAAATGTTTTGTGGAGCAAGCACTTTTGCACTGAGATAAATATTCGTCCACCGTTTCAGGCAAAAGACAGTGTCCGTCGTTTAATTCCTGGTATGGATTCATGTAACGGCCTTGAGGCATTTGTGCAAAGACATGGTCGGTCTGGAAGCGGAAATCTATTTCGTATTCTTCATATAATTGTGTGAGTTCTTTTATGCTGTGAAAACCATCGCTGAAATTGCTGTGACAATGGCCTTCGCCCCACAACCATTTTTTCATATGAGGAATTCCTTAAATTGTTTTTCTAAAACCTGCCTGAAATAGCCGAAGAAATACTCAAGTCCATCCCACTTGAACTCAAGGGTCATAATGAATTTTGGGGGACTATCTTTGAGCAATGCTTTAAATACAGAGTCAAAATCTATATCACCTTTTCCTGGCGGCAGATGCTCGTCGCCTTTTGAAAGATGATTGTCGTGCAGGTGAATATTTTTAAAGCAGTCGCGCTCGGCTTCCGTAAATTCGGGAAGGCTCTTGTACTTTCTGTATTTACCATCTTTGTTGCCCTCCAGATTTGCGTGTCCGGTGTCGTAAGTCATTGCAAAGAACGGTGAATGTATTTCTCTCACCATGTCCGCGCAGTCTTCAAACGACAGCCTGTCTCCGTTTTCGATTGTCAGCACGACCCCCAATTCCCTTGCTTTTTCTGCCAGTCGAGAATAGGAGTCGAGCCAAATTTCCCATTCCTCTTTCTTGGACAGGATATCCAAGGTACCAAAGCGGGGATGAGTGGTTACGTACTCCATTGACAACTGCGAGGCAATTTCAAGGGAAAGTACCATTTGTCTATAGGATTCGTCCCTGATTCCAGGGTTCAGCGATGCCAAATTCACAAAAGCAAAAGGAATATGCGCTCCCTTGTGCGGAAAAGGAGCCAGAGCTTCTTTCATCTCCGCTATTAACTTGCTGTCGTAATCCCAGGGGCCGATATTCTGGCGTTTACGAGGGGGGTGCCCTGTCATAAAAACCTCCACGCTATTTATCAGGCCCTTATTCAGGTACTCATAAGCGGCTCTGACCGCGTCCGTCGGACTATCGATACTTGAATCGCAGCACCCGGACAGCGACAGCCCCAGGTTGACATGGTCTAGTATATTCATCTTGTTTCCTTGTACTAATTCCAGCTTAACGATTCGCGCCATATATTCGGAGGCCCGCCATAAAAAGACTGCTCAGTGATATTTTTCCCGGCAACATGCCCGTCCAGCCAAAGGATGTTTGCCTTTGTTGAATGACGGAATGCTATGTTGTTGGTGTCCATGCCTAGCGAGCAATCATCCGCCGCATCCGGACTCCTGTCAGCAAGAAGCAGAATTGTAGATGGACGAGTGGATTTTGAGGGGGGAAAAAAACGAAGATAGTAGTTCATGCCAAAACTGTAATAATTGTCTGCGTCTCTATATGTTGGGCATCTGAATACCGGCATATAGCGGTAGTCGTACCTTGTTTTGATGTCATCTTTCATTATAATCGACACGAAATATTCCCATTGATAGTACGACCCGTCCCATAAAATGTTAACAGTCGGCAGCACCTTGTAGTCATTTGCATATAGGTGCATGGCCAAACCGCACTGCTTAAGATTGTTCATACATTGCATTTCTCTTGCCTTCTCTTTTGCTTTGTTCAAAGCTGGCAACAGCATGCTTGCAAGGATTGCAATTATAGAAATTACAACGAGCAGTTCTATTAATGTGAAAGACCTGTTCGACAACGACTTCCGTCTTTCCTTGCGGACCATTCGCTTTCCTTTCGATGTGCATTATTATGTGCGAAAATCAATAAGGACCAATTTCTCTCGCACCCTTCAATCTTATACGAAGAAGACCTTCCTGTCAAGGGGACTGGCTCTAAAAGGAAGTAAAAAGAAATAAAACCGTACCTTTTGTTTGATTTATCATAAATTTTTATATAATAAAACCACTCACGGTATCCTTGTCAGTCTTAAATCGCAACACCCGGACAGCGACAGCCCCAGGTTGACATGGTCTAGTATATTCATCTTGTTTCCTTGTACTAATTCCAGCTTAACGACTCGCGCCATATGTTCGGAGGCCCGTCATAAAAAGACTGCTCGGTGATATTTTTTCCGGCAACATGCCCGTCCAACCAAAGGATGTTTGCCTTTGTTGAATGACGGAACGCTATGTTGTCAGCACTATTGCCTAGCGAGCAATTATCCGCCGCATCCGGACTCCTGTCGGCAAGAAGCAGAATTGAAGATGGACGAGAGGATTTTGAGGGGGGAAAAAAACGAAGATAGTAGTTCATCCCGAAGCTGTAATAATTGTCTGCGTCTCTATAATACATCGGGCACCTGAATACCGGCATATAACGGTAGTCGAGCCTTGTTATGATGTTATCTTTCATCATAATCAACATGAAATATTCCCATTGATAGTACGACCCGTCCCACAAAATGTTAACAGGAGGCAGCACCTTGTAATCATTTGCATATAGGTGCATGGTCAAACCGCACTGCTTAAGATTGTTCATACATTGCATTTCTCTTGCCTTCTCTTTTGCTTTGTTCAAAGCTGGCAACAGCATGCTTGCAAGGATTGCAATTATAGAAATTACAACGAGCAGTTCTATTAATGTGAAAGACCTGTTCGACAACGACTTCCGTCTTTCCTTGCGGACCATTCGCTTTCCTTTCGATGTGCATTATTATGTGCGAAAATCAATAAGGACCAATTTCTCTCGCACCCTTCAATCTTATACGAAGAAGACCTTCCTGTCAAGGGGACTGGCTCTAAAAGGAAGTAAAAAGAAATAAAACCGTACCTTTTGTTTGATTTATCATAAATTTTTATATAATAAAACCACTCACGGTATCCTTGTCAGTCTTAAATCGCAACACCCGGACAGCGACAGCCCCAGGTTGACATGGTCTAGTATATTCATCTTGTTTCCTTGTACTAATTCCAGCTTAACGACTCGCGCCATATGTTCGGAGGCCCGTCATAAAAAGACTGCTCGGTGATATTTTTTCCGGCAACATGCCCGTCCAACCAAAGGATGTTTGCCTTTGTTGAATGACGGAACGCTATGTTGTCAGCACTATTGCCTAGCGAGCAATTATCCGCCGCATCCGGACTCCTGTCGGCAAGAAGCAGAATTGAAGATGGACGAGAGGATTTTGAGGGGGGAAAAAAACGAAGATAGTAGTTCATCCCGAAGCTGTAATAATTGTCTGCGTCTCTATAATACATCGGGCACCTGAATACCGGCATATAACGGTAGTCGAGCCTTGTTATGATGTTATCTTTCATCATAATCAACATGAAATATTCCCATTGATAGTACGACCCGTCCCACAAAATGTTAACAGGAGGCAGCACCTTGTAATCATTTGCATATAGGTGCATGGTCAAACCGCACTGCTTAAGATTGTTCATACATTGCATTTCTCTTGCCTTCTCTTTTGCTTTGTTCAAAGCTGGCAACAGCATGCTTGCAAGGATTGCAATTATAGAAATTACAACGAGCAGTTCTATTAATGTGAAATACCTGTTCGACAACGACTTCCGTCTTTCCTTGTGGACCATTTGCTTCCCTTCCGATGTGCATTATTATGCGCGAAAATCAATAAGAACTAATCCATCATACTCTTAATCTAATACGAAGAAGACCTTCCTGTCAAGGGGATTGGCTCTAAAAGGAAGTAAAAAGAAATAAAACCATACCTTGTGTTTGATTTATCATAAAATTTTATACAATAAAACCACGTCCAGTATCCTTGAGGTTTAGAGAAGGAATTTGACATGTTTGACTTGAGAAAGTTCCGTGCTCAATAATTCCATTGAGACCTTGTCTTCAAAATGGACTTTCACGCGCAGAGAAGAAAAGCGGCCTTTACTTGATCCACGGCCTTCTTCAACAGGTGATTCTATCGCATGTTTCGCAAGGATTTCCTTTATTTCGGCAAGCGCGCTTTCCTTTTCTTCAGAACTTACGATTATCCTGTAGGTCCAGTCGACAGGAAACTTAAGTTCCTGCCCTTGAAACGGGTCTGAATTACTGCTTATCATAAATTTCCTTGTTGAGGGTGTCAAAAAAAACTTTCATCCGGACTTCCCTTTTTTCGGCAAGTGCGCGGCCCGAGGCTGTAAGCATTTTTTCCGGCACATGCTTGAGCTTCACAAGATATTCCCTGTACGCCGAATCCTCCTGGCTGTAGGCTTTGGACGACACGGCCTCTTCCGCCGTGTTGTGAAGTCTCGCACCGATCCGCCCCGCGAAGTGGAAGGCGCGGCCGATGCCTACGCAGCCTATGGAGTCGAGCTTATCCGCATCGTAAACAATTTTATCTTCGAGGCTGACGGGTTGATTGCCGCCTCTGTAGCGGTGCCGGAGGACGGTTGACGATATTTTCTCGGTGAGCGCGGGGTCGCTGACACCGCATTCCACGAGCATTGAGACACAAAGTTTTGCGCCGCATTCGGCATGGCATATTGTGCCTTTCGCCTCAAGTTCCTCAGGGCGCGCGATGTCATGAAGAAGAGCTCCGAATTCTACGATATTCCGGTCGGCGCCTTTTTCTTCCTTCAGGATAAGCCGCGCATTGTGGAGTACCCGCAGGACATGGTCAAAATCATGACAGCCAGGCGCGGACATCATGTGGAGTCTGACCCTTTCGTAAAGCAGATCGAATTTTTCGAGAAAAAGCTTGTCGTCCATGGGCTTATACATTATATATGTCGGACTTGTAGCGATGGAGGTTTTCGGGTTTCCTGAACCATTCGATAGTCTCACGAAGACCTTCTTTCAGCGAATAAGATGGTCTCCAGCTTGTCAGACTGCGTATTTTCTCATTCGAGCCGAGGAGCCGCCTCACTTCACTTTTATCGGGCCTGACCCGCAGAGGATCAGTAACGATCCTAGCATCAGGTTTTATTTGATCTATAATTTCCTGCGCTATGTCGCCTACGCTGATTTCCTGCTGGGTCGCAATATTTATTTCCTCGCCGGCGGTCTTGTCCGACTCGGCAATCGCAATGAAAGCCGCCGCGGTATCCCTGCAATAGTTAAGGTCTCTAGTGGGGGAGGTATCGCCCAATTCAATCTGGTTTTTCCCGTTAAGAAGCTGTATTATTACCGTAGGGATGACTGCCCGCGCGGACTGGCGGGGGCCGTAAGTATTGAACGGTCTTACAATCGTCACAGGGAGGTCGAAAGACCTGTAAAACGACTCCGCAATTTTGTCCGCCCCTATTTTTGAGGCACTGTAAGGCGACTGACCTTGAAGCGGATGCTTTTCATCTATCGGAACATACTGCGCAGTTCCATAAACCTCGGAAGTGGATGTTACAAGCAGCTTCTCCGTGCCAAGGCCACGCGCCGCCTGAAGCACATTTAGGGTGCCCTTTACGTTTGTGTCAATATAGGAATCGGGCGAATGGTAGCTGAATGGTATCGCGATAAGCGCAGCAAGATGAAAAACAAGATCAATCCCCTCCATGGACTTTCTTACGCCGTTTGGATCGCGGATATCGCCGGTAACAACATCAATATTTGCCAATTCACCTTTTGGTAAGGAATCCAGCCAGCCCCATGAATTGAAGGAGTTGTAGCAGCAGAATGCCCTTACCGAAGCAGCTTTTTTCAGAAGCATTTCCGTCAGATGTGAACCGATAAAGCCATCCGCTCCGGTAACCATTACTTTTTTCCCACTGAGATCCATTTCATTCTCCGTACTTATTCTATAAAGAAGACTGTAGCACAAGCCTTAGAAAAAAAAAGCGGTCGGGGAAATCCCGACCGTATCTTTTTATCTAAACATTGTTATTTGACTGAGTTGCCAGAAATCTGGGTTTCTCTCAGGAACAAGTCAACCTGCTTACTTGAATTTAGGGAGCATGTTGCCGTGGGCCTTGATAAGGTCGTCGCACATTGCGATTATTTTATCAATGGACAGTTCGGCGGCAGTATGCGGGTCGAGCATCGCGGCTCGATAGATATCTTCCTTTTTCTGAGTCATCGCTGCCTGAATTGTCAGGAGCTGGGGATTTATGTTCGTCCTGTTCAACGCGGCGCACTGCTCAGGCAGGTCGCCGATATGACAGGGCTGAATGCCGTTCCGGTCTACCATACAAGGTACTTCCACCACACAGTTGTGCGGAAGGTTTGTGATGATTCCGTTATTCAGTACATTGCCGCCGATTCTGGCGGGATTGTCGGACTCCATCGCTTCCATTATGAGCGAGCCGTACTCATGACTGGGCTCGTGCGTAAGATTCGGATTTTCAACGATGTCCTTGCTGCGTTTTTCCCATGCCGCTATCTGGTTCACGCATCTGCGCGGATATTCGTCAAGTGGGATGTTATATTCTGAAATGAGCTCAGGGTAGTTTGTTTTTATCCAGTACGGCGTATACTCGGCATTGTGCTCACTCGACTCGGTTATGTAGTAGCCGAACTTGAGCATCATCTCGAGCCTGATCATGTCGTGGTTTTTCTCTTTGCCCTTGCGCCATTGTTTTAATTTCTTTTCGGCGATCTTCTTTATCTCGGGGTAGAGGTCTTTTCCGCCGTCGGTGATTTCCAGAAGCCATCCCATGTGGTTTATTCCGGCGATCTTCCACTGAAGATTTTTCACCTTTTTATCGAGTCCGAGGTTCGTGAGCAGAGCATCCGCGCAGACCTGTACAGAATGACAGAGTCCTACCGTCTTGACGGACGACATCCTGAGCATCGCTCCCGTGAGCATGCACATCGGATTGGTGTAGTTCATTAACAATGCGTTTGGACATACGGCTTCCATATCTTTAGCGAAGTCCAGCATTAAGGGAATTGTGCGGAGCGCGCGGAATATCCCGCCAATCCCAAGGGTATCGGCTAGCGTCTGGCGCAAACCGTATGCCTTCGGAATATCAAAGTCTATAACGGTGGAAGGCTTATAACCGCCGACCTGGATTGCGTTGACCACATAATTAGCGCCGGCAAGTGCCCTTTTTCTGTTCTGGATTCCGAGGTGCGCCGTTACCTTTGCCCTCCCCTTGTTTATATTCTTATTGAGTACCTCAAGCATTTTTCTTGATTCTTCGAGACGCTTCTTGTCAATATCGTAAAGAGCGATATGAGCGCCGTGAAGGCTTGGTTTCAGCATTGCGTCGCCAAGTATGTTTTTTACGAAGACGGTGCTTCCCGCACCCATGAACGTTATTTTTGCCATTTAACTTATGTCCCTTATTATTAGAGGCTTATCTTTTTGAAATGCGGAAGATATTTCTTGTTGACCTTGAACATTTCGGCAACCATTTTGCGGATTTCCGCGAGTGAAAGAACGGAAGCCGTCAGCGGATCATTCGCTATCGACTGATAAACAAGCCCCGCATCTCCGGTGAGACAGCCTTCAACGGCCATCATCTCGTTGACCGAGCTAAGGTGAGTAAGCGGAAGAACAGGCATCGGGAGCTCGCCTACATATATAGGTTGGAGTTTGCGCCTTGAAGCGAGAACCGGAACTTCTACGCACGCGCCGTCCGGCAGGTTTGTGATGATGCCGGTGTTCGGTACGTTACCGTTGAACCTGAACATATCGCCGCCGAGATAGGCATTGATAATCGCGGAAGCATATTCATGACGAGTGCCCCTTACGAGCTCTTTCGCCTTTTCGGTATCTTTCCAGTCGGGATTATTTATCCATTTATTGAAGTCAGCTTCCCATGTTTTGTCCTGCCTCTTGTAGTGGTCAAGGATGTAGGCGTGATGACCGGGATTCCAACCTGTTCCTTTTGTGCAGTGTTTTTTAATGAGATCGGAGCGCTTCCTGAACCACCAGTTGTACTCTGAATTGTGTCCGCTCGATTCGGTCACGTAGTAGCCGAACGCGAGAAACATCTCATTTCTTACCTGCTCTTCGTTATAAATCTCTTTTTTGTCGGAAACTGCCTTCTGGAGTTTAGGGTAGATATCTTTATTCTTGTGCTTGAGTTCGAGATACCACGCGAGGTGATTTATTCCGGCGCAGGTGTAGTCAAGTTCCTCAAAGGGCACCTTGGCCCATCCTGCGAGCATCTTCGCGGTACCCTGCACGGAGTGACATAGCCCAGTCGTATTGATGAATGACTTTCTCTGCATTGCATGACAGAGCATCGCCATCGGATTTGTGTAGTTGAGCATTATCGCCTCGGGACAAAGTTCTTCCATATCTTTGCAGATATCGAGCATTGTCGGGATTGTCCTGAGTGCGCGAAATATTCCGGCCGGTCCGCGGGTGTCGCCCACGTTTATATCGACCCCGTATTTCTTCGGAATAAGAATATCGTGCTGCCATATGTCGGTCTTTCCGCAGAGGATTGTTATCAGGACGGCATCCGCGCCTTTGAGCGCTTCTCTCCTGTCGAGGGTCGTTTTTATTTTTGCGGAATAGCCGCCGATGTCGACTATTTTCTGGCAGCATTTCCTGGCCATTTCGAGCCGTCCGGGATGAATGTCCATAAGTGTTACTTCGCTTCCTTCGAGAAGCGGATACGAAAAGAGGTCTTTCAATACCGTTCTTGTGAATCCGAAGCTTCCGGCCCCGATGAAAGTAATCTTTGGCATTTTCTAAGTCCTTTTTTTATTTTCTGTTCCTTATGTAATATTATGCTCTTGATTTTAACTTTGTCTATGGGTATTTTATATAAAAAACTTGCTTTTAATGGTAATTTTATGCTTTCAGAACTAAAAAAACTCGATTTTTATACGCCTTCGATACTCTTTCCCTCGAAAACACTTCATCTGCACTCGATGCTCGTAAACTGCGGTCACCAGTATGTCGATTCGGAACAGTACAACTTCAACGGGATGAACCGCGGCCGACGCGAAATGGCAATATGGCAATATACAATAGAAGGCTCGGGACGCCTGACCATCGGCAACAAGGAATATGAACTGAATCCGGGGAATGCGATGATGGTCCATGTCCCTCAGGAACACTGCTACTTTCTGCCACCGGGCGGACAGTGGGAGTTCGTGTTCGTAAGTTTCAACGGCAGCGAGCTCATGCGACTCTGGGACGAAGCCGAAAAGCGCATCGGCTCTGTCGCACACTTCAGCGAGGATTCGAAGACGCTCGCCGCCTTTCTGGAAATATTCAACTCCTTCAAAAGCGGACTTATTGACAATCCCTTCAGCGCCTCGATGTCGGCTTATAAATTCGTGATGAGCATATTCGAAGACCATCAGGTGGAAGAAGCCGGCAACCCGGTTCCGACTTTCATAAAAACAGTCGTCGACTTCTGTATGGAACACATCTCCGACCCGCTGAATGTCGATGATATGGCGGAGGCCGCTGGCTACAGCCGCTACCACTTTACGCGCCTTTTCAAAAAGTCGCAGGGCATGTCGCCCGCGCTATTTCTGAAACAATTGAAATTGAAGCAGGCCGAGCGACTCCTTCAGACCGAACTTCTTACGGTAAACGAAATCGCCGACCGCTGCGGTTTTGACGATTCAAGTTACTTCTGCAAGGTTTTCAGGGAAGAGTATGGGCACTCACCCGGCGAATACCGCAATACACCGGATCATGAATATCACTGAAATACAGAGGGAAAGCTTGCTCTAGCCATTCGTCGCAAGGCTGTTCGGGTACGGTCAGAATGGGATAATTTCATATCTTCAATATTTTGCGGTAATCGGGTATCTCATTTTTAAGCACGTTTCTGACTTGTTTTATTTTCCATTCGAGATGCCATCTGTCGGTCACATATTCCATACTCGGCTCCCATCCGAGACGGGAATCCGCCTCGACCACGGGGATGCTTGCCTCCGCATTTTTTATCTCGTCCAACGCGATTCTCTCTATCTGGTCAAGAAGTTTCAATGCCGCTCCGCGTCTTGATTCGGCCATCAGTTTCTGATTGAGGAACCACCATTTTTTGACGTTGATAACGGTTTCTATCGTGGCGAGGATGAATTTCCCGACTCCGAGTTCTTTAGCGGCGGCAGGTTTTTTGAGGGATGGAGCTTTTTCGAGGGCCTTCTCGAATTCGGCAATCCCCTTTTTCCAGTTTAAAAGAAACCGTCCGAGGCATTTGATTTCCGCGGCATATCTCACCGGCCCGGCAGTCTGCTGGATGTTTTCGTAAGGATGATAAAAAGTCTTTATTATCGCGCCTCCGAAATGCGCGTAAGGCGCTGTCGGAAATGGTATTTCCTTGCTCTGCATCGTTCGCGTGATATTGGGGTGGAATATCAGCGGATAAGATGGTCCGCATCTGAAGGGGCCGTACTGGTCTTCATTGGACGGGACATAATCTTCCATGGCATCGCTCCATATTTTCCATGCCCTCAATGCGTAAGATGCTGCTGATTTTCCATAGTCTCTGACCGCTATTTTCTCAAGTATTTCCTTGGGGGCTTCGGAATTTGTCCAGCTGCTCCACTTTGCCAGTTCGCAAGCCGAAGACAGCGCCCATCCATAATGATGCGCATCCATCAATCCCGAAAGTCCATATTTTTTCTTTGCGTCATGTAATGCCTCATGCCGCCGCATCCAGCGGAACGGGATGGGTTCATACGGAGCTGCTCCGAAATCCCAGGTCATTCCCCCGGTATTGCTCATCGTATAAATTTTGAAGCCCAGTTTGTGGGCGGCTTTCGCTTCACTTTCAAAATATTTTCCTGCCCCTGTCCTGCACATGGTGTAATCCATTACGACGGATGTGGCATCTCCCCTTTTGATTGTTTGGAACATCTCGAAAGGTATGTGCAGCGTAATGTCCTTCGGCATGGACTCCAGGAATTTTACTCTGTCTTTTTCCGGAGCCCATCCCCAGTTATAGGTCGAGAACATGATGTCGGCGTCGGGCTTGTATTTACGGATGCTTCCGGCGACTGCCGAAATCCACTTCGGGTAATCTTCGCAGGGCCACCATCCGGGGCTCGGACGCATATCCGGTATGCTATGCCATACGCTCTCGTTCCATTTTTTTCCGGTAGTATGCGGATCTTTACTGGGGAACTCACATGACTCCCCGCACATGCAGATACCCTTTGCGTCTGGACAGTTTTTGAAAAGTTTACCATAGACACTGTCAAAATACTCCCCGGCATCCGCGTCATCAGGATGCTTCCAGCTGTTGAGATAGCTGTAAAAATAAACATCCAGTCCGAATGAGGCGGCGCGGTCTATCAGATCGTTAAAATCCGAATAACCCATTGTCGTCTTATCGAGACCTTTGACAAAGAGTAATATCGAATCAAAGCCAGCATGAGAAATCGCGTTGAGATGTGCATCGGGAAACTGATCTATCCCCCAGCCCGAATGCATCATGCGCGGTGAAAAAAGAGGCTCCCTCTTCTCCCCCCGGGTCTTTCTCAGTATCGGGGCTTCCTTCAGATTCATCAGGTCTTCTATGTAGTGACAGCCTGCCATGATGCCGCGTTCGTCATTTCCGCAGATTATTATCTGCTTTTCCGTGACTTTTAAAACATAACTTCTGGGTACTGACAGGTTTTTGCCAAGTTCGGGAAAATCCTTTTTCTCACATAGTACTATAGATGTTTCAATATTTTCCAAAGCAGATTTTATCTTGTGCTTTTTCTCCAGCATCAGCGAACAGTCCATACTTGTGAAAAAATAGTCTTGCAGATCCCTGGCGGTATCGGCTATCAATCGGGATGCCTTATCATCCCATACAATGCTCCAGGAATTCTGGACATTTATTTCATTTGCGTTCGCTCTGATATCCGAATTCCGTCGTGCCGGAACATGAACCTCCCTTAATTTTTTTCTGAACTCGTAGTTTCTCTCAACTTTCATAGTACCCTCATAAATTTAAATTTTTCCTGAAATAAGGCATTCGTTGCACGCGGTCCTTGGGTTTTTTCACGATTTAATCACGGGTGATGGGGCCAGAGCTATTTGACGCCGATGTAGAGAGAGAAGTGGCCCCATTCCTTGAATGACATCGGGACTAGGAGCCATTTTACGGCATCGGTGTTCTCGAACTTTATTTTTTTCCCGGCGGCTGTCATGGGTTCATCAAATTCGATCTGCTGGCCAGATATGACCGCTTTGACATTGCCGATTACCATATTCAGTATTTCCTTGAATGCCTCCTGAAGTTCGTCGCTGAGACTTTTTGCCTCTTCGAACATGAGGGCCGCGTATACTTTTTTTGCGGTCGATTCCGGAAATGTCAGAATTATCGCGCCTGTGAGAGTTCCTGAAAATGTTATTATGCACATGAGGTCGTCGGGATTTCTTATGTCACCGTCCAGCGCGGAGAAATCGCCGCATCTGAACGGCTTTGAATTCAGTGCGGTTTCAAAGGTGTTGACTATGACTTCTGTGAATGCGTTTACGTTTTTTACGTCCATCATCGGCCTCCCTCTCATTAAGAATATCGCCGGAATCCGTTAATTCAACTGGCTCCCCTTGAAATATGGCGTTTTGAGCTTAAGTTCAGCTTGTTATTCAAAATTGAAACGATTGGTCTTTTATGATGCTGTTTGCGGGGAAGGATATATCAGCTTTTGACATGGGCGACGAGGCGCAGCTCGCCGCGCTTGATTCCGCCGGTCTTATTCCCGCCCCGGGCGAGGGACCGGAGGAATTTCGCTCCAGGCTCCTTGAAATGGAAGAGCGCTACAGAAGCGTCGAAAAGCAGCTTCAGGAAAAGGGCGAGTTCGACCTTTGCGGCGAATTTATCCTGAAAAAAGAGGACAGGATTGGCGCTGACATCCTTTCCGAGGCCGCCGGTCAGACTTCGGCGCTCTATGGCTTTTCCATCGACTGGGTGCCGGGCTTCTTTCTTACCGGCGAAACTATTCCGCTATGGGGTGGCTGTGCGGTTTTTCTTCCCTCCGAGAAAATAACACTTTTCATGATAAGGGCCAGTTTCAGAGAGAACAAAAGATGGTTTATATATTCAAGAGACGAGTTGCTCTCGCACGAGCTTTGCCACGTGGCGAGGATGCCTGTCGGGGACAGGATTTTTGATGAATTTTTTGCTTACCGCACGGCAAAAAGCGCGTTCCGCCGTTACGCAGGGAGCTGTTTTCGAGGCAAGTGGGACTCAATACTCTTTATTTTGCCCGTCTTCGTCCTTCTCATTGCCAGAATCTTGGAAACTTTTTTTTCTCTTCCCGTTCCGATGCTGCCTTTCTGGGTGCTTGCCGGGCTTTATCCAGGCTTCCTTTTTTGCCGGAACTATCTTGCTAGGCATCATTATTTTAAGGCGAAGCGAAACCTGGAAAAGACAGGGATTACTGAAGCTCAAAGCATACTTTTCCGCTGTACGTCTTTTGAGATAATTGAGATCTCCCGGGCGGGAGCGGATAATAAGATACGGGAATTCGTGGAGAAACGTTTGGCGGAAGGGGAGCTCCGCTGGAAAGTGATTGATTATAGATTTATCAGAACAGTCGGGGAAGAAACTGAAAGGGGCGAGAATGGCAAATCTTAAGAATGTGGTTGATTATCTGGATGACTATCTGAAAATATCGTCGATACCCGATGACTGCTCGAACAATGGGCTTCAGGTCGAGGGCCATTCGGAAATAGAGAAGGCCGTTTTCGGGGTTGACGCATGTGTCGATCTTTTCGATAAGGCCGTTGAGGTAAATGCGGATTTTATTCTCGTACACCACGGACTGAGCTGGAGAGACTCTCTGAAAAGACTTACCGGTCTGAACGCGCGTCGTCTTGTCCCCCTTTTTAATTTCGGAATTTCCCTCTACGGCGTCCATCTGCCGCTTGACGCACACCCAGTATCCGGGCACAATGCAAGACTCGCCGATATGCTTGAACTGAGGAACCGTTCGATGTTTTTTAACTATGGCGGCGCGGATATCGGTGTTCGGGGCTCTCTTTCGACCGCTGTTTCCGTGAAAGAGCTGGCTGAACTGTACGACAGAAAACTCGGATCAAACAACAGGATTTTCGGGGATCCCGGACAAAAAGTAACGAAAGTCGGAATCGTTTCCGGCGGCGCGGGCCACGATGCGGTCGCGGAATGTTTTGAGAGCGGGCTTGACCTTTTTGTAACCGGAGAGCTTACTCACGAATCATGGCATATCATAAAGGAATCGGGACTCCCTGTGATAGCCCTCGGGCACTACTGCTCGGAGAAGCCGGGAGTACTTGCGATGATGGAGCTGCTTTCTAAAGAATTCAAAATAGAATGTCAATTCATAGATATTCCGACGGGAATGTGAATTGAACAGGAGGATTTGGCAATGCAAAATTTATACCGCCTGATTTTTACTGTTTTTCTGCTTGCCGGTGCCGCCGCCGGTTGTAAGTCGTCATCCGGGTTCGAGGAGCTCTCCGACGGCGAAAAAGCCATGCTTGTCGAAAACGCGCGGACAATACTTATAAAATCAGGAAAAACAGTGGACCTTCCATTCGAAAAGAAAATCGATTTGAACGGAAGGCAGAAAAGCAGGGAAAAGCCGGGAACCCGTCCTTTTTCATTTGACGAAAAAAATGTTGTAAAGAGAACTAATCCTGAGCTGCGTTTCTACTATACCGGAGACAAAGAAGGCAGGGCGGTTGTTTCATGGAAGCTTTCAAGCACAAGAAATGTTATTCTTGTCGCGACAGGCCAACTGATCGAAAAGGAAAAAATATGGACCATGAGTGTGGTCGATTCGGAGGATGTCGTGGTTACTCCAGAGGCGAGGCGAAACCTTGAAAGAAGCGGAAGTTCCCTTATCGAGGATTTGAGAGCGGGAAAAGGCCTGCCCGACAAATGATGAACACCGAAGATACAATAGCGGCGGTCTCAAGCGGAACAGGCGGAGCGGTTTCTATCATAAGGATATCCGGACCCGGTTCTCTCTCTGTTTCCAATCACGTGTGGAAGGGAGGACGAGAGCTTGAACTTTCCCGTCCGCGCATGATGATGCTCGGCAAGATAATCAACGGACCGGACAATACCGGAGATCCCGCAATGGCTGTGTATATGCCGGGACCCAACAGCTATACTGGGGACGATGTCGTGGAAATCCATTGTCACGGCGGGGCTCTGTGCACCCGGCGCGCTCTGGAACTCGTACTTTCTAACGGGGCACGTGCCGCCGGACCCGGTGAATTTACATACCGCGCGTTTGTCAATGGCAAGATGGACCTTACTCAGGCTGAAGCCGTGGCCGATCTCATATCCGCTCACAGCGATATGGCGATGAGAATGGCCGAAAGCCAGATAGCCGGAAGGCTCAGGGATTCGATAAGGACTATCCGCGATGAGCTTGTCGATATGCTTTCCGAGTGTGAGTCCAGAATGGATTTTCCAGAAGAAAATCTCGATTGGACGGCATCTTTCGAAATGGCCGACACCATAAATCTGATTGCCGGCAGAATAAACTCGCTTTGCGCGAGCTCTCTTGAAGGCTCACTGCTTCGTGAAGGAGTAAGCGTGGTGATTGCGGGCAGACCAAATGTCGGAAAGTCGAGTCTGCTTAATTTAATGCTCGGCTTCGATAGGGCCATAGTGACTCAAGTGCCCGGTACGACACGCGATACCATTGAGGAGCTGGCCCACGTCCGCGGAATTCCGGTCCGCCTTACCGATACCGCTGGCATCAGGGAGACCGACAATCTCGTGGAGGTCATAGGTATCGACCGCAGCCGCTCGTCAATGCGCCAGGCTCACCTTGTTATCTGGCTGCTTGATTCTTCCACCGAGGATATCGGTCTCGAAATTTCGGAGATGCAAAAACATCTTCCCGAAAATATCAATGTGATCTGCGCATGGAACAAGAGCGACCTCGCTTCGGGAAGAGAATATCCTTCCCTTAAGTACCCTTCTGTACAAATTTCCGTAAAGGAGGAAACTGGAATAGAGAAACTTCTGGACATCTTTGAAAATGCCGTATGGGGTTACCCTCATACAGCTGAACCTGAGTTTGCCGTAAGCGCGCGCCACGCGTCACTGCTTCAGGAAGCCGTAAGCTCTCTTTCCGATGCCGCTGTCCGTGTGCGCGAGGAGGAATGGGAACTCGCCGCGTTTCATCTGAAGGCGGCCGTCCACAGCCTCGGCACGATAACCGGTGAAGATGCTTCCCCTGACGTTCTTGAAAACATCTTCAGCCGTTTCTGCATCGGCAAATAATCTCCAGACTATACCTGGATGGCAGGACGGATATATTCGTAGAGCACCGGGAGCGACTGCGACAGTTCTATCGATTTAATTGCCTGTTTCGCGAGGTACGTCGATACGTGTCCGGCGATTTCGTCACAGGGTGACGGCTTGTCGTTAAGGATTGCATCAACAAATGAATCAAGCATGTTTTCATGACCCTTGTTGACGGAGAATTTATTATAGACCTTTTTTGAGTTTTCAGCGTCTTGAACGAGTTTCTTATATTTTTCCATGTAAGAATTGAAGCCGCCTTCGGGAGCCGTTTCAGGAAACGGATCATGCTGGAGCGGAAAGACTTCGCGGTTTGCCCCGGGGATGCCGAAATATTCGTTTTCCACAAAGAATTTGTTTCTGAAGAGCGCGGCATTTGAAGTTACTTCATAAATTTCCTTCGGATAGTCGAATGTTCCGCAGCAACTGAAGATTATCGTTGCCGTGTCGCCTTCAGAGAATGTAAGGTTGATTCCGTGGCTGAGGCGACTTGAACCCCACGCCTGTATTCTGACGGGTACTTGCGGCGCGAAGAACCAGCACGCCAGGTCGAGCCAGTGAACCGATTCGCCGATTATGACACCGCCGCCGTGGAGGGGATCAAGGTGCACGAGCCGATAGGATGAGCTTTCGTCCTGAATGTTGATGAGGAAATGGGTGAGGGTTTCCTCCTTGAACGGCACTCTCGGTTTTTCAATGAAGCGCCACGGCTGATGCTGGGGATTTTTCTTGTGTTCGAGGTATTTTGCGCGAAGAGCGTGCAGGGAAGGGGCCATTCTGCGATTCAGGTCTACGCATAGCTTGACGCCGCCGCGTCTGACGGCGCGGATTATCTGGAAGGCCTCTTTTTCCTCCATCGCCATCGGCTTTTCGCAGAAGATGTGTTTGCCTGCCGCTGCAGCCGCTTCTATTATCGGGAGGTGCGCTTCATGTGAGGTGCAGACTTTTATCATATCGACTTCAGGGTCTTTCAGTGCCTCCATGAAGTCGCTTGTCACTTTTTCGATCCCGAACTTTTCCGCCATGTGGGAGGCTCGTTCGCGCGACACGTCGCAGCAGTATTTTATCATTGTCTTCGGGTTTTTCGCGAAGTTGGGGAAATCCTGCGATTCCGCAAATGCGCCGCAGCCTATCTGTGCAGATACCAGCATTCCATTTCTCATACCAAAAACTCCTGTTTGATTATCTAATCATATTAATTATATATGTAGATTTTGATTTCTGCAATTGCTTTTCTTAAAATTTAACCTATATTTTTTATCATGAGCAAATACAATATACTTATGGATGATCTGAAAAGCCGGATACTGTCAGGCGCGTTGAAGCCGGGTGAAAAGCTCTCGGGTCAGCTTGCACTTGCGAAGGAACATGGGGTTTCGGCGATAACGTCGGAAAGGGCGCTTTTCGAGCTTGAAAAGGCAGGTCTGATCGAGCGGCGCAGCCGGAGCGGATCATTTGTGAAGGAGACGCCGAGGCTTTTTTCAAAGGTACTTGTCGTAACGAATATCTGGGCATCGGAAAACTTTGGATTTACCGATTATTATGCGGGACTGATGGAGCGGGCCGAGAATGCGGGTGTAAATCTGGAAATAACGAGGATAAGCGCACCTGATTTCGAATCAAAAATGGCTGCGCTGAAAAATAAGGCCGTGATACTGTTTGGGTTCGAGGAACCTGAACTCGTTAAGAAACTCAAGTCGGACAAGGTTCCCCATCTTGTCATGGCTATAAATTCTCAGTATTCCGATTTCTGCGTTACAGAAAACAGACGCGCCGCCGCACGTGAGCTGGCGGCGCGTCTGTTTCATGATGGTGTTTGCCGGAGGTTGGCGTTTATCTATAATCCGCTTCAGACCAATCACAGGACCTGTCTTGAGGGATATCTGGCTTCCTCAGTTGAATGTGGTTTTAAGCCAATGACTTATAAAGCCGATGAAGATAGCGTCAATACTGTTGTTTCTGGCCTGATGAACAGGAAAAGTCCGCCGGACTCAATAATAATATCGGGCGGAGCTATGCCGCTTGCCGCGATTCCCTCGATTTTTAAGTCAGGCAGCAACGTCAAGCTCGGAGTGTTTACCGAGAATTCGTCCGTGTTGAACCTGCGAAATACCGCATGGACGGCATTCTACAGCCAGTCGGAGACAGGGCGCCTGGCCTTTGATATGCTATACGGTATTGCGTCGGGAAAAATAACGGGCGCCGGAATCCAGCACCCGCCGTTTGAAATTCTCAGGCCTCTTCGTCCAGCTTGAGTGAAACGAGCTGCGCCTTGACTTCTTTTATGAGATTGAGCTCATTCAAGAGTTCTTTTTGCTCGTTCTCGTCGCCGACGAGTTCACAGAATATAAGTCCTTTTTCGGAGCATTCGGTGAGTACTCCGGAGTGCAAGCCGAGACGCGTCTTGATAATGCAGCCCCGGTTCGTAAGCGTTTTCTGTACTTGAACTGCGGCTTCGTGACGGTGTCCGACAAGGATCAGCAGAACATTTCTTCCCATGATCAATTTCCCCCTCTGGTTAAAATCTATGCGTAATATATATTACGTGAATATGAATTGAAAGGCGAAAATGCAGAATGCACCAAAAGGGCTGAGGCTTCAGATAGGTATTTTCGGAAGGAGGAACGCCGGTAAATCCTCATTCCTGAATACGTTAACTAGACAGGATATATCAATAGTTTCCGATGTTCCGGGCACTACTACCGACCCTGTCGAAAAGGCAATGGAATTTCTGCCGCTCGGGCCGGTGCTTTTTATCGATACGGCGGGAATAGACGATTCCGGCGCGCTCGGCGAAATGCGCGTCGAAAAAACCCGAAAGATCTTTGAGCGCACCGATGTGGCTGTGCTTGTCGCCGACCCAGTGCTCTGGGATGATTTTGAAGATAAACTCATTGTGGAACTCAAAAGTCTTAATGTTCCTGTGATTGCCGTGCTCAATAAGTCGGACATAGGCGATGCCCCCGAACCGCTTGTGTCAAAACTTGGGCAGGAAAAAATAAAATACGTCAAGGTATCGTCCCTTGAAAATACAGGGTTCCTGGATTTCCGCGAGGCGCTTATAGATTCTGTTCCCGAAGAGTTCATAAGTCCGCAGACAATCGCGTCCGACCTGATTCCGCCCGGCGAACTTGCCGTGCTAGTCGTTCCGATAGACCTTGAGGCCCCAAAGGGCCGCCTTATCCTGCCGCAGGTACAGACAATCAGGGACTTGCTTGACGCCGACTCCTACTGCATGGTTGTGAAGGAGCGGGAGCTGCGCGATGCTCTGAATCGTCTGAATCGCCCGCCCGCACTTGTTATTACGGATTCTCAGGCATTTTTGAAGGTGTCGGGCGATACCCCGCTCGAAATCCCGTTGACGTCCTTTTCGATACTTTTCGCGCGCTTTAAAGGTGATCTTGACACTTTTGTCAAGGGCGCCATGTGTATAGATTCCCTCAAGCCTGGCGATGAGATTCTTGTCGCAGAGGCCTGCTGTCACCACCCGATCGGCGAGGACATAGGACGTGTCAAAATTCCGCGCTGGCTTACGCAATATGTTGGAGGCAAACTTAATTTCACCCACCTCCAGGGACACGATTTTCCGAAGGATATATCAAAATACAAACTTATCGTCCACTGCGGAGGCTGCACATTCAACCGTCGTCAGCTCCTCACAAGGATTATGCAGTGCTCGCGCCAGAACGTCCCGATAACCAATTACGGGGTTTGCATCGCCTATTCCCTCGGAATTTTCGAGCGGGCGCTTTCCCCGTTCCCTTCAGCGCTTGACGAATACAGGAAAAGAAACCTGATCCATTGATTTGAATTTTCCCGGAATAACTGTAAAATTATTCCTTTCATATAATCACAAAACGAGAAGATTTTCAATTATGGATTACAGCAAAGTAAAAGTTCTTATAATCACCGGATTCGGCCTTAACTGCGAAAAAGAGACGGCAGCCGCATTTTCTTCCTGCGGCGCGACTCCCGAACAGATACACCTTAACGACATACTCAATGGCGGAAGGTCACTTGACGAATTCCATATTCTCGCGTTTATCGGCGGTTTTTCGTTCGGGGACCACCTCGGTGCGGGAACCATTTTTGCCAACAGGATAAAGTTCCGCATGAGGGATGAGCTTCAAAAATTCGTCGCATCCGGCAAGCTTGTAATTGGAATATGTAACGGCTTCCAGACGCTCTCTCGTCTCGGGCTTGTTCCGGCGCTTGACGGCCATTTTTTCGAGCAGCAGGCCGCTCTCGCCCATAACGATTCAGGGCTTTTCAGGGACGACTGGGTTTATCTTAAAGCGAATCCCGACAGTCCTTGTGTTTTTACTAAAGGAATAGACCTTATCCGCATGCCAATCCGGCACGGCGAAGGCAAATTTGTCGCCCGCGAAAAGGAAATTGCCAGGATAGAAGAGAAAAATCTTGTTGCTCTCCGCTACGCCAATTCCGACGGTTCCGTCGCGACAGAGTTTCCTGCTAATCCCAACGGCTCAATTAATTCAATAGCGGCGATATGCGACGAGTCTGGCCGCATATTCGGACTGATGCCGCACCCGGAAGCCTTTCTTTCCCCGTTCAATGACCCCGACTGGACGAAAAAGAAAAGCGAAGACCGCTTACCCGCCGATGGTGAAGGCAAAATAGTTTTCCGCAACGCCGTGAAATTCGCCGCAAAAAATCTCTTTTAAAGAAATTCGTTGTAGTAGTTGTTCTTGCGCACTTCCGCCGGAGAAAAACGTACGAGGCTTCTGAATACTCGTGAAAAGCTGTTTGCGTTCTCGTAACCTGTTCGTTGCGCTATTTCCTTGCATGAGAGAGTTGTATTTTTAAGTAGGTGGCAGGCGTGTCTTATTTTTTTCCGGTGCATGTAGTCCAGCGGCGCTATTCCCGTCTGCTCCTTGAATACCCTTGACAAGTGTTCCCGCGAGATATTGAGAAGTGACGCTATTTCAGCTACCCCTATATTTTTATCGAGGTTCTCCATAATGAAGCGCTGGGCCGTTTTTATTAGATCGCTCTGCGGGTCGCTTTCCTTTTTCGCGTCAATCGATTCGCCCAGTGCGGTAAGCACCTCCATTACGAGGCCCGCGCCTGCAAGGGGGGAGAGCACCTGGATTATATCCCTGAGGTTCCTGTAGCTTTCGAGCTTTTTTATGATGCCTCTGTCGCGCGGGAGTTTATAGATATATCCATAACGGTCAACGAGCTCCATCACAATTTTATCGCTGGTTTCCGAGAAAAAGCTTATCCAGATGAAACGCCAGGTGGCTTTGCCTTCCGGCGGGTAGTAGTAGGCTGTTTCAGGGTCGTTGTGTTTCTGCAGAAACGCGGTGCCGGGCAGGAGCTTGTGCTCGATTCCTCTGCCCCGGTAACGTCCCTCGCCTTCAAGCGTATACACAAACTGGCAGCCAGTCTGTTCTTTGCGTTTTTTCCCTTCAAGGCGGTACGATGGCAATGTCTGTACTTCATCAACCAATACGCCAGGTACCGGAAGTGACGCCAGTTTTCTGTGTACTTCAAAGTTTACTTCCCACAGTCTCATTTTTTTGTATAATCTCACAACTTGTTATTGAATATCACATTTTGAATAAAATAACCTTGTTGAATTCTTTGTCAAGAACTGTAGAATAGTTTATAACGAAGATAAAAAATAGAAAAATAAGTACGGATTTTAAAAGTTAAGAAAAATAGCATTAAAAGGAGTATTTAAGATGTCGCAAAAGATCAATGTCACAATCTGGAATGAGTTCCGCCACGAAAAAGAAAAAGAGGCCGTAAAAAAGATTTATCCCGAAGGTATGCATAGCGCGATAGCAAAAGGAATCGCCGCCGATGATCTGAATATACGCACCGCAACTCTTGACGAGCCGGAACACGGCTTGACCGAAGAGGTGGTCGAGAATACCGACGTCATGCTCTGGTGGGGGCATTGTCACCACAAGGACGTTGCCGATGAAGTCGTGAAGCGCGTCCAGAGGCGCGTACTTGAAGGCATGGGGCTTATCGTGCTGCATTCCGGTCATTACTCCAAGATATTCAAGGCTTTGACAGGTACGACATGTTCGCTCAAATGGCGCGAAGTAGCCGAGAAGGAACGTCTCTGGAACGTCGCTCCTGCGCACCCGATAACTCAGGGAATCGGCGAATATTTCGAGCTTCCGAATGAGGAGATGTACGGCGAACCCTTCGGTATTCCGGAACCCGACGAATTGATATTCATCGGCTGGTTTGAAGGCGGCGAAGTCTTCAGAAGCGGCGCGGCATTCCGTCGCGGCAACGGCAAAATATTCTATTTCCAGCCGGGACATGAGACCTATCCGGTATATTATAATGAAAACGTACTTAGGGTAATCGGCAATGCCGTCAGGTGGGCCGCTCCGCTGGTCAGAATAAAAGACGCCGCACCTAATGTTGAGCCGCTCGAAAAGATTTCTCCTAAAAATGTCAGTTTCGGCAAGGCTGGCGTACTTCAGACCCCCGAACTTTAAAATAAAGGTATAACTATCATGACTAAAATAAGATGCGCAGTTGTAGGACTCGGAATGGGTTCCGGACATGTAGCCAATTTTCAGAAGCATCCCGACGCCGTCGTTGTTGCGGTCGCCGATCCGGACAAGGCACGCCTTGAGGAACGCGGCAAAAAGCAGTATGGCATAGAAAAACTCTACACCTCGGCTGAAGAAATGTTTAAGAAGGAAAAACTTGACATTGTAGCAATCGCTACGCCGAATAAGTTCCACAAGGATCTGGCAATAAAGGCTTTGCAGGCAGGGATAAACGTTCTCTGCGAAAAGCCAATGGCAATAAACGCCAAGGAAGCCAGAGAAATGAAGAAGGTTGCCGACAAGGTCGGAAAAAGACTGATGATAAATTTCAGCTACCGCTTTACCGAGCAGTCTCATGCAATCAAACAGGAAGTCGATTCCGGAATCCTCGGCGATATTTATTTCGCGAGGACACAGTGGCTCCGCAGGCGCGGCATGCCGGGCTTTGGCGGCTGGTTCGGTCAGAAGGAACTTTCCGGCGGCGGCCCACTAATCGACCTCGGCGTGCACCGCCTCGACCTTGCGCTTTGGCTTATGGGATATCCTGAGCCTGAATGGGTTATGGGATCAACCTACAATCATATAGGGGCAAGCGCCGCAGCGAGGGAAAAGAAAAAGTTCGACGTTGAGGATTTGGCAGTCGCAATGATAAAGTTCAAGAACGGAGCAACGCTGGAACTTGAAGCATCATGGGCTGGGAACGTCAAGGAACGCGAATTCATGTCCACCCAGCTTCTTGGAACGAAGGGCGGCCTTCGCCAGTATAACATAAACGAAGGCTACGAATTCGAGGCCGAGTTTTATCTCGAACAGAATGGTGTGCAATACGATATGAAAGTACACCCGCCCGTTCCTGCCGCTAAAAGCAGCATACACCACTTTATCGACTGCATAATTAGCGGAAAGCCGCACATTGCCACAGCCGAAGAGGGCATTATCGTAATGGAGATTCTCGACGCTATCTATGAGAGTGCGAAAAAAGGAGCTCCCCTCAAAATAAAATCCTGAAAAAGTCTCTTTTTGATTTTTTCAAAAGCCGAGTAAAACTGGGGACTGTGACAAAAAGGCGCGTTATATTTTGAGTGTGCTTGAGCGCATGATAAGTTCACCCGGCATGAGGCAGTTTTCTGGTTTTTTGCCGGATTCCACCCACTCCGCAAGCATTTCGACGGCGGCCTCTCCCATCTCTTCAACCTGTTCCCTGACGGTTGTGAGTCCGGAATTTTCAGCGGAGGGCCAGGTTATATTGTCGTAGGATATTACGGAGATATCTTCGGGAATCTTCATGTTGAGTTCTTTGCAGGCGGCATATAGCCCTCGCGCACGATAGTCGCGCATCGTGAAAAAGGCAGTTGGGCGCGAGCCTGTTTTTTTGAGGATTTCCAGTGATTTGACATGTGCGCTTTCTGTCCCCGAGAAGGCTTCGATGATGAGTTCCTTTTTGAGTGTAATCTCTTCCTCCGCGAGGGCGCCCCTGAAGCCGGCAAGCATTTCCCTGTAGATTGTATTGCCCATGTCGAAGGGGCCGGCTAGAACGGCTATGTTTTTGTGCCCCAGGCTGATAAGATGCTTGCCCGCAATGCGCCCCACTGCTCTGCAGTCCATTTTTGCGGCGACCGCCGGAATGTCTTTTTCAAGGTTTATTACGACGTAGGGTACCCCAGCTTTTTCCAGCGGGACTATCTCTTTTTCGTAATCGCAGTCCTCGAAAAACAGGACTCCCTGTATCTCGTCGGAACTGAACGCCGAAATTATTTCCGATGCCGATGACGGTCCGCTTCCAGCAAATGAAATCAATGTTTCTGCGTGAAGTCTTGAGGCTGCCGAGCATATTCCAAGCAAGCCTCCAACTGCTTCCGTGGCTCTGTTTTTCGGATCCACACCGGGAAATCTTACAAGAAATCGTCTCAGCCCTTTGCGCTCATTGCGCCCATATATCACGTATGCGCCCTTGCCTGGATTTACCCTTAGAAGCGATTCGTTATGCAGCTCTTTAAGTATCTTTCTTAATGTTCCGCGGCTTATGCCTAGCGATTCGGCAAGTGTCCTTTCGGGAGGCAGGAATGTCCCTGACCTGTACTTGCCGGAAACGATTTCGGAGCGAAGCAGGGAAAGGGTGTCGTCTGACTTATATTTTCGGCGCACTGTATTTTTCATGGTACTAAAATATACCGCTGGTACTTAATTTACAAGCCGGTCTTAAGACGTTCTTCCCCTATTAATCCATTGAAAACCGGGAAGAAACGCTGTATCTATACAGGGACTTTTTCCACTTAATGCAGTGCCATTCGGACCGACCCGAATGACAGAATAGGAGTTTAAGAATGAATAAAATGTTATTTCCCCTCATGTCGTTTATTGGTTTGCTTCTTCTTACATCTTGTACAAACAATGATTTAAGAAGATATAATAATACTTTGAATAGATTAGATTATGGCTGTTTGGGGAAAAGTCGTATGCGGCGTGATGCGCTGACAAATGTCTTGAAAGATGCCCACGGGCCAGAAGGATTAAAGACACCCCGTATAGCTATAGCCTACTATTTTGCAGATGGACGCAAGATCGGAATAATATTGCACTGGGTATCTTTAATGCCTATGGCTAATGGTGTTATTTTGAAATCAAAAAAAGGGGAAGTAAACTATTTGTTTCCCGATGTTGATCTTGAGTATAATAAACAGATGGCTCAAAATATTCTCATATTTAATGCTGTTATATTTTTTACAGAAAAAGAGATACCGTCTTTAATATACGATAAAAATGTTTCCGTTATTCTTTCGAAGGATGGCGTTCCCATTTCAAACGAATTCCCTCTGGAAATAATTCATACAGATAATAAAAAAGAGACTGAAAATAAACCCGAAAACGCCGCAGATAAGGATAAGCCCTGATAAATACGGGAGTGAAAGGGAATAAATTGATTTAGTGCCATTCCGGACCGACCCGAATGGCACACCCGAATGGCGAGTAGAATCCCTTAATTTGGCTTTGAAGAGTATGTAAATTTTTTTGTGTAAATGGCCATAGCTTTTTTCCTTTCTCGTTAATTTAACTGCTATGGCCATTTACACAAAAAAATTTACATACTCAGTTCGTATAAGAAAATCCTTGCCCAACAACTTAACTTTGACTTTTGACATGGCCTGCTATCTCCGATACCTCGCGTGCACTGCACCGGGGTAGTTCATTCAGAAACAGAAAACTTAAAATAGCCGTAACAAATATTAGTCATCTTTCTTGCCCTCAATGTCCTGTTCCCCTACTGATGGCTGGTTTTGCCTGTCCGTTTTCAAGCCTGAGGAAATTTCCGCAGGTTTTTTCGTTGAAGGCATTATTATGAGAAACGATGACGATTGTTTTATTTATTGAATTGAGTATTTCGATAAGTTTGTCGGAGTGATAATCATCAAGGCCGTTGGACGGTTCATCCAGCAGCAACACATCCGGGCGCATGGAAAGAACGGACGCGAGCGAAACAAGCCTTTTTTCTCCGCCTGAAAGCCTGTAGGTCACTTTATTTTCATAGTTTTCAAGTCCGAGTTCGTCAAGGGTCTCTAGAGAGACGGCAAGCGCCTCGTCTCTCGACTTCCCGAGGTTGAGGGGGCCGAAGGCGACGTCCTCGAGAACAGTAGCGCAGAAAAGCTGATCGTCCGGATTCTGAAAGCAGAATCCCGTCCTGGCGCGTACCTCGCGAAAGTCTTTCTCGGAAACACGCTCCCGCCCGAATGCGTTGACGGTACCGGAAAAAGGAGTGAGCAATCCGACCATTAGCTGTAGCAGGGTTGTCTTTCCGGCCCCGGTAGGGCCGGTCACCGCAATGCGCTCATCCTCGAAAAGCGTTAAATCGAGACCTGCAAGGACATCGGCCCCGCCGGGCATATACGAAAAATGTATGTCTTTAAGCTCGAAAACGGGATTCTTCAAAAAAACTCACCCCATATAAAAATAGTTACGGTTAACGAGGAAAGAGAAATGTAAAAAAGGTCGCCACGCCGCAGAGCGAATTTTTTAACCGAATAAAACTTGCCGTCGAAGCAGCGGCACTTCATTGCGGCATTGACTCTTTCGGCCCTGTCCAGGGCCTTTATCATGATGGAGGCTGCCATTCCGGCAATCGTCCTGTAGGTGTGCATATCCATGTGCGGGACAAATCCTCTGGCTATCACCGCCCTTTTTATCTGAAGATATTCGCAGTGGACAATATCCAGGTAACGAATGGTGAACATCATCAGGTGCACGAGCTTGGAAGGAAATCTGATGGAACTCAAAGCCTGTGCGAAGGTCAGTATGTCAACGGTATTAATGAGCGAAATACAGAGAAGAAGGATAATGTTCCCCCTTATCAGCGCACGGCAGCAGTTTAGAAAATATTCCTTGTCAATTATGGCCCAGCCAATATCGACACTGTCCTTTCCCTGTCCTGAAAACGGCAGCGAGAGAAAAAAGAAGAGAAAAAAGATATTGAGAGCCAAAAGACGCCCGCTGACCTCGCGAAAAGTAATCTTTGAAAAGATAAACAGAACCAGTGAGAGAAGAAGCGCGGAAGCCAGCGCGGCAAATGATGAAAGCTGCGAAACAGCACATGCGAAAATAAAGCATGAGACTATCCTCGTTCTGGGGTCAAGAGAATGAACCATTGAATTACGATCGGAAAAATCAGAAAATATCATTTTGTGCGTTTTTTCCCGGCAAGGAAGTAGGCGTATGTTCCGAATATTCCGATTATGAGACAAATGCCGGAGATAATGTCACGGGAAAACACTTTGTCGTTCATCGCCTCAACCTCATGACGGAGCGGAGTTATGCGCGAAGAAAGTTCCTCCGAAATTATCTTTCTTATTTCAGCGGGACTAGCTATTTTTTTTGGGTCAACCGAACTATCCTTAGAAAGCTCCTGCACCGCCACGGCCGCCGATACGGGAGGAGGAGGAGGAGCGGGAGCCGCTGGAGCAAGCTCGACAAGATACTCCACCTTGTGCCCATCTCCTGAATCGGCCTCCAGTCTGACAGGGCCTGACGCGGGAGCCTTGCCTGAAAACGAACCATCGTCCGAAGTCGTCACCTCCGAGCAGCGTTTTCCGCTTCTGTCATTAAAAAATATTTTTATATTTTTCGCTTTTGCACCGCCATAAAAATACGCTGACCCCTGTATCTGACCATCGCTTTCCTCTGCGAAAATAGAAAGCTTGTGGGCGTGAAGAAGCGGGCAGAAACTCAAAAAACACAACAAGCCTGCGGCACGGAGCAAATAATAAGTTGCTTTCATTTTTCCATCTCCATCTTTAAGAGGTCTGGTTTGACTTTTCTCAGGAATAAGCAAATTGACGCGGTTATTAAACCCTCCGCGAAAATCACCGGCAGATGCGCGGTGAAAATTATTTTGGCGGCTGTCAAATGGGTACCGTTCGATAAATAAAGCATGAATGCCGTCATGAGAGCAGAAAAGAAAACAGCGCCCGCACCGGCCGAAAAACCGATGGCCGCAGTCTTTAGCGGTGAAGCCACTGAAGCACAGAGCCATCTTCTGAAAAGTAGACCGCATAAAAGTGCGGGGAGCGCCATATCCATCGTATTCACGCCGAGCGTCGTAATGCCGCCCCAACTGAAGAAAAAGGCCTGCAGCACAAGGCCCGTGAGAATCACAGGAAAGGCCGAAAAACCAGCCAATAGACCCACCAGCCCGTTAAGGATAAGGTGCGCGCTGGATAGACCGGCGGGAACATGTATGAGCGACGCCGTAAAGAAGACAGATGATATAAATGCGGCCCTCGGAATGTCCTCATAACGGAGGTGTCTGAGCCCGTAAATCGTGCCTATGACCGTAACTCCGAAGCCTGCCGTAATAACGGGAACGGAGAGTATGCCGTCAGAAATGTGCACAGTGCAAACCCTCGCTGTTCTTTATTTCTTTTTTTCCTTCATGTCCACGGCCTTTATCCACATGAGCCCGCCAAGCTCAACATCCACGTTTTTGCCGCCGGGACCTTTCATCTTTTCACCAGTGGCCAGAGCGGCAAAGCCCCACCATCCGGCCTTCGGGACGGCATAGGAGAATACCCCGCTTGCGTCAGCCTTGACTACTTGGGTGATAAAGGCATCCGAAGGCGCCTCGTATTTTCCATGGGGGTTGTACATCTCAACTTCTACTTCCGCGAACGGCAACGCTTTGCCGTTCATTATGACTATTCCCCTGAAGACATTCCCTGTATAGAATCCGTACGGCCTCACGAGGGGTTCTATTTCTATGGGAAAACCTACCATTCTGTCCCAGCCATCCCCTGCACCCATTACATCCACAACGACCTTCGTGTAGTGGATTATCATTTTCTGTTCCGCCGCTTCCCAGTAGGGAGCCGGCTCGATATAAAAAACATAGTCGCCAGGCTTCTTAAATTTAAATGACAACGAATAGGCTTTTTTCCCTTCGCGCACGGTAGGCTTCAACGCCATAAGCAGGTTTTCCTGCCCTTTTGCGGAAAGAACCCCGACTTTAGCGGGACTTTCCATATTCATTAGCGGACCATTTTCCATAGGATGTGTAAAAATCACGTTGAAGTCGAGAGGTTTTGATATATTGTAAACAATATCGCTATCAGGAAGCAATAACTGAAAATGCGCCTTTACAGAAAGCGAAATGAAGGCTATTGTAATAATAGAAGTTAGTTTTATTGATTTCACGGCGGGCCCCCTTTTTTATTAGGTGTTCGGCGTAAAATATAATTCTAGGATTAAATGAATTCAATTTAACATGCTAAGAAAGGAGGTATGAAATGGGTAAGAAACTGATAAGATTGAGTCTATCTATCGAGGAGCCTCTCTACAAGAAACTAGAAAAGCTTGTGAGAGAAGACGGTTACAGCAACCGCTCCGAGTTCGTTCGTGACATGATCCGCGACAGGCTCGTGTCGGATGAATGGGCGGCAGGAGAAGAAATCCTCAGCACAATCACTCTGGTCTACGACCACACAAAGAGGGAGCTTAATGAGAAACTCATGGATCTCGAGCATCGCTTCTACCAGATGGTCATGGCATCGACACACAGGCACATGTCTGAATGTCTTTGCGCCGAAATGATTATGGTCAAGGGCAAGCCCGATCAGGTCAAGGAGTTCTTCAACGAGATGAGGAAACAACGCGGAGTTCTTCACTCCGGAATGACGATGAGCTCAACCGGCGACAAGCTTGATTGAGTAGGTTTTCACGGAAACGTCCGTGAATGGGGTGTGTCCCATGACCTCAAAAGAGGTGTTTATTGAAATTAGAAAATACAGGTACCTTGTTACTCATGAAGCTGAATCTATTTTAGACTCCATGGACAGTGCAGCAAATTGTTTTTTGTAATATGCAGGGTTGTAAACAGGCCCTCTTACCTGTGAATGTTTCGATTTTTATCCCTGAAAAGGGATGGCTTTCTAGCGATAGAGGCTTTTGGCGTAGTCCGCGCTTTCGTATTATCGCATGATAATACTTATCTATCGCTCCTTAAATTATTTAGTAGCACACTTATTATGACTTTTTCAGATAACCCATTTTCGCAGCAAGCACCCTCGCAAGCTCCATCTAAAAGAAAATTTATTCCGGCAATCCGAGGCCGTAATATTTGCAGGGGAAATAAGAATACGCACTTTTTCAAGAAAACCTTGAAGCTAAGCTAAATTGTGTCAAATTAATCCAACTGGCATTGGAAGATTATGATAAGGAGTGGAATAACCATGTTTTCAGACAACTTGCAAATAGCGCTTTTCAGCAAATGCGTTCAGGGGTATCCCTTGGGAAAACTGATCGATAGACTACAGAGGATGGAAATCAAACATCTGGATATTACAGTCCGCCCTGGAGGACATGTCGAGCCGGAAAAAGTCGAGGACCAATTGCCTGAGATCCATGAAATACTCTTAAAGGCAGGTATTTCCATTAATATGCTGACAACTAATATTCTTGACGCAGCGGATAGGCTTACGGTTAAAATATTGAAAAGTGCGGCTGCGCTGGGAATCAAATATTACAAACTGGGCTACTATACATATGAAGGTTTCGGAACCCTTTCCCGGCAGCGTGATGATGTAAAAAAAAGAGTGGAGGAACTTTCGAGACTTAACACCGAGATGGGATTGCATGGCGGATTCCATAACCATTCCGAGAATTTTTTCGGAGCATCATTATGGGACATCCATTATGTCATAAAAGATACAAGCCCCGTGGCGATTGGCGTATATTTCGATCCTGCGCACGCTGTCATAGAAGGGGGGAGTTCCGGTTGGAAAATGGGAATGGATCTTCTTGCAGACCGTATAACAATGTTGGCCGTAAAAGATTTCAGGTGGTTGGACAATAAAAATGGCTATGCGGGCGCACGCCGACACAGTATCGAGATATGTCCCCTTGAGGACGGAAATGTTCCATGGCCGGACGTCCTGCAGATACTGAAGAAAATAAATTTTAAAGGTCCAGTTTCCCTGCACAGTGAATACAAGGGTGCTCATAGTTTCAGAGATTTAAATACCGAGGAAGTCTTTGAGCAAACGGGAAAAGATCTTGCTTTTTTTAGAAAATTACTGAACCCGTGAGAAATGAAAGCAAATGAAAAGCATGGTGGACCGAAAGCGGCATCAGCTTAAACTCACTGTAGTTTTAGAATTATTTCCCGGGCCTTTTCTTCATAAATCGTCTGCCATTCGGGAGCAAGGAAGCACTCTGTAACTTCATATCCGCCGTTGTCATAATAGCTTGCTGGCGCGCCATAGTGCATATACCCATTTGAATATGCAGCCATGAAGGTGTGTTTATATGGCGACGCCTTTTTTATGTTTAATCCTATCTCGACAAGTGCTTCCAATGGCGCCGATATCAGTACGCATTCTCCTATTTTTATGCCCATTACCTCTGCCTTTACCGTTGATTCTCCAGACTCGTCATTTATCGCTTTATGCCGTTTTAATGTCGCGATATCGTCCTGGATTTTTGTAAGCTTCTCCATTACATGGATGTTCTTGAGATATTTTTCCAGGTTCGCTTTATTCACCAAATCAATATCGATAATCCCATTGTCATTCCTTTTTTCAGCATGTAAATATCTGTAGGAATAATCCAGCGGATACTCCGGACTGATGGCATATTTAATGTACAGAGGCATGAATGTCTTAATATTCAGACTTGCAAATCTTAAGGATTGAAGAAGTTCATCCTGCTCTCGCAAAAGCGCTTCAATACGTGCCGGAATATCGGTTCTTCTCGGGAATTCTACCGTCTCTGAAATTACGCTTAGGGATGCATTTGCGGTTTTGATATTTTCCAAAGCCTTTAATGCGCTTACTCCAAGCATCATTCCTGTCGACTCCGAATTCCGGGGCCTGGAAATATCCTTATAAAGAATCTCGCTGATGTCTCCGCCTGCTCCCTGCAAAAACAACGCCATGACATCATTTCCCAATGTCTCTTCAATTACTTTTGACGCAAATCCCGGATAATTTGCGGTGACGGCTCCGCCCGGAACACCTATCAGAGGATGACACGCGAAATTATAAACCACGGCAAATGGAGTATCATCCAAATGGTCGATCCTGATTATGCCGATTTCCGGATCAACAGGGCCAATACTTTCCACTTCTTCATCAGGAGGACATGGATTGGCTTGCCTCACTGTCCATGCTTTTCCGCTTTTCAGCCGGAGTGTTCTATTTATCATCACCCTATTTTCATAACCACTTCCGGCACCGATTTTTACCTCTATCATGTTTTGCATTGCCTGCCTGACAGCGTCAAAAGTTCTTTCGAGTTGTTCTTCAGGTTTACACAACATGGGTTCTGCTGTATGCGTGTGAGATGCGTTTACCAATACATTTTGTTCAGGAATGCCGAGTTCTTTCCCAATTCTATCACGAAGCCTTGCTAAAAAATCATCCCCAATATCACATATGCCTCCTATTGCTACGGCGTCCATTGCGATAATGACAACTTTCGTTTTCCCATCGTCCAGAACTAATGCTTTAGCATACAACGGATCGTTAACCATAACGCCCTTTTCATCGGTCGAAATTTCTCTCTTCGCAGCTCCTGCACACAGTTTATTTACATTGTCCATCTTATACCTCATAACGCTACTGTCCGGTAAATTTTTGGAAAAATTAACATAAACGGGAACTCGTTCACAATGCACTATAATACAATCTTCCGGCGGTTATTCAAATTTTTATCCCGGCATCGTTAAAGTGGTCCCCATGTCAAGGACAGCCGTTAACAAATTTTGAAGTGTGAAATCTTCTCCTTTTTTTGATTTCCGCGCGTCAGCGCGGTTCCCTGAAGTCGCGCGCCCAGGAATCTCCGGAGGAGACAAGCGCGACTTCCCCGTTAAAGTCGCCCATAGGCGAAACAGCCGCAGGCTGAATCCCCAGATAT
>MHBG01000011.1 GCA_001804785.1 Lentisphaerae bacterium GWF2_45_14
TCAGGGGTGACGTGAACGGCCTCGGTCAACCCGTTGAAGTTTATTCTCTTGGCCCCGAGAATCGCATCCATGACTTCATGATCTTTGAAGTCCGCTGCCAGTTCCTGCTCATTGTGTGTGTGTTCCATTCTTCTTTTCCTTTTTGTTGTTGAAAATTTTTATTTGCCTTTGAGCTTTCCTTTTTTCTTCATCCTTATGATTCCCGCCGCCAGTATCGCCGAAATTTCCACGATTCCCGATGATTCTTGTTTATCCTTTTGCATAGCATCTAACCTTTCGAATTCTGGTTGCTGTGCAATACATACAAAACAATTGGAAAAACGGTCTGTTCAAACATGAGAATTCGTCAGTACTTATGGCCGCCTTCAATGTCCAAAGTTCTGGTTGCTGTGCAATACATACAAAACAATTGGAAAAACGGTCTGAAGTCATTACGTAAAAAAAGCGGCATCCGTGATGGATGCCGCTTTTCAGGGAGAATATTGAGTAGGAATCAGGTCAGGAGTGAAGTTTGCAGATTTCTTTTGCCGCGATCATGACTTCTTTTCTTATAGATTCGGGTTCGATGACCACGGCCTTACCCTGCTGGTATAAAGTCCAGTGTATGAGTTCGGGAATGGTTACGCTTGGAACGTTTAACAAAAACTTTCCGTCATCAAGCCTTTCCATCGTCTGCTTTGTATTCAGAGGATTGGTTTCCAGAAAGCTTTTCAATGACTTGTCACAGATTATTTTGACGTTCTCAACTCTTTCAAAGGCGAGGAAATTGTCCCGGCTTATCTGATTGATGATCTTATCGTCCGGCTCAAAGAACTTGCCCGCTTTTTCAGCAGAGCATATGCGGTGAAGCGCAAAAGTCCTGATCTGATTTCGTTTGAGACAAAAAGTTTTTACATACCATGAGGAATCGAAGAAAACCAATGCATGCGGTTCTACCCGTCTTTCGCTTCTGGCGCCATCGACCGCTTCGTAAACGATATCGACAGCCTCGTGATCGCGCCAGCACTCGAACAGGGTCATGAACATATTTGCATTGATGGAGACATTCAGCCCGGCAAAAACAGTCAGGGACTTGACGAACGCATTGTCGAGAAAGTCGGGATTATTGGTGGAAAGTTGAAAGTCGACCGCAGCTCGGATGCGGCTTCTCAAAGGTTCCGGGAAGATTTCTTCGGCTATTCTCGCACCGAGTACGGAAGCAAGCATCTCATTTTCGTCAAGAACTGCCGGACATGAAAAGTTCCATCCATGATGCTTAAGGTAGTAACCGTTCTTTTTTCTGTCGAAGCCCAGCGGGCAGTTAAACTCGTCCGCAAGTGCTTTCATATCGCGCTTCACCGTTTCTTTCGAACACGCGATATTCAGTCCGTGGAGTTCTTCCATTTTGCTGAATTCCTTTACAAGCGAAGCACTGTTTGGATAACGGTTTTCCTTGAGCAGCGAAACGATCCGCGTAAGCCGGTGGAGCTGTTTTTTATTGAATCCCATCTTAAGTCACCATTTTTTTTCGGGTGTCATGTTTAGAGGTGTCATATTTTGACACTGCATTAAATATATACTGCCTTTGATGATAAAAACATGTCATCGGAGTAAAAACTTAAAAAAACGAGGTGCAGAAAATGATGGTAAGTGCAGACCGTTCGTCGCATCAATTGTGCGAACTCTCCGTAATCGGCGGGTTCCTTGACGGCGTGAAATTCGATTTTTCACAGGGGCTGAACTGTATAATCGGAGCCAGAGGAACGGGCAAGACAACAGCTTTGGAATTAATCCGTTACGCGATGGGGAAAATGCCTGAAAGTCCGGCAGCAGGCAAACGCCTTGAATCCCTTGTCGACGCCAATCTCAACGGCGGACGTATTGAGCTTAAAATCAGGACGAAAGACGGATTGAACTATATCGTCAGTCGGGTTTGCGGAGAGGCACCGGTAGTATTGGACACAAGCAGTCAGCCGACCGGACTGACCCTGAGGAACGGCAGTTTTTTCAAAATCGACGTATACAGCCAGAACGAGGTGGAAAACATGGCGGACGACCCGCTTTCCCAACTGAACCTCATAGATAATTTCGAACCGGAAAAGCTCTCTGAAATAGAGCGCCAGATACGGAAAGTAAAATCGGACCTGGCATCCAACTCGAACACTCTTATTCCTTTATATGAACGGCGCAGGATGTTGAACGAGTCAGTTGGGACGCTCCCGGCAATAGAAGAAAAGCTGAAGTCATTCGCTGCGGAAAATGGAGAAAATTCAGAAGAAATAAACAGGGCGCATGCGCTGAAGGGGCAGCGGGATCGTGAACGAAGAAGCATGGATGCGGGTCATAAACTTCTTGCCGATGCGGAATCGTACATATCCGGCAGCATTCACTATATTCATGATAATCTTCAGAACATTTTCTCAAAGGATATCATTACCGGCTGCAATGCTCAGGTCATACAGGATGCAATGTCGGATCTGCTTTCATGCGGGGAAAACATCGATATGAAAATAAATCAGTTGCGTGGACTGATAAAGGAAACTCTTGAAAAATTATCAGGCCATTCGGCACGGATTGAACACTTGCACACACAGCAGGAAATGCAGTTCAGGAGCTTGATAGAAAAGCATCGTGAAAACCAGGACAAGGCAACGGAAAGAATAAAGCTGGAAAAGCGGCGCAATGAACTTCTTGGAACCAAAAATGAGTTGGGCGAAATAGATAAGAAAATTAAAAACCTTAAAGACGAAAGAACCCTTATGCTTTCAGAACTTTCCTCTCACCGGGATAAAAGGTTCCGCCTCAGAGAAATGATAGTTGACAGAATCAACAGCAAACTGATGCCCGCAGTCCGTGTCTCAATAAATCAGTACGGAAACCGGGGGAAATACAGTGATTTTCTTGGGGAATGCCTGAAGAACGGACACATGCAATATCGCAAGCCTGCGGAGAAAATCGCACACGCATTCTGGCCCTCTGATATCGCATCTGTGATAAGGGAAAAGAAGACCGTAGAACTTATGGAACGAGCAGAATTAAGTGAGAACATGGCAAAACAGGCACTTGAAGCACTTAGAAAAGTTGAAGTTCTTCACAAGCTTGAGGTAATCGACTTGCCTGACCAGCCGCTGATAGAACTTAACGACCACGGCAACTATAAAACGACCGCATCGCTTTCCACCGGACAGAAATGCAATACGATCCTGCCGATACTGCTCCTTGACAGCGACAGTCCGCTTTTGATAGACCAGCCGGAAGACAACCTCGATAATGGCTTTGTCCACAACACGATAGTCGAAAGCATCTGCAAAATGAAAGGCCGCCGCCAGATGGTATTCGTAACACACAACCCGAATATTCCGGTACTTGGAGATGCCGAGCGTATTTTCGTGCTTGAGTCGGACGGAACGGTAGCATCAATGCGGAATTCGGGTGGAGTTGATGAGTGCAAGGAGGAAATCGTCTCGCTTCTGGAAGGCGGGGAACAGGCGTTCAAAAAGCGCAAAGTACGTTATTCATATTAATATAAGGAAAAGCTCGATGAACGAATTAAAAGGATTTACAGAAAACGATCTGAATGGCCTTGATTGGCCGGAACGCCGCAAATTTGCCCAGCAGCTCTGCGAACACATAAAGTCCGGTGATAGAAGCGAAGAGCGCCTTCGCCTCTTCGAAAGACTGGCGCTCGATCCCAAGTGGGAAGTTCGTCTCGATATTGCACATAATCTGCTGAATATTCCCGAAGAGCGCTTCTGGAAATTAGTCCCGACGCTGGAAAAGGATACAAACTCATTTGTTTTGAATGCTCTAAAAAGGGCAGTCAACAAGCTGGCATGCAAAAAGAAGGAGCGGAAAAAGTATGAAAAGAGTCTGGGCTGCATAGACGGAATGCGTTTGAAAATCAAAAAGCAGCATGGCCCTGAGGCGGCTGAAAAGGCGTTCCGGATGACCGAGCGGCTTTACGATGTAATGAACGGATCGATTGTTCACGATATGCTGGGAATCCTGACTCCGATAAAGTCCGGAGCCGAGACAATAAGCATATGCTTCGATGAAGGATGGGACGATCGGGAAAAAATCGGACGGGCGTTAAACTCCATGTCAAAATGCATATACCTGATGGAGCGCCTCCTTGGCGACATGCGTTCTTATTCCAAGCAGACGCCGAGGGAAAGAAAAACCGAACGGCTGATTGATGTCGTAAATGAATCGCACAAACTTGCGTTGGACTTTTTCGAGTCTAAAGACATGGATGTGCACCACATAAGTCTGGGAATAGATATAACGGAAAATATAACTCTCGATATCGCCCGGCATCAGATCGTCGAGGTATTTTATAATCTCATCAGAAACGCTTATGAATCTTTCGCGACCGGACCCGGATCTTTCAGGTCTGGCGGAATAAGCGTATCCGCAGAAATAGCGAACGGCAATTCTGTGAGAATTGCAGTTTCGGATAACGGAATGGGCCTTAATGAAGATGAGCTTTGCCATGTCCGGCGCTTCGTTCCAGGCGGAACTTCCAAAAAAATGACAGGTACCGGATTCGGATTGCCGATTGCCAGAAGGAAGATTTCCGACCATGGCGGGACATTGGAAATCGACAGCGAAGAAGGAGAAGAAACAACGGTTACGGTTACGCTGCCACTGAAAAACGGGAGGAACGATAATAATGACACATGCTCTGATAGTTGACGATTCGCAGCAGATCATCGAAGATCTCCGCGACCGCCTGGATTCGCTGGGACACTCTTACGATAACGCGATGTCGCAATTAGAGGCTCTTGACCTTTTCAGCCGAAACACATATTCCTATATTCTGCTTGACCTGGAAATCCCTTTTATTTACGGCAAGCCAAGCAGGATACAAAACGGAAAAAACACGCTTGAATCCATAAGAAAAAGCGAGCGTGGAAGTTCAATTCCAGTAATAGTCATAACAAGCCACGGGCTTGACTCACATAAACTGGTGACTGAAGTCATGCGCTGCGGCGGAGCAGATGATTTCATGGGAAAACCATTTCCCAATATTGGAGAAACCCTCGAACAAAAAATCATGGACGTTTTGAAACAATACCCGGGAAAGGAGGAAGTCGTCCCACTATCTGAAAAAGTCGAAACTGAGGCGGTAAATGGGGTCAAGCTTCTCCTTGAGGCCAGGGACGGAAAAGAGTACTGGATATTGAACTCGTCCCCTCCGAAGCTGCTTTATAAGGCTTCCGCCGGAAAACGCGCGAAAGTGATGCGCGTCATATACGATTTCCAGCACCTTGACCTTATTCCCCATGACTATTTTCTGAGTCAATGCGGCTGGAAAGACCACGAGTATTTTCTGAAGGATGAACAGGGCAATTATAATGCCATGCGCGGCCCGATGAAAAACCATCTCTCCGAAATAAACAAGGCGCTGGGCGCAGATTGGAAAATCGAAAGAGGTGGGATAAGGATCAGATAAATTTTCAAAGAAGAAGTTCTTCTCGCACGGGGATGATTTTTCATCCCCGTGCTTTTTTTTATTTCCTATCCGATATTTGTCCCAAACTGTCCCGGATTGTCCCAAATCCTGTCCCGACTGAAGAAAATTCAAAAATAATTCAAAAATTTTCAGATTTGTTCTTGAGTTCAAATTAGGCCTTTTTAGTCTTCTAAAACCCTGTTCCGACCTGTCCCGGTTCTGTCCCGACTACTTGGGACACGCTGTCCCGAATTAAAATAAACTCCAGACAATCAAAACAGGAATTTTAACGAAAGGACATAACGTGAAAAAGAGTGAAGTTTCAGAAGGCGGACAAACGCTCATCGCCATCATGCAGAATGTGGGATATGGCCGCATCATGAACCTGAAGATCAGCGGCGGAGATATTTTCCTGACCGAGGACAGCATCTGGGAGCGGGATGTCAGATTCGGCAAAACCGAAGACAAACACGATTATCCGGGAAACCGTGATTATGAACTGAAAAAGCAGCTTGCCGATTTCTTCAGATACATCTCGGGAATCGACGAGGGCGAAATAAGCCGCCTCGAAATACAAGCAGGGCTTCCCAGTCTTATGCGCGAAAGGAGGAAAATAGCCTGAAAAAAGGGTTGGCTTCCCTCATGAAATAAATAACAGAAATTCGGTATTGGTCAATTAAACCGGCCGCAAAGCGGAGGTGATTGAGGATGCCGCCAGAAATGGCGAAATTCAATCATCTCCGCTTTTTCATTGGCGCGTGTCTTCGGCTCCTCCCGGCCATAAGCCAGGAGAAAAAGAAAATGGATACGGATTTTATCCCCGAAAGCATAGAGTCGAACATCAAGGCGAAGGCACGCATGTTCGTCAAGAAAAATAAACTTGCCGAGGTCGATATAGCAGACATCGAACAGGAACTAAGGATAGTCGTTGTAAAAGGGCTTCAAAAATATAACCCTGAGCTGGCATCGCCTGATACGTTCTGCGACAGGATCATCAGAAACAAGATCAAGAATCTCGCGAGAAAGCATTACTCCGAGAAAAACCTGATGATCCTCTATGCCGAACAACTCAAGGAAAACGATCAAGGGAATGCTTCGTCCCGACACAATGCGCTGGAAGAAAGTATGAATGTCGATTCCGCAATATCATTTCCTTTGCATGTAGCAGATCTCAAGTCCGATATAAACGCATTACTGGACAAAATGCCGGAAGAACTCAGGTCGTTTTGCATGGAAGCCGCCAAAGGGCTTTCTTTTAATCATATAGCAAGAGAAAAAAAGCTCAGCAAGTTCATGCTTTACAAGAAGTATCTGACCCCCATAAGGAAACTGTGCCGGAAGTTTTGCCTTCATGAATACCTTGATAAATCCATTGTGCTGAGGGGGCCGTCATGTGTTTAAGCCATAACTCAGACCGTTTTCTCAATTGCTTTGTATGTATTGCACAGCAACCAGAAAAAAATTCAAAAGGGAAGGACAAAATGGAATCGATAAACTGCATCATCAAGGAGTCGGAGGGGGAGTACCGGGCGAAACGGAAGGATTTCCTTTCCAGCCATGCGCTGGGGGATT
>MHBG01000012.1 GCA_001804785.1 Lentisphaerae bacterium GWF2_45_14
TCCGTGCTCTAATGCTATATGATTATTCGGAGCTTTTACACCAATCTTTGATTTAAAAGTACTCCAGCTTCGGGGTTAAGCGCAAAACAAAAGGAGATACTATGACAATAAAACGAATTTTACATATTGGAATATGGATATTGGTAGGTATAATCTTGGGATTAATACTTGTTGCTGGAGTTAACTTGATATTGAGATCGAAAAGGCCTAATAAGTTCTTAGCAGATGCTGATACTAAATGTGTTGTCATGAATGATAATAAAATTGTTGTTTTGGTTGCGGATGTTTGTAACAAGGCTCCCAGAATTGGTGCTATTTTAGTAATTGACAATAAGATGAATAAAATAGCATCCTGTGAAATCCCATCCTCTATTTTATCCAGTAAGACTTTTTCTTTTGTTACCAATAGAACAAGAGATAAAGCTCTTGTATATGGATATGAAAAAAAACCATGGGTACTGTGGGACGATTCTATTTCAAAGTTTACGATTGGTAATGGTGATTTACCTATTGAGAAACCATGCTTTCTTATGTATGCTGTAAGGCCTTAATGAGATCGTGAGTTATATAAATTTTAGGAAGATACTTTCTGTGATGAAAAACAAAATATTATACGTGGCGGCAGGGGTTATAATTGCTTTAATATTTATATTGGGATATAGGGGCGCATTTGCAGGTAAAAGGCCTGATTTATTAGCTATTGATACAGAGGTGCGTTCTGTGATTATGAGCGATGGCAAGACTTTTATTATAATCACAAATCTTAATCCCTATCCAGGAGATTCTGTATATGGCGGAATTATTGTAATTGACAATAAGATGAATAAAATAGCATCTTGTGAAATTCCATCCTCTATTTTGCTTAATGGACGATTTTACTTGGGTTTTAATACTGCGAAGAATCAACTTCTCCTTTATGCTTCGGGAGATAAATATCCGTGGTTATTATGGGATAATACCAGTTCAAAATTTAAATTGGGGAATGGGAAGTTACCAGCAGTTCGGAAAGAGTTATCACGTCTAATGCTTATAGAAAAAGTAAGATAATTTTAATAAGTAAAATGGTGCCGCATAAGGGAATGCATAATGTTTTTTTATTTAGAAAATCCAAGAATGCAAATGTGGTTTGATTCGCCAAACCACTGCGCTTCCTTTTTGGTCATGACGATAATACTTTGCATTGGAGGATTTCTGTTCTTTGTTGAGAAAAAGAAATTCTTGGCATGGGGATTTTTCGGTGCAGCGATTCTTCAGGAAGTCTTGCTTTCAATGACTTATTCACGCGGGGGATATATCGCATTGATTGCCGGGATTCTTTTTGTATGGTTTTTCAGTCGTAAGAAATGGACTCTTTCATTTTTGGCCTCGTTCCTTGTCATTATCCTCCTTACGGCTAATGGAATTGACAGAGTAAAATCTATCGGGATTACCGAGGATGGCTCTATCGGCAACAGGCTGCTTTTATGGGAAGGCGGACTTGCCGTCATCTGGAACAATTTATTCTCCGGTGTCGGAGCTGACTCTGTCGGAAAGCTATATACAGCCTGGTATCAGCCGCTTTCGCTTAACGAAGCCTATGCAACTCTTATTAACGACTACCTGACAATAGCGGCGGCTTACGGGATATTTGCGATATTCGGGTATCTTGCACTTATATTGTCGGGGCTGTGGTTTGGACTAAAACTCTGGAAAGCAACTAAAAATCCTCTTCTCCTATCTTTGCCAGGAGCTATGGTCGCGCCTGGCCCCGAAAGTTGGAGAGATTGAATAAGTGTAAAAGACTCCCAAACTAAAAACAAGGGAAAGTGAACTTCTATAATTCGCGCAGACCGCATACCGCACTGGGTGCGGCCGGGGACTATGTCACCCCGGACGAAAGCTATTTCGGAGCTTGTAATCCGTGCTCTAATGCTATATGATTATTCGGAGCTTTTACACCAATCTTTGATTTAAAAGTACTCCAGCTTCGGGGTTAAGCGCAAGATAACAGGATTTGTCCAGGCAAATGCATGGATTTTATAGTGCATTTTACTCACAAGTTACTGTAATTATTCAGAACCCAGTATATATTTACGAACTTTGCGCCGTTAACTAAAAGACTTAAATTAGGGTTCACATGTTTGCTTTCCAAGAACTTTATAAGAAAATCAGCGAGCCGCCCATACTTGCTGAAAAAGACCAGTTCTTTATAAAACTGGCCGAAAGCGAGGGCGAAATAGAAAAGGCGCTCAGGCTTCGGTATAAAATTTTCAACCTGGAGCAGGGTAAAGGTCTTGAGTCCGCAAATGATTTCGGCATCGATAGGGACGAGTTTGACAAGTATTGTATGCACCTCATTGTGGTTGAGAAAAAAACAGGAGAGGTAGTAGGGACATACAGGATTCATTTTGGACAGATTGCCAGCTCTGCGATAGGTTTCTATTCCGCCAGGGAATTTGAAATAAAAGGTATTGAACTTATAGCAAATGAGTCCATCGAAGTCGGCAGATCATGCGTTTCCCCCAAGTACAGAACAGGTTCGGTAGTAGCCCTTCTCTGGCGCGGAATAAACGAGTTGCTTTTAAGGTCAAAAATGAACTACCTTTTTGGATGCGTAAGTCTTGAAACGACTTCTCCGGCTGACGGCTGGGCGCTTTACGAATACTTTAAGAAGAATAACGGGATATCAAATTTACTCTATTCATTTCCATCTGAAAAATTTATGCTGCCTCGCTGCACAGATAATGAAATCAGAGAAGTGATGGCTGATGAAAAAAGAATTTCCGACATTATACCGCCGCTTTTCAAGGGATATCTCAGGCTCGGCACAAAAATATGCGGCGAACCGGCATTTGACAATGAGTTCGGAACTATAGATTTCTTCATAATACTTAACCTCCACGAGATTCCGCAAAGATACAGCAAGCACTTTAATACAGAAGGTCAGAAATAATGGTATTCCTAAGGCGTTTCTTTCGCTTTGTTTCATTGATTATATGGTTCATGATGACAGGGCCGCTTGCAGCCCCCTTTATGTTCGGAGGGTGGAAATCAATAAAAAGAGTCTCACGTATTACCAGGCTGTGGGGCCATGGAATTACCAAAGTACTTAACATAAATGTGAAAGTACATGGGGATATCTCATCCTTTGAGGGCGGCCTTATCGTGTCGAACCATATGGGATATTTCGACATAATTACACATTCCTCTGTATTCCCCATAAGGTTTACCCCGAAAAAAGAGATATCTCGCTGGCCGCTTCTCGGCTGGTATCTTTCCCTTAGCAGACCGATATGGATAGATAGGAGATCTAAGCGCAAGTCACAGGAAACTATGAATGCTTTCAAAGAAACTATGGAGCGGAAAATCCCGCTTCTCGTCTACCCGGAAGGCACAAGTACCGACGGACTTCACGGTCTGCTTCCATTTAAATCAACTCCATTCGAGGCCGCCGCTCAGGGAAATTTTCCGATACTGCCCATACTTACCGTCTATAGTGACCCCTCCGTTTGCTGGTATGGAAAAATGTCGCTCGTTCCGCATGTCTGGAAAGTCGCGGGTTACAAATCGATAGACGTTGATCTTTACGTCCTGCCTATCGTCCATCCGGAAGGTCGTTCCAGAAAGGAAATAGCGGGGATTGTCCACGACATGCTAGAAAAAGAGTACCGGAGAATACATTCTGAAAGACAGCAGGGGGCTGTCGAAATAGCATAATTTTGACAAGGAGGGGTAAATGAAAAAAAATCGTAAACATTCGCTGATAAACTGGTTTTCTTCATTCGTTGAAGCATGGGAAATGCTGCTCGATATCCCGCTTCCGTCCAATATTTCCAAAGCTGCTGATGAAGATAATCCCGACCCCGTTAAAGTACTATGCTGCTTTACTTTAACAGGTATTGTCGCGGGTGTCGCGTTCTACCTGACGGCCTGGCTCCTTTCAATCCTTTCGGGCAGAGCCGCCGCCGCCGTAATGTCAGGTTTTCTTATTACAGTCGCCTACGAGATAGCCACAAAAGGCCGGATGATAAGTTCCGTAGCATCTTTCACGGAAAACCTTTTTTCTTTTGAAAATAAAAGTGATGCCATTTTAAAACTTGATGATAATTTTAGAAAAAGCCGTAACATATTCGGTACCATAGGGATGGTCTCTTTATTCACTGCAAGAATGTTTTCAATAGGATTCATCGTATTCTCAGGCAACATATCATGGTTGATAATAAGTATGGCTGCCGGGTTTACCGTGCAGGCACATCTGGCGATACTCCCGGAACTCGAAACGGAAGAACCCTTTATAGAAGTTTCCGGCAAGTCAGCTTATATTCCGTGGATATTTTTCGCGGCGGCCTGCGTCATATTCGGCGTGACCAATCTTCCGGCGGCGGTTACGACAGGACTGTTGGTTTTTCTTTCAGCATGCCTCACCTCCAAATACGTATTTGATAAACTTGGAGGGGTAAATGGTCCCATGATAGGAATTTTGGGATACTTTACGGAAAGTATCGTCCTGTTGCTAGGTTTGATTTTCCTTTTTCGTTAGTCAACTGGACAGTAATCCATTCTCAAAAAAACTGAAATAACCCGATTTTCCGACTATCAGATGATCGAGAAATCTGATATTTACTGCTTCAACGGCATTCTTCACGGCCGTTGTCAGCGTTTTGTCCTCATCTGACGGGTCACATATTCCGCTCGGGTGGTTGTGGACGATGATAAGGCCGCTTGCATTGCTCGCAAGGGACTTTTTGATAAGATTCCGCGGATAAATAATCGCACGGTCTATCGTTCCCGTCTGAATAATCTCATAGTCGCTCACGTGGTTTTTGGTGTTGAGATAAATTACCATGAAAGACTCGTCCTCATGGCCGGAGAGCTTCATTCTCGCAAAGTCTGTTACCGATGCCGGTGAGGTCAGAACATCCTGTTCTCTCATTTGCGCCGCAAGGTATTCCGCGGATATATCCTTGATCAGTTTTACCAGAATTGATGAATTTTTGCCGAAGCCTGAGACTTTGCTGATTTCTAATAAAGGGGCATCAATTATTCCCGAAAAACTGTGAAACCTCTTAAAAAGCTCCTTGGCTATCGGCTTTACGTCCCTTTGCGGAATAGCGTAAGTCAAGAGAAGTTCCATCAGTTCATAGTCATGGAATCCTTTCGATCCGGTTTTGAGATACTTCTCCCTGAGCCTCGCCCTGTGACCGATATGATGTTCTGTTGTCATCATTTCCTCTCCAGATATGTTATAGACTCAAAATGAGAAGTCCTGGGAAACATATCCACCAATTGTGTGCTTATAATTTCATAGTCTGCGCTCAGTAAATATTTAAGATCCCTGCAAAGAGTGTCCGGCGCGCATGATATATATATTATTCCTTTTGGTCCGCCGAGCGCCACGGCGTCAAGCGTCTTGGCATCCAATCCGGCGCGAGGCGGATCTGTTATAAGAAGAGTCCTTCCTTCCCTATTTTTCCCGTTCAGAAAGTCTCTTATTACCTTATCGGCACGGGAGCTGATAAATTTACATTTGCTGGAGCCAAGTTTTTTTGCGTTGAACGAGGCGGCCTTTATGGTTTCGTCGTCGCAGTCGATTCCCGTAACTTTTCCGTTTATCCCGGAGGCCGCTGCAATTGAGAAAAGGCCTGCCCCGCAATAGATATCTATCACATTGTCCGGTTGTGTTTTATTGATAATCCCGAGAACTTTTTTTATGAGAATATCCATGCAAAAGCGGTTTACCTGAAAAAAACTTCCGGGAGGCACTGAAATAGTTCCGGCCTCCGTATTTTCCCTCAGATATTTAAGCTTTATTCCGGGCTTGTTGCGCCAGTAGATAACGCCGTCGTTTTCTGTATATCTTATTGTAAATGTCATTCCGTCTTTAAGGGTATGGAAAAAACCGGGATTGGCGCGGAGTTTTAAAAGTTCATCGTTTATTTCTTTTCTTGCCAGGGGACATTGCGGAATGTCTAGTACTGTCTGGTTGTCTTCCATGAAATAACCGAGGTTTACAATTCCGCGTTCAATATTTGTGTGAAACGTCAGTTTATTGCGATAGCCCATGAATGGTTTTGAAGCGGCGGGTTGTTCCATTACATTTGTAACATCCAATCCCGCGAAACGCGAGAATATCTCCGAAAACTGCAAGTACTTTTCCGCGAGTTCCCTTTCATAGCTCATGTGCTGATATGAACAGCCCGGACAGAAAGAGTCTGTCGTTCCTGATCTGACGGGCCTTAGCGCGAAAGGACAGGTCGGCTCGTTTCTAGAGGGGGACGCTTCAATAACCTCCATCAGCTTTCCACTAATGTAGTCTTTCTTTTCTGAATGAATGAACGCTCGCACGGTTTCACCCGGAATTGTTCCCCGCACAAAAACCACTTTTCCATTCAAGCGCCCCACGCCGGCCCCGCCGAATGCTGTTTTTTCTATTTTAAGTTCAAAAGAGTCCACGTTTTAACCAGAATAAAAATTTTCTAAACATCGGACTAAGATAATGTTGAATTATCTGTTTGGCAATAGGTTATTGCCGTAGCTTTCCAATAAGAGGAGAAATAAGTGAATTAATGTCACCAGCCCCTATTATCGCTATTATATCGCCTGCCTGCGTTGAAGATACCATTTTATCGGCGAGAGAGTCCCACATGTCCTCAAAGTATGACGCATTACTTCCTATTTTTGATACAAGGTCTCTGGAATCAATGGCGTCCTTTTCTACCCACGCCGCAAATACGGGAGTTATCACAACTTCGTCAACCTTTGAAAGTTCTGCCGCGAACTGGTCGATGTATCTTGCCAGTCTCGCATAACGGTGTGGCTGAAACACTACTCTGAGTCTGCGGCCGGGAAATCTTTTTTTCAACGATTCAATCGAGTTTTCAAGCTCAGTCGGATGATGTGCGTAATCCTCCATCACGGTAATTTTTTTTACGGGATCATCATAGTGAAGAGTCATCCTGCGTTGAACTCCCGGAAAGGACTCAAGTACCATTTCTGCAGACGCTTTCTCAACTCCTATCATTACCGCAGCTTCTACGGCCGTAGCCGCATTGAGAAGCTGAAATCCTTGCCATTCAAGGAGTTTTGAAGGGGAAAGATTTTTAAATTCATAAGCTGTAGGATTGAAAGGTTTTCCGCCATCGTGAAAATGAAACAACTTATCAGTGTTGGGCGAATTTACATAGAGAAGCTTTTCAGAATTTCGCGCGAACTCCCTGAAATTATTATAAAGTTTTTCAACGCCGCCAACACTCCAGCAATGGTCGTCTTCAACATTCGTAACTACTCCAAGGTCAGATTTCAGAAGTACGTGGCTGCCATCGCTTTCATCGGCCTCGGTAACAAATATTCCGCCGTCTCCCGCAGAAAACGCCTCCATTCCGGGGCCCGGTTTGCCTCCTATCATGAAGCCCGGCTTAAACCCGTTTTTTTCCAAAATAAAAGAAATAACAGCTGTCACTGATGTTTTTCCATGAGAACCGCTTACAGAAATAGTTCTATTATACGAGGAAGCGAGGAGAGCGAGCGCTCCGCCCCTGTTGACACACTCAAAATTTCTGCGGCGGGACTCTATCAGTTCAGGGTTGTCCTGTTTCACCGCGGAAGAATAAACGACAAGCACTTTTTTAAGGTCGGGAATATTGGAGCCATCATGCCCTTTGAATACCCGAATATGCATTGATTTCATTTTTATCACGGCTTCATTTTCAATCAGATCGGAGCCGCTTACCTTGAAGCCTTTGTCATGAAATATCATCATCATCGGGGCCATTCCTGCGCCGCCACACCCGATAAAATGTAAATGAGTGTTTTCGGTAATATTTTTCATTTTGACTCTTCCACTATTTTTATAAGCTGCGCGGCCCGGTGTTCCCATTTGTGGGAGGCGGAAGCGACAGCCGCGCCGTTAAGCGATATATTTTCGAGTAATTCATTGTCTGCTAAAAGTTTAGTTATTATATCCGGCATACCGGTTATTTTCGTCCATCTGTAAAAAACAATTTCAGAATCCTCCCGGAAAGTTTCGGCCAAGTAGGGATTGTAATCGCTGAGGCAAAGTGAGCCGTTCAGCATTGTGGTAAAAACTCTTTCGTGGGCACCGTCGGCTATATTGGCGGCATTGATGACTATTCGAGATTCGGTCATAAGATCATTTATTTCATTAAACGGCAATGCCTTATGAACTCTGTGGCTCTTGAATCGGTTTTCGGGCCAGCCGTTGCCGTATATGTCTACGGCAATTCCCGCGTCGTCAAGGATTTTAAGCATTTCAGTTCTTTTTATCGCTCTGACAAGAGTCTCTATTTTATTAATAATCTCAGATGCCATTTTATAAAAAATTTTTCCCTCATAGATATTTATGCCGAGGCCCCTGCCTATTGTCTCAAGGGCGTCTTCTATAGGTATGGCGTCATTTTTCAGAATAATATCGACGGAATCGTAAATGAGTTTTTGAGAGAAAGGTTCCAGAGATTTGATTTTGGTCAGTTCCTCATCCATATCCATGTAAGAAGCCGGGAAAAGGACATCTATCTTTTTTTCACGCGGTGTTCCGGCAAGGCTTGAGCGGCAACCGCCGTGGGGCATGAAAAAAACTTTTTTAGACCCTTTGAAATAATTATTCAGAAAATGGACGTGGGATCTGTCCATGGCCGATATTATGATGTTGTTGAAACGAAGCCTGTCGAGATGGTGCGCGGGATGGTCTACCAGGAAGGCAAAAAAAGGAAAGGGCAGCGAGTCATATAAGCTTTTGGCGTTGAGCTCGAAGCAATAACCTGCCGCGTTGAAACTGAGAATAAATTCAACATTACTGCCGGAAAAGGCTTTTGAGAGGTTGGATTGGAGTGCGGAAGTATCAGTCAGGTCTACAAAGACGGTTTCTCTGCCGAGCTTTCTGAACCCCTCGGCTATTTCATCGGCAAAAAGGTTCACGGCTCCATACTGATAAGTGCCTTTGTATATTACAACCCGAGGCGGCATTTCATGTGATTCCGAACTGAGTATCGTGGAGTTTTTTGTAAGGGCCTTCTTTTTCCATAAGTTCCTCATGGGTGCCTTTTTCCACTATTCTTCCTTTTTCGAGAACGATTATCATATTGGCATGTTTGATAGTGCTGAGTCGGTGTGCTATTGCAAAGACGGTTCTGTTTTCCATAGCCCTGTTCAATGATTCCTGAACGAGTTTTTCAGTAACGGTGTCAAGGGCGCTTGTTGCCTCGTCAAGTATCAGTATTTGTGGATTTTTGATTATGGCGCGTGCGATGGATATACGCTGTTTTTCGCCGCCGGATAACTTGCAGCCCTTGTCTCCGACAATTGTCTGGTAGCCATCCTGATGTCTACCGTCGGTGATGAACTGATGTGCGTTGGCCTTTTTTGCGGCCTCGACTATTTCCTCTTCCGAAGCATCGGGCCTGCCGTATGAAATATTGTCAGCTATTGTTTCGTTGAAGAGTATCGCGTCCTGAGTGATTATCCCAATATGATCTCTGAGTGAATCTATTTTAAAATCCCTTACATCTGTGCCGTCGATGGTGAGTGATCCTGAACTTACATCGTAGAATCTTGCGATAAGGTTGGCGATAGTCGTTTTGCCGGAACCGGTTTCGCCGACGACTGCTACGACCGCGCCCTTTTTAATGTCGAAAGTCACGCCGTCAAGGATATTTCTTTGTCCGTCGTAGGAGAACGTCACATTCTGAAATGAAATTCTTCTATCAAAACTTTTGAGTTCGATGGCATCAGCTTTTTCCTTAATCGCGGTATCGGTGTCGAGCAGTGCGAAATATCTGTCAGCCGCCGCCATGCTCCGCTGCACATAAGTTGTTATTTTTGCTATTTCTTTTATTGGCTTATATGCCATAAAAGCGGGAAAAAGCATTGCCCCAAGTTCGATAAGTGTAATTTTGTAAAACATGCAGTAGATAAGGAATCCGAGTGTAGCCGTTATTGCCACAGTTTCCATCAATGGGGCCATCAGCAATTGAAGTTTAAGGGCGTGAACAACCGTCCTGAAATATCTTCTGTTGATTTCGGCAAATTTGTTGAACTCCCTTTTTTCCATGTGATAGGCTTTGACTATCAGTATACCCGTAAAGACTTCATGCATTCTGGAAACAACATCGGCTATCTTTGAAAATGCGCTTTTGTAGACTTTTCTTATGGAACGGCCCATTATAACAACCGGGATTACACAGACAGGTACGCCGAGCGCCAGAATAACCAGAAGAAAGTAGTTCTGGTAGTGCACGCACACCACTATTATGGCGAGAAGACAGGAAAGTATCTGAAGCGGGCACATCGTAATATCCGCTATTGTGCTGGCGACAGCCGATTCTATGGCGGCGGTATCATTAGTGCATCTACTTATAAGCCCGCCAATATCCATACTTCCGTAAAAACGAAGTGATTGGTTGAGCAGTCTTTTAAATACCGCGTTTCTGAGGTCAGCGATGACCTTTGTTCCAACCCACCGCGTGTAGTAACGGTTTATGTACTCGAATATATTTTTTATCATCCAGCCCAGAGATATAAGTACCGCATATATTGAAAGATACTGCCATGTCATGTTTCCGAACTCATCTTCAACCGGAACATTTATTTCGACGGGTTCTTTAATTTTTACGGATCTTTGAAAAACTTCTACCGGAAGTTTGAGCATTTCGGAATACTTTTTAATCTTCTCAAGCTCTTTTGAAAGGTAGGGCTTAGGTTTCCCTTCCTCAATATTATCTTTTTTAGTGACAGAGGCAAGCTTTCGGTTCTCTATTTCGGAAGACTTATTGACCACACCTTCAAGCAGAGACGGGATGACCATAAATGTCCCGAACATTGAACCGCCGACAACAACGCCGGCAAATATTCCTATTGAAAGACGAAACTTATAGGGGGCTACGTATTTCAGCAGCCTCCAGTAGCTTTGTCTTTTGTGATCTTCCTGTCTGAAATCCATTTTTTAAGCTAAGGCTCTTTCGATGACTGATACCACGTATTTTCTCTGCTCTGAGGTAGACTCAGGATAGATTGGAAGCGCAAGTATCTTTTTGCATGTGTCTTCGCTGATTGGCATATCGCCCGCCTTGTACCCGAGGTACTGGAAACATTCCTGAAGATGGAGCGGAACGGGATAGTAAATGTCCGAACCTATACCAGCCTTATTGAGAGAGTCCTTCAGCATATCGCGCTTGTCGTCCATCACGAGGATGGAGAACTGATTGTAGATGTGACGAACTCTGTATTCGGCTTTTGCCGGCAACTGAATTTTAGAGCCTATTGAGGATTTTGCGAAGAGGTCACGGTATTCCGCAGCATTTTTCTGACGTGCCGCATGCCATTCTTCGAGATGTTTGATTTTTATGGATAGGATAGCGGCCTGCATCGCGTCAATCCTGAAGTTGCCGCCGATATACTTGTGATAATATTTGGGTTGAGCTCCGTGGTTCCTGAAAATCTTGAGCAGCTCGAAACGTTTCTCATCGTTTGTCGTAACGATTCCACCGTCACCGAATGCGCCGAGGTTTTTGCTCGGGAAGAATGAAAAGCAACCGTAATGACCTATGCTTCCGATCCTTTTTCCTTCATATTCGGAGCCAATTGCCTGCGCTGCGTCCTCAACTACTATAAGGTTGTGCTTATTTGCTATTTCCATTATAGGACTCATATCGGCGGCTTGTCCGAATAGGTGTACGGGGATTATCGCCTTGGTTTTGGGGGTGATCTTGTCTTCTATCCGGGCGGGATCAATATTATAAGTCTTAGGATTGATGTCTACAAAAACGGGTTTTGCACCCACTCGCGCTATTGCTCCGGCTGTGGCAAAAAATGAGAACGGAGATGTTATAACCTCGTCGCCTGGGCCGATACCTTCGACCATCAAGGCTATTATAAGCGCGTCCGATCCGCTTGAAACGCCGCACGCATATTTACAACCGCAGTATTCGGCACATTCTTTTTCGAAGCTTTCAACTTTTTCACCCAGAATGAAGTGCTGGGAATCGCATAGAGCGCCGATTTCCCTCAAAATTTCATCTTTCATTCCCATGTACTGTGTCTTGAGATCAAGTAAAGGCACCTGCATTTTCTGATATCTCCAGTTTATTTAAATGGTTGAATACTTTGCGAAACTGTAAGGTAGCACATATTCGCAAGTATTTCACCCGTCCTTTTAAAAAAACCACTATTGTAATTAAATCCAAAGTTAAAGATGATGCCGCCAAAAGTCATTTTGGCGCGACAAGCTAAATAAATTCTAATATTTATTAGCTTATAGGGGTTGACTTTCCCTCGAGATCCTGTGTTGTTGTTCCGGACTACAAAACGTTTTCTTGTCCAGGTAAAACGTCACGAATCATGAATGCGACAATCGCGAACAACTCGGATGGGACATACTGCGATTGATCGAACGGCGACTCTATGAAAAGACCGATGAATTCCGTGAAAAATATCGAAAACGCTCGGGAATTGAAGGGCTGT
>MHBG01000013.1 GCA_001804785.1 Lentisphaerae bacterium GWF2_45_14
CAGAGATTTTTGACATCGATCCCGAACTCGTCCATGTAGAAATTCTTCCCGTAAAGGAACTGACGCACCATCGATTCACCGCTTATTATATTGCAGTCGGCCTCGACCCACATTCCCCCCTGAAGTTCCCATTGTCCGCTTTTTACATATTTTTTGATTTTCTTGTAAAGTTCGGGATAGTGTTTTTGGGTAAATTCGTAATGTTGCGGCTGTGATGCGCCGAACACGTATGACGGATATTTTTCGATAAGTGCAATCTGATTGGAAAAAGTTCTGCCGCACTTGCGTATGGTTTCCTTGACAGGCCAGAGCCAACCGGTATCGATATGAGCATGACCTACGGCAATGGCTGCAAGCGCCGACGCCTCTGCAGGCTTCGAAAGTTCCCTTTTAAGAATATCCCGGCAAAGCGGAGCGTTCGCCGGATTTTCCTTGAACGCATTCGACGCTTCATTGAGACAGCGAAGTATTTTCGCTCGTTTTACAGCGGCTTCGGGAAGCGATTCTGCAAGGTCGAGAAGGACATTGAAATCATTTGAGAACTGGAACATCTCTTCATCGAAAATGGCAAGTCTGCACTTGTTGAGCGTCCCTTCATGGTAACCGTAACGGCGCGGACCGTCCTCTTCTAAATTAATGTCGGGATCGTTGATATCGTTGAGTATATTGCCAATTCCGAAAATACCGTTTGCGGCGGTCTCGACCCACAGCTCGATCTTTTCGCAGCCCTTGCACTTTTCGAGTACTATGAAAGTATCTCTTACAAATCTATGCGCGAAAACGCTCATATTGGTAATTCCCTGAAGGGGAACGCCTTCATTTGAAAAAATGAGTCCTTCTCCGTTAAAGTCGAGAAGTGCGGCGGCTTTGCGTCCGCGCCATTCGGCGGGAACTGTCGCCGTCAGACGGAACCATGCGCTGTCCCAGGTTTCCCCCCACTTGCCGCCTTCGCTTATGTCCGAATAAGTCAGGGACTTTCTGTCTTTGAATGGAACCGGATCTTCGCTTCTGGCAAATTCCGCCTTCAGGAAACGTTTTTCGCTCAGAACTGCCTTCTGGATTCTCATCTGAAACTGCTTAAGCTTCGAGAGATACATTTTGTCGAGATAATTGATTTGCACTTTAAACTCCTTAAAAATACAAGCGCTTGTATTATATTTTAACCACAGATAGAATAAAGTCAAGAAAAAAATACAAGCGCTTGTATTTTTTATTTAAAACTGTCTGGTATTGCAAATCCTCCCGAAAGAATATACCTTGCAGACTCTCAGTTTTTAAACAATGGAGGATAGATTATGAAACTCGGAATAATAGGCGGCAGCGGACTTTATTCAGATAGAGGGATTCAGCGAGCTCAAGACAGTGAAAATAGAAACCCCGTTCGGAAACCCGTCCGATGAATATATAACAGGAAAACTCAACGGCGCGGAACTCGTATTCCTCCCCCCGGCACGGCAAAGGACACACCATACTGCCAGGCGAACTCAATCACAAAGCCAATATATTCGGGATGAAGAAGTTAGGCGTAACGCACATCAGCAACATCTCCGCAGTCGGCAGCCTCAAGGAAAATCTGCGCCCGAAGGACATCGTAATCCCCGACCAGTATTTCGACAGGACTAAAAAAGGCATCGAACACACCTTCTTCGGTAACGGAATAGTCGCGCATATCGGTTTCGGACACCCCGTCTGCCCGAAATTCGCGGCATTTGCCAAGAAAGCATCCGATACAGCAATTGCCTGTTTACCAGAAAATGAAAGAACTCAGGCCGTCCTCGGCGGAACATATGTAAATATGGAAGGCCCCGCATTCTCGACAAAGGCAGAATCACTCGTATACCGTTCCTACGGACACGACATAATAGGAATTACGAACCTTGCCGAAGCCAAACTCTCACGCGAAGCCAAAATCGCATACTGCACCGTGGCAATGGTTACCGATTACGACTGCTGGCACCCCGATCACGAACATGTTACGATTGATATGGTTATCGCCAATTTCCAATCAAATGTAAAGCTCGCAAAACTGATAATCTCCAGCGCTACTTCGATGTCCGGAAAACTTGAAGAAAGCCCGGCACACAGCGCACTTGCGGGCGCGATAATCACCAATCCCGATTTCATAACAAAAGAAATTAAGGAACGCCTCGCCCCGATAATCGGGAAGTACGCAAATCGATAAGAGCATAAATATCATTTTTCGAGCTTTGCGGCTCTATCTTGAGCATGTTTATGACATCGGAATTTGCTGCGAGAGAGTGCACCATCAATTTAATCCCTCAGCCTCAAACGTTATTTCATGTCTCAATCTGTCATTTTATGGCTTTTTAGCCTTTTCATCACATGAAACGCATACAAAAAGCATACAGTCTTTTTTTGACGAGACTTTGGAATTTTGCCGCTCCAAGGGGTGGGGGTCGTTCATTTCTGTCGTCCTCTATTCAATTTCCAGCGCATTCACATGGCTGGATTTCCATTCGGAATCTTTATACGAAAAAGATATGGTTTTAATTTGATATGCTTCCATCCTTTCAGTGTGTCTCAAATTCAGAAGATCTGAAATGATGAGAATCTCTTCTCCTTTTCCTGCCGCTTCAACCAGACGGATTATTAAATCTTTTTTGTTTTTCGCTAATTTTAACGTAGTTAAGTGAGTGTGATTTGCTTCCAGTCTGAAAAATGAATCAGAAAGTTTCAGTGCGCCATCATGCCGGGTTTCTGTGAAAGAACAGGGCGCAATATTGAATTCGAGTGCGTATCTATCAAGCTGAGAAACTTTCTCTGTATCCTGCTGAGGAAGGATTCTAATTTTATGAGAAAAATGACCTTGATCCAGATACGTTATTCCAGATTCTTCACTTTGTTTACATTCGCCATAATGGGTATATTGGACCGAGCGCCGCAATGTGACATGGATAATCGCGTCAATAACGTCAAAGCTGTAAATTCCGTCATTAATAATCCCTACGGAATAAGAATTGTCTTTCAATTTTCCTGAAATAGAACACCACGAATGCCCCGGAACTTCATTTCCATCAGTCTTCCGCGAGACCGCGCCGAACGGCATTTGAAAAGATGCTTCAACCTCTTTCAAATTAAATGGCAATTCAAGTTTCAGAACTTTATTATTCTCCTGCCAGTTGCCATAGATGACAAGGTCAAAAAAATCCAGCCCCGAATATGTTATAATATCAAGGTTCAGCGCACTGTTTCCATATGTCCCGGCAAGGCGCAACCTTTTTCTTAGAGGTCCATTTTCTAAAGAATATGACTGTGCCAGCGGAACATTTTCCGGTTCTTTCATAAATGAAATATGCCCATGCCCAAAAGTATCTGAATCATCCTTGCAGACAATTAATTTTATGGCATCCGCGGTAAATATGTTACCGGAAGAATCATATAGTTCATTGATACCCAACACATTATCGGAAGCGGTATAAGTCATGTCGAAATTCTGCTTTATACTGTCAGGGAATGCTGCGCTTAGTTCCAGGACTCTGTATCCGAATGCGGGCAGGCTTGTCTTTAACAGTAATTTCTTCCATTCTTTCAACCACGGGCCATAGGGCGAATCGGCGTTGGCAAACTGTATGGGGATTTTGGTTCCTGTTTCAGGATCTATGGCAGATGCGATTTTTGACCCCATGCTTCCGTCTATTGCAGTAAACATGTCTATTGCAATAATTTCTTCTCTTGCCCAAGGCAGCGGATTGAATGCGAAAACTGCATTATTCTTGATATTCGAAGTATTGATATTCTGTGATATGGAAAAAAGACTCTGTGCAGTTATTTTCTTAGCCGCGAGACGAGTTGACGCCAACATTTCATCAGCATCCTGATAACATTCAGGAATACATGTTCCCGCGATTATATCATGAAAATGATTGAATAATAAATCTTCCCACATTTCCTTTAATCGCTCATCCTGAGATCCTGAATATCCGAGCAAAACAGAAAGAGTGGAAATAGATTCTGCGGTCTGGAGTTCAAATTCTGTTTTCCTGTTTGCCTTTTTTATTCCGCCGTGAGCGGAATAGCATCCGATATTATGATGATGAATTTCTCCTTCAATTACCTTAAGATTTTTAAATGAATTCTGTTCTTTGCGCAGCGTCTCAAATAATTCTGTTAGTGTACTGAATTTAGTCAAAGCACCTTCTCTATTCTCAGAAAGTTCGATTATTTTCTGTATTTGTTCTTCGCTGGGGCCGCCGCCATGATCTCCCAATCCAAGGAAAAACGCCGTGTGGTTACAGCCATCGGTAAAGTTATTTGCAGCGGCGTACTGTATTTCATTTTCCAGGGCGGCTGAATTAGTATCCGGACCGGTTGCATATCCTCCATGAATACGCCATGTAATAATTTCCGAGCCATCCGCCGACCGCCACTTGAAAAGATGCGGGAAATCATTGCCTAATCGTGGTTTGGAAAAAACATAGTAATCAAAGCCTGTTGATTTCAGGATTTTGGGAATGGCATCGCAATGACCGAAGGCATCAGGACAATATCCCACTTTTACATCGACATTAAAATTGTCCATAAAAAATGATTTTCCGTAAAGAGCCTGCCTTATCAGACTTTCGCCCGATGGTAAATTGCAATCGGACTCGACCAGCCATCCACCGACAATTTCCCAACGCCCTTCCTGTACCAGTCGCTGAATTTCCTTAAACAGCATGGGGGAAGTTTTTTTAATCCACTGATACAGGAATGCGTTTGAATACGAAAAAGTCATATTCTTATATTCATTCATGAGCCGTGTGATTGTATTGAGGTTGTTCAGCGCCTCCGCGATACTTTGTCTCCAATTCCATAACCAGGCCAAATCAAGATGCGCCTGTGATATGATATGTATTGTTTTTCGGGTATTCATATTTTCTCCTGCTTATATCATTCAATAAACTTTATCTTCTTAAAAGCCATAGGATCGTGGTTGCTCTTTTGTCCTTTAATTGAGTTTAATCTTAATAATGCATCCGGCTTTGTTTTTTTAGTCCGCGAAAAATTACCAAGCCAGACTGCATTTACTTCAGGCTTTTCCTGTTGTAAATCGGCAAAAGGAATGAACACTTCAACGCTCCAATATTTGTCGCCTTTGAAGGCTGCGGTTTTGAGATGTCCAGCATTCCAGGCCTTGAAATCGCCGCTGCTGCTCTTGCCGTCAAAGACTGTTCCGGCTGAATTTACCGCAATCTGAAAGTATTCTTCCCGGCGAGCGGTGGGATCCAGAAAAAGTTCGACGCAGTCATCCATGTAGACTGGCTCATCTCTTTGCATGCAGCTTGTTGTCATTGAGCCAATCTTATTCTCCGGCATTTTGAATCCGAAGAAAAGACCGTCATCCGTCCATAGAACCTGCATGTAAGTACCTTTATTCATATCTTTATTTTTCGAATCGGTCAGATATTCTCTCGGCGCGTTCTGCCAGTAAGATTCTTCGAGTTTTCCGTCGAGTTTTATATTACCCGATACGAGCAGGGCAGTTACAGTTTCAGTCCCTTCTCCGGAATAAAAGAGCTTTGATTCTTTAAGAAAATCTTTCCATGGCTCCTCGAAACGTTCTAGCCGCTTCAGGACTAGCGGATCATCCTTTGAAATTTCTTTGGCTTCCGCCAGAAGCTTTGAGACTTTGCTCACTATTTCAGGAGGGAATGTCTCAACATGAATATTATGCGGACTGATATTATGATATGCAGGGATCTTCTCCCATTTTCCATTTTCCCAGCGTTCGGTAAGTATCCCGATAAGTTCCCTCATCAGCTTCGCCGCTGCCCCGTACATGCGTTGCGAATATTCATCGATGGCGGAATCAACGTCGAAATCAGGATTCCAAAGCAGCTTGAGCCATATATAGTAGTTCAAGTGCTGCCTTTCCCAATCGTTGAATGTATTTATGAAAGTACCCTCAATGATATCCTTGTTATGTTTATAATATTTCTGCAATACATGAGGATAAAAATATACGGCTTTTGTATTGTTTGCAGGCCAGCATCCATAGTGCCATGTGTGTATTTTTTTGTTTGTCAACTTGTACCATGCATCTGTTATTTTCTGCTCATCATTAAATATTTCAGGCTCTTTGTAGGTTGCTATTCCGCGCATGCCCGAAAGCTGTATAGTGACATTTCCCGGAAGTGAAATGCCTTCGGGTGGAAGTGTATAATTCTGATAAGGGGCAAAAACGACCTCTTTGCCTGGGAATTCTTTTTCTGCCTTCTCTGCAAAATTCTTAAGAAATTTTCCCATGATATCCGAGCCTTCGCCTAACATACTTTTTTTTCTATATAGTTTCAGACATTCTTCACATTGACAGCCTATGGGTTCATCCAGAGGCTGAATCGGAATCATTACATTGTCCGGAATATGCCATGTACCCCATGCCGGATGGTTTCCCTTGCTGTAAAATTCCTTTAGATCAGTAAGCAACTGCAACATCATTTTTTCTTCAGAAAAATTAAGATTTTTCCCTCTTGTCAGATTTTTCTTGAGAGCAAAATATTCAGGATGGGATTTTTCGTAAACCTCATTCATGTAATGCGGAGTATGACAAATTGTTTTGATCGGCGTGGATCTGCCAGCCCTGAGTCTTTGCGATGTTATACTTCTATGCTGAAATTCACGTTTTTGGAATTTAGGTTCATCTGTTATGAAAACAGGATTTATGATAAGATCGCGGTGTTTTTCTATTGAAGTTCCTTCGTCGCCCGGATAATACCAGCGCACTCCGCAAAATCTTTCCAGAAAATCATATACTCCCCAAAGAGTCCCCGACTCTCCGCAACTGCTGTAATGATAGCCTTTTGGCGCCTCGAGCTTGGAATCACGACCCGCGATAATAATTCCATTATCAATCGAGCAGATATAAAAACCTTCTTTCTCCAATTTATCCAGTGACAGATTATATTTCCCCAGCACCTTGCAATTGCCCAGGAAAATCCCAGTTCCTCCTTTATAGTTTTTCTCGCTGATTATTGGTATTTTGGCTCCGGTGGTCTTATGAATAAAAAGCTGGAGTTCTTTTGCCGCAAGATCAAGCGTGCCGGAGGCATTGCTGCTGTCGCTTTTTATGATCTCTGCGGCGGAAAGTTTATTTTTTACCAATTGGACAGGTTTTGTTGTCATGGGAGTAGAGAATCTTACAGGATTGAGTGCCTTCACTTCTTCTCCGCTGGTCGATGGATATAAAAAATTGAGACTCAGAAAGCTTACGACAAAAAGTATTCTCATTTTATCCTCATATATTTTTAGTTGTTGAAAATCACTCATTCAATAAATATTCGGCGCCGACGTTGTAGTCGTTTACTATTTCCAGTCTTTTGGTTTTTGAAAAATATTCAGAGTGTCCGTCCGCAAAAAGCCCATTGAAGCCTAAATTATGACACAAACCTATTCTGCTTTTATATCCCCAATGATCAATTGCGTAACCCCAAGTATTAACAGAATCGCTGCCGATAATTTTAGACGACGGCTTTTTGACCGCGGCCAATTTCTTTGGAGTGAACTTAGGATCTGCAGAACTTAGGTCTCCCGCAAAAATCCTATTCAATGCGTAATTCCCTATACCGTCATTGTTTACTGCCGAATCTATTGCCTGTGATGGGCATCCCCAATGCGCCATGGATTCACTTACATAGCCGGGAACGAGACGCTGGGACAATGCTCTGTACCAGTAGGTCGTGGAACTGGCCGTTATTGTACATGGCACGATGAATTCACTGTAATCGATGCTGTAACTTGCAGATGCTATTCCTATCTGCTTAAGGCTGTTGGCGCATGCGATTTGCTTTGTCTTTTCTCTTGCGTTTCTCAATGCCGGCAGCAACATACTCGTAAGCACAACAATGATCGATATTACCGTGAGCAATTCAATGAGTGTGAATTCCTTGCGAAAAATCATCATTTTGCGGATAAAACTTCCAGACATACTTTTTTTCATTTCAGCCTTTCCGTCCTGCGACTTTCTCTTTGTCTTCGGTTAAAAATTCAAATGCCCGCCAGTTTGTCGAGGCAAGCCTGAGAATCTGATTATATGTCATCATTCCCTTGAATCTTCCTTTCTCGAGATCATCACCATTCCCCAGAATTCCTTCGAAACAGAGCGGGTGAGAATAATCAATTTCATCAAGAGCCTCACATGCATTTTGCCAGTTAATTGTTCCTAGCCCCGGCGGCAGATGCTGATCTAAAAATATTCCGTTTACTTTTCCGATATTGTCATGGAAGTGGGTATCTTTAAGCAATTTTCCGGCTTTGCGTATTTCATCTGCGACATTTTTCCCTGCAAGGTGTGCGTGGCCGGAATCTAAGCAAATACCGATGTTCGAACGGTCGGCTGCTTTTACTATAGGAATAAAGCCTTCCACGGATTCCGAATGGACGCTGTGCCAGAGATTTTCAAGAACCAAGTTGATCCCATATTTCGCAGCTTCGTCTGAGAGCTTTTGAAGGGTTTTTACATTGCTGTCGAGAAAGTTTTCCCATCCGAGTTCCGATATTCTGGCATCTATATTTTCGGGGGCTATATCCCGCATGAAACAAGCATGATAGACAGCGGTTTTCCCTCCGAAGAGTCCGAAACGCCGCAGTTCCCTTATTTGTTCTTCATACAGTTCATGCGGCGCTTCGTTTTTGCCATCGGCTGTAATGGGAAAGCACGAATGCATGGAGAGCATTTTCAGCCCGAAGTTTTCCAAGTCTTCATTGAGTTGCTTTATCTCGCCTATTTGAGTGTCGGGATCCCATCCTGTTCCATCTATGCCTACATATTTTATGCCTTCTTCGGCAAAGGCCAGTAAAACAAGTTTCCTTTGAGGATTGTTCGGATTGAAATAAAACGCCAACTCTCTTTTCATTATTTATTTGCCCTTTTTTTATCCAATTGGTTTTTGATATATTCAAAGGATTCCTCTACAAGTTTTAGTCTTTTTCTCTGCGCAGATGCAAGTGTGCATTTTTTGGCATCTCCAAGAGCTTTTTCGCATGAAGCCATGACTTCGGGAGTGTAAACCTGACTGTTTACGACGACAAGTTCCTTGTAGGAACCGGGATTTGGTATCCAGTCGGATTTTTTTACCGAATCTTCTATAGTCGTGAAATATTTATTCATATACGGTGCGGCATTTCCGTACATTTTTTCAAAGTAATCATCAAGAAGGAGTTTCGCATCCTGATCAGGATTCCAGAGCATTCTCGCAGCGACATAATATTGCAGCGTATTATGCGCCCAGTATTTATTGTTTGCCTGAGTGAAATACCATTTGACTCCGTTGTCATGCAGGAATTTAAATATATCGATTGTTCTGTAAAGGACAGGTAGATACGCATTCGCATCCCCTTCATAAGTTTTCCATTTGCCATTAACCCAGCCGCCTTCATTTCCAAGGAGAAAATATTCCCAGACGCCTATATTCGGCGTGGTTTTGCTCCATGTCTTCAAATCTTTAAGTCGTTCAATCGTCAGAGGGCATTTTGTCTTATCCATGGATCTCACATAATCGACGTGCAGACATAGCTGGACTATTACATTTTTTCTCGGCGTGATGTCACTTACGGGACTTTTGTATTCATGGTATGACGGCATCAATATGAATTTATCAGGATATTTTCTGGCAACAATTCTGGCTACTTCATTTACAAAGACCAGCAGGCGCCGCGTCATAGAGCCGGCGTCCCCTTTCGTATCGTTTATTCCGCCGTATTTCACACAATTTTCGCATTCGCACCACTTCGTATTTCCATCCATTGGCCACATAGGGACAATCAGCCCGTCGGGATGCTTGTCGAACCAGTCGATAGCAAAATCTGCGCACAATTTTATCACTTCCGGATTGGTAAGGCACAGGTTGCCGCCCTTCCAGGTTATATTATTTTTCGTATCCTGCGGGAGGCGTTTCCCCTTGTAAAGGGCAAAATATTCAGGATGTGTTTCAAAATATTTCTCAGTTGGAACGATTACGTCGAAATTGTGGACATTCGCTTGCCATTCCTGCATTTTAATAATGTTCCATAATTTCCAATCAGTTTGCGGAAGCATTTTCTGAAAATGCGTTTTATTTACATGGGCATTACGGTTCAGTCTGTTTTTTACCGACCAGTCCATGGCATTTTTCAGTCCGTACGGATTGCCCGGGCTTACCTGGATTTCCCGTTGAATGAACGCAGGTCTGAAAATATGTTTTCCCTCAGGCATTTCAACTGTCTTTATGTCGGGTATTATTTCGCCGTCGGGACCCGGAAAGAAACAGCGGTACCCGCAGTTTTCAAGGAATTCATATACGCTGTAAAGAGTTCCGCGCTCGCCTCCGCCGACGAGAATTACGGTTCCCGGCTTGATATCCATGATATATGCATCATTCAGTTCCTCCTGTTTTTCTGGATTGCCACTAACGTTTTCGCGTTCTTCTTTAAATTCCGCAATATATTTTTCGGCGGCTGATGTTTTGCCTACGAAGAACTTGCAGGCTGCATCCGATTTTTCAGATTCTTTCCGAACTGGAGTTTTTTTACCGATCATTTTCCCTATATATATATTCAGTTCCCTGGCGGCGTATTCTTCTGTATCACTCGCATGTTCCGGAATCAATATTTCTATGGAATCAAGAGGGATTTTTATCTGCTCTCCGCTGTGATTTGATACGCAGGCATACGGTATGGAAATCAAAAATATAAGAAGACTGAGCGCGGGAATTGATTTTTTCATAAAAAAGCTCCTTTTAAACTATATTGTTTTTTTACCATCCGGTTCCATACCATTCAGGATAACTGGAGTATAAACCAGCTCCGCCCGTCTGATATGGAATTGCCGTTACTTTAGAATTTTTAGCGGAGGTATCCCACATGAGGATATTAATTCCGTTTCTGTGTCTGTAGGTACCCCATGATGCCCACCAGCTTGCATCTCCCGGCGCTCCAGCCACTCCCATTTTCGAATCAGTGTAGGCGATAGTGCCGGATGGTTTCGGCATCTGTTGGCTGCCTACTACAGGAAACGGGAATTCGGTTCTGGCATTGACCCCGTAACTGATTTTCAGTTTCCAGAAAGTGAATGGAGTCGTATCGCTTGGGCAGACGAAGAGTGTTGAACTGCTGTCTGCATCCTGTCCTCTTGTCCATGCTGGATGACCGAGATAGGGAGTAAGTGCACATACAGATTGCTGGCAGTCAAAGACATAAGAATTTGTGCCATTGTCGTAGTATCTTGCCAAAACCCTTCCATTATAATCGGAAGAATACATACATGCCGCGTTTCCCATCTGTTTTAATTTGCTGAGGCATGAGATCTCTTTGCCTTTTTCTCTTGCTTCCCTGAGGGCAGGCAGTAGGAGGCTTGCCAGTATCACGATCACGGCGATAACCAGCAGGAGTTCAAGGAGTGTGAATATCTTTTTATCCATTTTTTTCATTTTATCTTTCCTCCACAATTTTGATATTTAAAGTTTTTAACCATGTTTAATCAACAAAAAAATCAAAAATATTGTTCAGGGATTTGACATAGAGCGGACCTTCCGGCTCATAAGTCCAGTCATCCCGCATTGCGCGATTGACAAGAACAACCTGTTTTATTCCGGCAGCCCGAGCCAATTCCAAATCCATTTTAACATGATCTCCCACCATAAGTGTAGAATCGGAAGCTGCGCCCGTTTTTTTAAGAAGAGCCTTGTAGAATTCAGGTGTGGATTTCCCGCCAGGATGTACTTCTTCTCCGCCAAAGGCACCATCCAGATACATAGAGCCGTATTTATCCGCCAATCCTCCTATGGAAAGCTTGGCGAAGATGATAATTCCGGGATTGGTAGTCGCTGTATATACTTTTATATCAGAATATCTTTTAAGCCCTATCAGAAAATCTTTAGCATCTGAATACATAAAAAGCTTCTTTTCCGCTTCTTGCGCAAGAACATGCCATAATTCCTTTTCTGCAATACTCAGCGACTCCAGTATGCCGAACGGCCAGATATTACCAACCATATTTTTAATGGATTTTTCCAGCGTCTGGATCTTTAGTTTTGCTTTTTCGATGGAAATGTTGTGCTTTTCTGCGACAAGGGAGGCAAGGCAGAGTTCCGGGGAAATATCTCCGGACGCTTCAGATTTAGGCGCCACAAGAGTTGTATCAATATCAACCAATAGCGTCTTCACCTTTAATCCTGGATTTGTATCAGTATTCATTTTCATATTTCTCTTATCTAATCTTTTCGCTCGGCAGATTGTACTTCCGATTGAGCAGGGTATTTGATAAGTCTTGGGATGAATTTTCTCTTGAAAACTTTGTAATCAGTTCCTTTTGTATCATCAACTGTAACATTGCAGTTGCGGAATTCATACCCGGAATAATCATCGGCATCTATATCCTTCGCTGGATCGGAAGCACAACGGAACCTGCAATTGTCGAACTGAGCAAATGTGGCGACGTCGTCTTTAGCCCCTTTTAACTTTGCAATCTTGCCGGATATCATGCATCCGATTACAGTGAGCTGGGCGCTGGGGCCGAGGATGAAGTTAGGTGTTTCCAGATCAGCTTTTTCTCCCCATACTCTAGTACATCCCGTAGCGGTTCCGATAACCGTGACATTCGCTTCTCCGGAAGCATCGACAAAGACCATTTTTTTATTGGGATCAGAATATGCATGTCGTTCCCAGAACCATCCCCGTATACTGAAAACTCCGCTATTTATTCCTGTTTTTTCTACCTTCAGGAGTGTATCTACCTTATACGCACACGGATGAATAAATGTAGCGGCTCCACCTTTGATAAAATGAAAGCCCGTCGGGGTATTGTTGACTTCCGGACGAATAAATACATAGTCAAGGGCCTGTCCGGAATCAGCCTTGAAGCCGCATGTTTTCATATTTTCAATGACGATATCAATGAAGGTCATATCAGAAGCGCAGGCTTCCAGATCCACTCCGCATTCAATGCCGATATCTGCATTATAGAAATTAACTGCCTCTATAAAAAACTCGGCTGTCCCGTGTGCCTTTGTTGAATTGATTCTCATGACAACCCCGGCCTTATTGTTTCCGTTCAGGAGAATATTTTTCATCGTCAGGCCCGCTAACGGCTTGCATTCCAACAATGGATTCCCCGGTTTTCCGTCATAAACAATTTGTGTCGTGGCATACTTGGGATTTCTTGCTCCTCCCGTTCCCGTTATGCTTATATTCCTGTGTACATCGCCGAGCTTCAATGTTTCAGTTATTCTGTATGTTCCAGGGGGAATAATAACAGTGCGCGGAGCTTTGCCTCCGAACATTTTGTTATTGCAGGCATCGTCAAAGGCTTTCTGGAGCGCTACTGTATCGTCTGTGATTCCGTCGCCCTTTGCACCTGCGACTCTCGCATTAACACTTAACACATTATTGATATTTGGTTCAGCAGCATTTATTCCTGCGATGCCGAATGCGGCAATTATTGCGATGATGTAAAAATTTCTCAGCCACATATTAAATCTCCTCATTTGAGTTTATATATTGCATTGATAATGATTTCTTCTGAAAACTTGTCAAGAGATGGTTTTTCAAGTCCTTTGATATCATACGAATTATCAATAAGATACGGAGAGATGGCGTATTCCGGAATAAAGATGATATTCCCGAATTTTCCAGATATCGGAATCTTGTTTCCATTTAGTTCCAATTGCATGTACAGTTCGTCATATTTATCCAATTTATAGGAGCAATAGGGCCTGCACCATCCTTCTTTTGTTTCGGGCGAATTGGCAAAAACGTATTTACCTTTCAGGGTTTCATTGAAAGTTCCGGTAAGCAATAACTTCGCCGAAGATATCTTCTCTCCAGATATTCCGCTGTAGGTTTTTTCCGCAGGATTGCAGGCTGTCATGAATTTATCCATTCCGAGTATGGTTGAGATATTTCCACCTATCCAGATAAGATGGCCGCCGCGCTCGCAATACTTTTTAGCCTTTTCCTCAAATATACCTTTTTTTATCCACATAAAGCTGTTGAATTCTCCAACGTCCAATATACACAATGGGACTTTTTGAGGATCCGGAAAACCGTTCTCATAAATATCCCGGACATCAAGAAGAGAATATTTTATATTACGTTTTTCACAGGCAATTGCCAATGCCGGCGCCATATATCTCCATAGAGGACTCAGAAAGCCTTTGCTGAAACTATAAAACGGCTCTACGATAATACCGAGTCCGCCTTCCGTTGACGCCCCTTTTGTAAATGCAGTGTAAAGTTCGCATGACAATGGTTTTATTTTATATGACTCAGTGAGTTTTTCTCCGAAAATCTTAAGAAGCGTTTCATAATCAATTGCAGGTTCACTGTTTTTTTCAGCAAGGTAATCTGCCGTAGTTACGGTATTGATAATATCTTTGGCAGAAAGGCATGCGAGATCCCGCATTGATTCAATATATTTTTTCATGCTGCCAGGATTGTTTTCTATTATACCTTCTTTTATGTACCGGATCAGACTTGAGTCCCTCTCCGATTCATATGTCGGGTATGTGCAGGATAATCTCAGGAGAATATATAATATGGCCTCTTCCGCGTGTTCTGATATTATTGAGGGCTTATTATTTTTCAATGATTCGGCAAGTAGCTTTTTGCCGTTTTCATCTTCTGCTATTTTCGTAAGATCGAGATACGGAAGAAGCTTTTTTAGATTGAAATCCTGACCGTCCTTGAGATTGTACGTCCATAGATTGTATGTCAGATAATGAATTAACGGATCATGATTCACAGATGCTTCATCCGCCATGGAATGGCCTAATGATCCAATCCATATTATGCTCCGTTCGTAATCAGCTTTTTTCAACGACTCTATCAGAAGGACAAAAGATACAGCAATTCCTTTCGGACGATGCAGGTGATATCTGTTTTTTATTCCCTGTTTTTTCAGCAGTTCAATTGCATAATCACCGACTTCGCTCTCGTCAAAATTTTCGAAACTGTCAGGAAAATGAGAATAATGCGTCTTCAGTTTTTTAAGTTGTTTTTCTGAAAAATTATTCTTTATGTTGTTAGGCAAATTGTCATTTACAAGTTGCTGGACATTGTCGTGCCCCATATTCCAGGCGAAAGATTGAAATGTCCCTGATACTCCAGCGACACAAAAGATGATGAAGATAAGCTTATTCATATTTTTTATATCACCAGTTGCTTGTTATGTTTTCTCTGGACTGAGAGCTTATATGAAAATCAAGAAACATGACATTTGCTCTGGAAAGATGCCTGTATGACGTATTGTCGGTGCCGCCCGAACTTGGCGTTCCCTGGAAAATCCCCATGCCGCCGCCGACATAATCAAGATAGTCAAGTCCATCGGTATTTCTGTAGCCGTCTGTTATTCCATAGGCCGTTGACGGATTGGTAATTTTTGTCAGCCGGATCTGGGCTGGATTCGCGGTACAGTCGCGGAAGTATTTCCCGCTGACTATGTATGCCCTGTTTCCCCTTGTTTTTGCGGCGTCTTCCGTAAAGGCATTCCAATATTTCTTATTCCGCGCCGCCGGGCACATGAATATATTTTTTGCGCTTTCCGGCAGGTCGCCTTCACGGAGGAGCAGCGAACACCAGTCATTGTTCTGTGAATAGTGACTGCCAGGATATCCCTGTATCAGCCAATCGTCGTTTGAACCAGAGTATGAAATGACTCCCTTTGATACTTGCTGAAGGTTGCTGGCGCACGAAATTGAGTATGCACTTTCCTTTGCGTTTCTCAGCGCGGGCAGAAGCATGCCGGCAAAAATAGCTATAATAGCAATAACTATGAGCAATTCAATCAATGTAAAATCCATGAGGAGGCCGAAACCATTATTTCTCGGAAATTCATTCCGGCTCCGATTATTTTTTAATGAACATGAGTACATAATATTCCTTTCACACGCATATTTTTTCAACCGTTCCATGTTCCTCATACTTGAATTTAAATGTTTTATGAATTATTTCATCAGCATTTATTTCCGTATCGAAAATGTAGTCAACCGCCGCCTTGAGCTGTTCGGCGTGAGGACTTGCGATGCAGGAAATATTAGCAGCATTCGGTTTTTTGTATTCACTGACAGAGCACAGCGCAATATCATCCGGCATTCTCAATTTTAATTTTATAATTAAATCATGAATACCATACCCCACGGAGGTCTGCGATGAAATGATTCCGGTCTTTTGGGGAAGCTGTTTTAAATATTTTTCATTGTTTTTATCGGGCATAAAATGAAAATCGTCCAATAATTCAAGATCAAAGTCATTGCATGCCAAGGCAATCCCATTCCGTATCTGCTGAAAAGAAAAAGCCAGATTTTTTCTTGCAAAGCATATTTTTTTAAATCCGGCCATGCTCATTTTTGCGGCAGCCATGTACCCCGCGTGATAATAGTCGTACAAAAAGGTAACCTCATCATCCATTTTTTCCTTGTAAGGCGCAAGCAAAGCAACCTTTGTTCCCTGATTACGCAGTCTCTTATAGATTTCCGAATTTAACGGCTTATGAGGAGTAGGTAATATAATCAGCCCTTTGAATTTTTCCTTTTCAGCCTTTTCCAGAAACTTTTTTTCCATTAAAGGACTTTGCAAATCTTCATTTACATTGTAAATAACCAGAAGTCCGCCTTTGTCCAGAACATAATCCTGTATATAGTTAAAGGAATTCATCGTTTCGTTTCTGAAAAAGGAGGCCATTCCAATCAGGCTGCCCATTTTAGAATGTGAGCCGTTCGAATTTAGAGTCACATATGTGCCTTTTCCCTGAATTTTTTTCAAAAGTCCTTCATGGGCAAGAGCGCAAATGGTTTCCCTGACGGTGTTGCGTCCCACTCCATATTGAGTTACCAACTCCGGCTCGGTCGGAATTTTGCTGTCAGGGGGGAAATCCCCGTTGAGTATCCTGTCCTTGAGGATTTTTTTTATGTAATCGTACTTTGAAATTGTTTCAATCATTTTTTATCATCCCATCATCCTATGACTATAATAGTGCTGCTTGATACTTCTGTCAAGAGAAAAGGACTGACATTCTTGCTTTTTAAGGTATATATCATCTCGCCTATTGACAAATGCAAAAGCCGCATATACTATATGTAGAATGATAGGATGACTTGAGATGAATGAATTTAACATACAAGTATCTACAAAGAGCCAGCAGGTAAAAGAGCGTCTGCTGCTAATGCTTGATTCGCCAGACTATCAGGCTGGCGCAAAGCTTCCTGCAGAGCCGGAACTCAGCAAAAGTTTTGGAGTAAGCCGCAATACTGTAAGGGAGGCTGTAAGTAATTTGGTCAACGAAGGGCGTCTTCGGAGAAAACAAGGAAAGGGAACATTTGCGCTGTCGCAAGTCGACAAGAAACAGCTTGTCCGTAATAACTTCATCGGCTTGTGCTATCCTGTAAAAAGCCATAGCCTGGAGATGCTCAGAGACACTCAGGAATATGTGATGGAGAAAGGCAAGGTGCTTGTGACTTATAATGTGAATGAAGACTTGCAGAATCCTGCCTATGAAAAAATATTTTTGGAAAATGCGGAAAAAGGAAACTTTAGAGGCGTAGTAGTCTTTCCTTCCCCCAAAGAACCGAGAAACACGGAGATCTACAGCCGTCTTAGAAAAAAAGGGATCAAAACGGCTCTTGTTACAGCATATAAAGAGGATATGAGCGATGAGGTGTTTTTCTGTGTCGATTTCAGACAGGCCGGATATTTTACCGCGGCAAAAGTGTCCGCTTCAGGGTTCAAGTCAATACTGCTTGTATCAGCAAATCTCCCTCCTTCCTATGTGAAATTTGCTGAAGGACTCAAGGATGCTGCTAGGGATTTCAACCTCTCCGTGCTGGAAAATATTTTTCTAGAACCCAATAATTCCACAATCATAGAAAATATTATATCGGAGAATCCAGATGCTGTGGGAAAAATAAGATCTCTGCCTGATCGTGTTGCGGTAATAACTACTCAGATAGAAATAGGGCAGACTGTATATAAGGTATTGAAAGATTCCGGACGTAATGTCCCTGATGATCTTGGTCTGGTTTCGTTCTACAGCCATATTCCGGAAAATGATCCGGGTATTTCCAGTTTGACTATTCCGTCCAGGCAGATACTCTTAGATGCTCTGGAATACGTGATAAATGACGATATTAAGGCGGATGAGAAAGTTCAGAGAAGTTATAATATGGAATTTGAAGAGCGGGGAACATTGAAAGGATAAAATATGGAGAGAAAATTTACACTCATTGAATTGCTCGTTGTAATTTCGATTATCGCAATTCTGGCAAGCATGCTTCTGCCGGCATTGAGGAACGCCAAAGCAAGTACAAAAAGAATAAAATGCGCAAGCAATTTGAAGCAAATGGGAATTGCACTGAGCAGTTACCATGATGATAATCAGGGGCGCTGCCCCTATTACATTTCAGATGCGACATGGTGGAAGCCTCTTTGGGAATATGCCGGCAGTCCTGGCGCCGCTTATTATTCGGTAACAGAAACAAACTGGTGTCCGGATGGTATAAAACCTGGCGCATCCGATGCCTTCGGCGTTGCTTATAACACAAACTATGCAATAAACAATTATCTGAAATATTCTTCAGTGTTAATACGGCAACTGAAAAAGCCATCTAATACTCTCGTATTTGCGGACGGAGTTGCTCCCGGAGGCAGCGGAGGAAATTCCGCGGGGGTAAGCAATCAGGTGCAGATAAATGGAGCTTTGCCACTTGATTGTAAAATCAATTTCTGCCATCTTAATTCAACAAATACATTGTTTGCGGATTTTCATGTTAACAGCATTCCGAATCCCAGAGATATTTTACCAGTTGCCCATGTCGGGGACCTTCTCTACGAATAAAAACAGAAGATAAAATAATACATAATGAAAAATACCAATCACTTCACATTTCTTGAATTATTGCTTATTTTTGCTATTGCCGCTCTTCTGCTTTTTATGCTGCCGGCAGTAGGCGCTCTTACATCCGAGTTTAGCAAGGAAGCTGAATGTAAAAATAACTTGAAAAAACTCTACGACTCAATGATCCGCTATTCTGAAGAATTCGATGGCTCTTTTCCTGTCCGTTTCAATAAATCAAAAAAACTCAGCCCATGGTTTTATGTACTGGCAGAAGTGTATTCCGATAAATTTTCTGTTCCATACTGGAGCTACCCGAAAGGACGGAAGTTCTGGCATTGTCCGGCATGTCCTCTGAATAACTGGGAAGACAGCTGCAGTTCCGGCGCTTCCGATTATGGCCTTAATATATTAGCGTATGAAAGACCTGACGGAAAGATAACTTATAATTTAAAGGAATCGGCTTCCATGCCGGCTCAAAAATTTTTATTAGCCGACATTCCTCTGAATAGTTACCGTCCCTATATTCAGCCAACAGTATATCTCAGTATAAGCAACCGTCATAACCTGAAGGGTAATTATATATTTTTTGACGGACATCTTGATGAATTTACAAGGCGTCAAGTCTTCCGCTGGCCGGAAAACAACTGGACTGCCTTTTCGCGTTCGACAAATCAGACGCCATGGAACTGCAACATTCAAAAATGAAAAAACAGGGAGAATTTCGGATGAAAAAAAGAAGCATTAACCGGAAGTTAAAAAAAGCTTTATTATTGGTTCTTTCTCTTGCCATAATGTCGACAGCTGTTGAAACATTGGGGTTTGATGAAAATGATATACTTTTCTTCGCCAGCTTTGATAAAGGTTTTGATGCCGATATAGCAAAAGGCGATTCGAAAGCTGCGCTGAATGGAAAACCTGAGTTGTGTAAAGGAAAAATCGGTAAGGCGTTGGTTTACGAGAACCAGAAGTCCGGCCTTTCATATCTACTTGAGAAAAATATCAATCCCAGTCAGGGAACCATTGCGTTCTGGATCGGTTCAGAAAATTGGACAGGAGATAATGGAGATGTATTTCAGTATTACTTCAGTACTCATGGCGCATCGGACAAAATCGTCATAGAGCATGTATGGTATAGGAAAGGGGTTAATTTTCTGATTTTTAAGGGGAATGTGCCTGTCGGAGGATTTCCGGCTGCTTTGATAGAATCACTTGTCAATACCTACGACACGAAAGCGATAGATGTAACAGACAGGGTCAGCCCGGAAATATGGTACCACGTGGTCTTTACATGGAAAGAAGGTCAAATATCCAGTTACTTGAATGGCAAACCCTATGGTGTATTTAAAGATCCGGGTCTTTCTATAAAAAAACTCGGGGATATT
>MHBG01000014.1:0-31185 GCA_001804785.1 Lentisphaerae bacterium GWF2_45_14
TAATTCTTGAGAACTTACTCGCGGCATAAATCGAAGAATGGAGCTCTGCGAACCAGTTAAAGAGCCTTCATGTTTGCGATTTTATCCGACCGCAGACTTTTGGCGGCTCCATCTCTGCGGCTTCCCTGATTGAAATTAAGCGCGGCTTTTTCGGATTCCACTCCTTGCAGAATCCCTCTTCACATGATAACTTTTTCATGTTCCTTTTTTCCTTTCGGGGTTAAATTGAACAAAGCCGGGCTAGACTCCACTCGAACCCCGGCTTTATTTTTTATAATGCAGCTTTTCCTATCTCATCGAAAATGCCCTTCTTTTTCTTGCCCTTAGTTTCGCCGAGTTCTTTTTTCTTAATGCAAGCGGCGGTTATCTTGGAAGCGATTACCTTATCTAATTCATCATTGTATATTTCGGTAATAGCTCCGACTGTCATTGTTCCTTCTTTGGCAAGTTTGGAAATCCGGATTGCGGCTTTTGCTGTAACTTCAGGAAAGTTCACGATTGTAGCCGACAAAACTTTCCGCATTATATCGGACTTTGTAAGTCCGGAATCACGAGCAAGCTTTTGTACAGCTTGGAACTCTGCGTCTGTAAACTTGCCGCTGATAATATTATCTCTCGCCGTCTCATTTGCTGGTCTCTTTGGCATATACCATACTCCTTGTTTATACGTATACCTATAAATCCAAAAATAAGCCTTTTTAAACCTTTTTTATAAAAAATATCGATTTTTTGTTTTTTGAGCCTATTTCCAGAGTTCAGAACCGGATAAGCAGTCTCGTTCGCGTTCAAGACATAAAATCAGCATAAAGCCGCTTCGCTATTTATATGATTTCAGCCTCTGAGCGCTCCCTTCGCCCCGCTTCTAATAGAAATGAACCCAAAAACAAATCTCGTTTTGAGTAAAAGAAGCATTTTCAATTGCCGTTGCTGACTTTCTCCGACGTTGCAATTCTTTTATTCTTGCACAAAAAGGAAGATAAAATATGATTAATTAGGGAAGTGTATTTGCAAAAATATGTTTGCCAATTCTAATAATGTTGTTTCCCTAAGTCCCTCATAAGTAAGAATGAAGAAGTATGGAATATAAAGGCAAAAGGAAATCCGCAATGAACTCATCGTTTTTAAATGAATTAATAAGTCAGGAAGAATCTGAGTTTTTAGATTTCAAAGAAAAATATCATTTAGAAAATCTTAAACTACTGCATGATATTTTATGTTTAGCGAATGCCTTTCATGATGGGGATCGTTTTTTAGTCTTTGGGATTAAAGATAGTCCTAAAAAAATAGTAGGCATTGAAAATGACCTTAAGAGAAAAACAAGTGCAAATATTCAGGATTTACTGCGCCAGTCTAATTTTAATAGGATTCCAACTGTGAGACTCGAAACCATCAAAAAAGATGGGCATGAAATTGATGTGTTAGTTATTGAAAACAGACCAGATAAGCCATTTTTTCTTCTCAAAGATAAAGAGGAGGGGAGAAATACGATAAGAAATGGTGTTATCTACACTCGCCTAGGAGACACAAATATTCCACTTAGAGAAACGACTTCGGAAGTCAATATTGAATTAATGTGGAGAGAACGATTTGGTTTTGGTCTGCCTCCATTAAAATTAATGTATAAATTTATAGAAAATCCTGGAGATTGGGAAAAAATCCAAGGAGTAGATAATTATATATATTATCGAGAAAGGCCAGAATTTATAATTGAGGACGGTAAAATATTGAACCCGTCTTTTAGCGAATCATGGACTAAAACATTTCATGATGCGACTGCGTCAAGTTTCGAAGTCCGACTTTGTTATCTGAATACATTACTATTAAAAGTTACTTTTGTTCATTGCGATGGAGGACGCTACCGCATTCCCCTTCCCAAAATAGAAAACAATGGTTTTTATATATGCGAGGATTCTATTGAATGGAAAATAGCCCAAATTTATTGGCAAGATTACCAATTGAATAAAAACAAGTTAAAGCAACATGGAATTATCCTGATATAAAAGTTCTTAACAAAACAATTAGTTTATACTAGCTTGAGTTCGAGGAAAAGGCGGCGGTTTGATTAGAACATTTTCAGGGATTAGGAGAGGCCTTCGGATAATGTCGGAAATCCATATTTTACTCTTGGACGCTTATTTGCTGAGTTCGGAGAGTTCTTTTTCGAGTTCTTCTATGCTGGGAAGGCTCGGTTTCAAGTTGTCGGGCAATGCCTGGGTAAGCTGATATTCGGAAACGCCAATAGGCTTATTAATGTCGCTCAAGGCATATTCGGCAACAAGTTTATCCTTGCTTTTGCAGAGCAGAATCCCGATAGTCGGCATATCGCCCGCCTGTTTATATTGAGTATCAACGGCCTTTATGTAGAAATTGAGTTTCCCTGCGTGTTCCGGCTCAAAGTCGCCTGTCTTAAGCTCGACAACTACATAACAGTGAAGCCGGGTATGATAAAAGAGCAGGTCTATAAAAAATTCCCTGTCGCCGACCGTGAGGGGGACTTGTCTGCCGATATAAGCAAAGCCTGCTCCGAGTTCAAGCAGAAAATGCGTAATATGATTTATCAGTCCTTTTTCAAGTTCCAGCTCATTGCAGTCCTTTGTCATTGTCAGGAAGTCAAAAATATATGGGTCTTTCAATGTCTGGGCGGCAAGCTCTGATTGAGGTTCGGGGAGCGTAGCACTGAAATTGTTAATCGCCTTTCCCTCTCTTGCATAAAGTCCGCTTTCTATCTGATGGACAAGCACGCTCCGGCTCCAGCCATGAGCAATTGTATTCCTCACATAATAAAGGGCTTCCTCAATATTTCGACTCTTGGAAATGATAGCTATATTGTGTCCCCAAGGGATTTGAGCTAATTGCGCAACAGGCTGTTTCGCAATTGAACTTGCTTTTGTGTAAAACAAATACCATTGTCTTATAAGCTCCAGATTCCTCTTGGAAAATCCTTTCATATCAGGAAATTCATCCATCAAGTCATGGCTGAGTTTATTCAGGAAGCCATCACCCCACTTTGCGGAAGCCTGCTTTTCGACAATATCAGCCCCAAGTTCCCAATAAAAGTAGAGCAGTTCCGAATTCACCGCGACTGCGGCTTTAAGCTGAACGGAACGTATTTTATCTTTAAGCTCTTTCAGCCATGCAGAATAATCTTTATCTATCTTAAAAAGACTGCTCATTTAAGGTTCTCCATAATATGATTTACTTTGTCATTGATTTTTATCTTTGCAAGCTTCAGGCGGCTTTTCCCTTAGGAGGCGGAATATATTCCTTCCACTGACTCAAGAACTGCTTCTCCTTCTTCTCTTCGACGCTCAGGGAACCCACATCATAAGATGGCTGATAAACGCGGAGTCTCGGATGATTAAGCATCCACTTAGGGAAACCATGCTCAGGAGTTTTTATCAGATATTTGGTAATATAATTTATAGCATGTTCCGGGGTGTCAAAGTTTTCTTTCCGTTCACTGAGCTTGCACTGTTCGCCTACGTTCCAGGGTCAAATTTATCTGCCACTCAGGGGGTCAAGTTTATTTGCCGATTGACAACAAAGATAGTTGAATCATGATTTTTACCCCTTCCCTCTTTATGGAATGTACCCCTTTTGTACCCCTTTGCTATTTAAAAGCGCTGTAAATGACCCGAAATAACAGCAAATAACAGGATTTCACGGACCGAAGTTAATAGAGTGTAAGTCGTTGATTTACAATAGGAAGAAATGGTGGGCGTAGCAGAACTCGAATCTGCGACCTCTACGATGTCAACGTAGCGCTCTAACCAACTGAGCTATACGCCCGGGAATACTGACGGAAGAGAAATTTAGTATAAAAAGTGAGAAAATCAAATCAAATCATGAGCGTTTATCGGGAATTTTATCGCCGAGTATTTCGTGCATCATGGTTTTAAAGCCCTTGCCCTGATTCACGGAATCAGAAATTTCATCAAAGATTTCCTGAGTTCCTTTCCGTGACGGCATCTGTTCGTAATATATGAAATTCTGGCTGCCAGCGCGGATATTGTCGCCATCATGAAGGGGGACAATATCATTTTCCAGTCGTTTATCATTAAGAAATGTACCGTTAGTGGAGCCTAGGTCTATAACGGACATCCTGCCGTTGTCATCTTTTTCTATTCCGAAATGCTCTCTGCTAATGAGGGGGTCCAGTGTCATCTGGAAATCACAATGAATCTCACGCCCGAAGACAAGCATTTTATTTTCCGATATCGTCAGGTATTTGTTAAGAGGGCCATCTTGGTATTGAATAAATGACATGGGAGGCGACCTCGTTTTTCTCGAAATTAATAAAAAAAAAAGCCGGAACACTTCTGCTCCGGCACAATTATAGTCTATCTGTAAAGGCTCAGGCTTTTTCTATTTTGCCGGAACGAATACAGGCGGCACATACTTTGATTTTTTTTGTTCCTTGTTCAGTTTTAGCATTGACGCTCTGGATATTGGGAGTGAAGGTACGTTTGTAATTCTTAACGACGTGCATACCTATGCCGCCTTTTTTCTTGGCAAGGCCTCTACGCGTAATAGAACCGCCAGACACTTTTCGTTTGCCGCATATTTCACAAGCGTTACTCATTTTAGTTCCTCCGGAAGGATTATTTTATTGTTACTTTATGATTACTGTACCGAATCGCAATACCGAAACGGGCAGATACTATACGATGCTCACGGATGATTGCAAATATTTCTTTAAAAAAATCTTATTTTGTCTTAGCGGTCGATGTTGAAAAGTAAACCAGAGCAAGAATCTTTGAGTTCGGTAAAGTTTATTACTTTCAATTTTCTACTCATTCCTCTAAGTTTCACATAGACATATCGGCCTTCGACGGAATAAGTACCCTTACGTTCTCCATTTTTGGGATCGGAGAAAACGACCGTCATGTCTGCATTGAAAGAGAAATAGCTTTCCCTAGCTTTATTGATATATTTGCCTGTCGTCAGGTTGAAGCCTTCTATTCCGGGGTCATTTTTTTCCAGGTCGTTATTTTTTGCCTTGAAGTCGCGGTATGATGCGATTGCTTTTAGGTCGGCGTTGTTCTGGGAAGTATTGACCGGGGAGGGCGTGGCCTTAAGCATGAGAACTATTTCCTGGGCGGTCTGCCCGTAGGCGTTGATGATGTTAGGATCAGCTTTATTTTCGATAAGGAATCTGATAATGTCTTCATTTTCCTTCCATGCCGCGGCGTGGAGCGGAGTCTCTCCTTTAATATCCTTTGCGTTGACATCGGCTCCTTTTGCGATAATCATTTCGACGATTTCCAGATCGCCTCTGTTGACGGCCCTATGCAGGGCAGTTCTTCCGAATTGGTCTTTTTTATTTATGTCAGTTGTAGTTTTGAGAATTTCAGCGACATCATCACTGCTTTCCTTGCTCACTGCCTTGAAAAGGTCCGACGCGAATGCCGAGGCTGTTATTGCGCAGGACGCAAAAAGGATCAGAAATAATCTTGGCAGGCCCATATCAACTCCTTGCGTTAAGTTAAAGTGATGCTGATTTTGTAATATAAATTAGTATTTTTCAGATTCAACATAATTATTGATTTTTCAATAAAATCTTGACATCGCGTTTTTTGTATTTAACTTAAGTCATAACAAAGTCTGTGAAAGGATTTATCTATGAGCAAAGAAAATATGTGCCCGACAGATTTTGCGCCGGCGGAAAAAGTGTCTTCCGAGGAGATAACCGCTGAAGTCGCAGCGGTTGCGGCCAATCCACTTCTAAACCTGCTTATAGACTCACTTCCGGATATTCTTCTCATACTAAACCAGTGTCGACAAGTAATTTTTGCAAACCGCAAAGCGCTTGAAATATTGGATGAGCCTGTGCCGGAAAAATTATATGGATTGCGGGCGGGAGAACTTTTCGGCTGTGCAAATGTCGAGAACAGTCCCGGCGGATGCGGGACCAGCGATCACTGCAAATTCTGCGGTGCCGTAAATGCCACGCTAAACTCCACGAATGGTGTTAATGATGTCAGGGAATGCCAGATGTCGAGGGTGGACGGGACTTGCCTGGATCTCAGGATATGGGCAAGTCCCATAAATATCAGCGGAAAGGGTTACATAATATTCATTGCTCGGGACATCAGCGGCGAGAAGCGGCGTGCGGTACTCGAACGGATATTTTTTCATGATATTTTGAATACGGCAGGGGGCATAAAAGGAATTTCTGAGATTTTAAGGACAACCAATCGCGAACAGCTTGATGAGATGCTTTTTATGATAGAATCAGCATCAAGTACGCTCGTTGAAGAAATCCGCGCACAGAAGGATCTCCTTGCCGCTGAGAATGGGGAACTCAAGATTAAGCCCGATGAGCACTATGTTCGCCAGATATTGACCGAAGTCATGGCTGTGTATGAAAAACACGAAGTAGCAGTCGAAAGAAACATCGTCATTGCCAACGACTCTGAGGATTTCATCATCCGCAGCGACAGCCGTCTGCTCAAACGAATTGTCGAAAACATGACAAAGAATGCTCTTGAAGCAAGCGCGCCGGATGAAACCGTCACATTATCCGTCAAGAGGAACGGAGACATGACCTGTTTTTCTGTCTGGAACTCAGCATTCATGCCTGATGATGTTCAGAAACAGATTTTCAAAAGGTCTTTTTCCACAAAAGGTTCCGGTCGCGGAATCGGGACATGGAGTATAAAGCTTTTTACCGAAACTTATCTTCAGGGAAGAGCGTCTTTCCGCAGTACCCCCGAAGAGGGGACGATATTTTTTGCTGAGGTCCCCGACATAAAAGTATGACGGTTCTGTTAGTCTGACATCTATTTTTTGATAACCGCTGATAATTCTTTAATTATTTCCGGGTCTTTCAGGGAATCTGGGGGGAAGAAGTCTTCAAGCGTTTTTATTTTCAGCAGAACGCTGAAATCACTTATATTGTTGCAGCCTGTCAATTTAAGCATTTTCAGCGGGAGGCCCTTCAGGGGTTCAATATCTTTGATTGGATTATTAGAACAGTCCAAGCTGTTCAGCGCCGACAGCAAGGCTATCGGGTTCAGGTCCGAGATGGAGTTATTTGAGCAAAACAGGGATTCGAGTTTAAGGTTCTCTTTCAACGGTTCCAAGCTGGAAATTCTATTGTAAGCGCATTCGATAGTTTTTATCTGCATCTCGCTGAGGGGAGCAATGTCGACAACCATATTTTTCCCGAATATCAGTGATTCAAGGGGCATTCTTGAGGCAGGCTCTATGTCATGGATCTGATTTTCTGCGCAGTTGAGATATTTGAGCTTCAGTCCTCTGACCGGATCGAGGTCAGTTATCATATTTGCCGAACAGTTAAGTTTTTCGAGGTAGGAGTGTTCGAGCGGGTCAAGGCTGTAGATCTTATTCGTTGAACAGTCAAGCACCTTAAGGGGCATTTGGTCGAGTGGCTTAAGGTTTTCTATTTGATTATTTGAACAGTTAAGGTCCTTTATGGGCATGTCTTCAAGCGGCCCGAGGTCTTTGAGTTTATTGGATGCGCAGGAAAGGGTTTCGAGCGGCATATTTTTTATGGGATCGAGGCTTTTGAGTTTATTTCCAGAACAGTCGAGGAATATGAGTTTAAGCTCGGACAGCGGGTCAAGGTCTCTAATATCCAGGTTGGAGATATTGAGTCTCTTAAGATTCTTTGTCTTACTTATCCAGAAGAGGAGTTCGCGTCCTATTGCGGGCGGCAGCGGCTCATGAGTTCCCTGAAGGATTCGCGGCATTATATCAGAATACTGATTTAGTTTCAAGATTTCATAAACGAGGGTGAAGGCTCTTTTATAGTTTTTATTTCTCCACGCAATAATGGCATCGGTTTCTAGTATAATTTCACTGTAGCCGAAGGATTGGAACCTTTCCCTGATACTTTTTTTAATACTCATGAGTATTTCCTGACGCTCTTTTGTGTCAGACAGTTTGGTTGCTGCCGTAATATAGGCTTTTGTAAGGGCCTTTTCGGCGGCAATGGAGGTACCATAATTTTCCGCCGTCGTCGTATATTTATCGATGGCTTCTTTAAAGAGCTGAAGTTCTACGAGCGTATCTCCTGCTATAAGCGGGCTGGCTTTTTCAGGGATTGAGAGACGGTAAACGTCTATGGATTTAATCCATGTTGAATTTGAGAAGCTTCTGAGTCCCACCTTATCCAAGTCGCGGCCAAGTGGCGGAAAAAGGTCGTATATTTTTATGGATTCGCGCCCGTCAATACTTATGGAGAGCTCTTCGCCTTTTTTCTGAAAAATAATTTCGTGCTCCACGTCCGGTATCAGACCTGTTTCTACGGTTGTTAGGGTTTCTGTGGACTGTCCGTCATCGCTTTTTGATATGACATCGCGAGTTCCCCCGTCCCCGCCGCATTGCATGGAATAACCTGTTGGAAAGTTCCAAATGCTTGAGACTGGTTGTATTTTCCCGTTCAGGCATATTTCTATGGCATCCGAAGTGCCCTTTGTTATCACTTTCACGATGACCCTGGAGCTTTCCTTTACAATTATGTTTTTAAGCCACATCCAATTAAACTGCTCCATTTTGAGGCCGTCAATATCAATTAGCCAAGGTTGCGTGTTCGAGGTTATCAGCTTATCCATAAACGATATTCCTGACATATCCTGATTTATGTCGGAAAAGTCCATCTGGAATATTTTGACCCAGTCTCCTTTTCTTTTAAAGTGGTCCTGGACTGTAAAAATTCCGAGAGAAAGCAGGAGGAATATTATTATTGTAATGAAAGTTGCGACTACCCGATGCCGTTTTATGTAGAGGAAAGTCCTTTTTGCAAAACTTGCCTTTTCGGCCACGGTTGCAAAGCCGTTGATGTAAGCGAGAACATCATCCCTCATTTCAACCACGGTCTGGTAACGCTCCGAAGGTCTGAGCGCCATGGCTTTAAGCACAACGGCCTCCATTGCCCCCGGGATAAGCATTCTCGGTTTCTTAACGCGCGGCGGAATGAGATGGCCTCTCACGGTTTCCTTCAGGATCTTTTCGATATTTTTCCCTTCGAACGGCGCCGTATATGTAAGCATGGCATAGAGTATCGCGCCGAGCGAGTATATATCGGTTCTCTCATTTTTCAGCCGGTTTATGCCGGATGCCTGTTCAGGAGCCATGAAGCCCGGGGTTCCCTTTGTTATGCCGTCCATGGTTATATTTTCATCTTTTTTTCTGGGGGCTGCCCTTTCCTGAGGGTACTTTTCATTATCGGCTTCACTGTCGCCGCTTTGAATTCTGGCGAGTCCCCAGTCCATGAGTATGACTTCACCGAAGTCCCCTATTTGAATATTTTCGGGTTTGAGATCGAGGTGCAGCACCTTTTTTGAGTGGGCAAAGGCTACGGCGTTAGATATTCTTATGAAAAAACGCAGAAGGGAGTTCAAGTCATACTTCTTTAGATATTCCGGGTCGCCTTCATTGAGTTTTTTGATGATTGCGGAAAGGGCTTCTCCCTTGATAAGTTTCATTGTAAAATAAGGAGAGCCGGAACTGTCAATCCCGATATCATGAATCGGAACGATGTTAGGATGCTCAAGTTTCGCGGTTATTCTCGCCTCTTGCAGAAATCTTCGTTTATCGTCAAGCGATTTATTTTCAGCGTCGGCCATGATTGCCATGGCGAGATCGCGTGCCGTATCTTTATCTTTTACCTGGAGGATGGTCTTCATCCCTCCGTAGCCGATACTCTTTATGAATTTGTATTTATCGGAAGGCTTCTGAGTAAGTTCAGAAAAAATATTCACGCCCGCCTTGAATGCGTTGGAACCGAGCTGGAGGACTTCATTTTCATGAAAGTCTTCGTCGCCCGAAGGGGACGTCTCCACGGTGGCTGCCCCGTCGTAAGCGGTTAAATTTCCATCGAGTCCCTCGGCCGGACTCTGATTTATGTTAGAATATTTGTCGTCCATAATGTTTAAATATAAATAAAATAAATGTTGCCAGATTTAGAATATAGGCCATGCCCAATAAGTCAACATGAATCTATTAAAAGTTTTAATGCGCCGGGTTGACTAGCCCCTAAAGAAAGAGAGGAAGGCGTCCGGGGCCTTTTTTGTCCAGCATGTTGCTTGAAAGCATCCAGCCTACCTCCGCGAGCAGCTTATCCCTGTCCTGTGGGAAACGTCCTGAGAGTGGTACCGGGTTTGAAGAATGGTTCGCACGAAAAACCGTTTTCTTCAATTCCAGTGCTTCGATAATGGTCTTCAATTCACTCACAGCCTCATGCTCCGTTACCGCTTCATAGCCCTCGTTCATTTTTGTTCCGGGCACCTCAATAAACCTGAGGGCGGAAAGTAAACGCGGCTGCATATTGTTCAACGCCTCGGCAGTTTTCAGCGCATGGACAGGCGAACCCTTCTTTCCGGCAAGTCCAAGCAATATCATCACCGAACATTTAAATCCGATTTCCTGTGTCTTTACGACCGCGTCAACCATGTCTCCGACAGATTCCTTCTTTCCAACCGCCCTGATAACCTCCTCGTCTCCTGATTCCAGCCCCACATAAAGAGTATTGAGCTTTAAACGATGAAGCTCCTTAAGCTCCTCCTCTTTTTTTAAAAGTATTGAGCTGCCGTTGGCGTAAGTATTCACTCGCGCGAGGAATGGAAAGAGCCTGTTAAGTTCCTCAAGCATCGCCTTCAATTTCGGGAACGAAAAACTCATAACATCCCCGTCCGCAAGAAATATACGCATGGTTTCTGGATAAAGACGCGCACCCTCCCGAAAGTCCTTTAAAATCTCGTCAAGCTCCCGCTCATGATAACGCACACCCTTGTACATCATACAGAAGCGGCAGCCATTGTGCGGACATCCGTACGCCGCCTGAAAAATCAGACTGTCCCCCTCCGCCGGCGGCCTGAACAACGGCTCTCTATAATGGATCATATATATTAATCCTCGTTATTGTTCCAAGTAAGCTGGGAATATCACCGGACAAGGCCGCAGAAATAAGGCGCGAGCTTGTAGCGGGAACACAAGCCCATGAAATCCAAAAAACAAAATTGAAAAAGACAGCAGCCCCCGCACAATAATCAGATTTTGTCGTTAATGACTATATTTCCCATATCTTCTGGGTATACGGCACCACCGCTTATTACCATGCGCATACCGTCTGGAACAGTCATTTTGAGAAATATGCAATCCTTGCGTGGAATAAAAAGAAGGTACCCGCTTGTCGGGTTCGGTGTCGTAGGCATAAATACGCTGAGCAGTTCTTCGCCGACGCGTTCATTTATTTCGAAACCTGTCCTATTTTCATTCGTCAGAAAGCCTATCGCCCATGTTCCTTTTTTGGGATATTCTATCAGAACTACCTGACTGAACATGCCGCCCGTTGGAGACCACAGAGCCTCGCCAATCTGCTGTATCGTCGAGTAGATTGTATTTATAAGCGGCAATTTTTTTACGACGAACTCGGCACATTTTATGATAAACTGCCCGACCCTGTATGATGCCAGCTGGCCTATAAAAAAGAGTATCACCAGCATAAAGCCCAGTGACATAATTCTTATGATCTGTACAAGCCAGAAGTTGTGATCCCCCACGGTCCCGAATACCAGGTAGACGGCCCACGCCGTGAGCTTTCCATATATGAATGTCGCGAGCCAAACCGTTACCCCGAGCGGGATTACTATGAAAAGGCCGCCGATTATTTTATTTCTGATTGCCTTGAACATCCGATTCATCCATTGTTTTGATTTTGATTAATATTATTTTACGGTCATCCGCTTCAAGCACTGTTAATTTTAGATTCTTATCTATTATAATTTCTTCGCCGGGCGCAGGAATCTTTCCAAGCTTCGCACATGCCCAGCCTCCGATCGTATCGACATCATCCATTTCAGGAATCTCGGAACCGATAGATTCACTGACCTCGAAAACCGGGGTTCTGGCATCAAAAATCACAGAGCCGTCGGAAACAGTCTTCGGTTCGGGGCTTTTGTCCTCTTCGGTATCATACTCGTCATCAATATCGCCGACGATCTGCTCTATTATGTCCTCAAGCGTAACGATTCCGGAAGTTCCCCCATATTCGTCGATTATGACGGCCATGTGGTTCCTTGTTTTCTTAAGCTCGTCGAGGAGGTCGCTCACCGGTTTTGCCTCCGGGATAAATATTGCAGGATGTAGAAGTTCCTCAATATTCATTCCAGAAATCCGCTCGGTGTCAATAAAATCCTTCGCCAGAATAATTCCTTTTATGTGGTCTATGTTTTCACCGTAAACAGGAATGCGGCTGTGTCCGCTTTCTATAAATTTATGCTTAGCTTCATCCACGGTAGAAGTTGCGGGCAGCCCGCTCACGTCAACACGCGGAGTCATAATCTCCCTTACGAGGGTGTCGTCCAGGTCGAATATACTGCGAATCATCCTCTTTTCGCCTTCCTCAAGTGTTTCTCTTCCAGCGGTCTCATTCTCGACAAGCGACATTATTTCATCCTCGGCTGATGAGCGGCTGTCAATATCATGTTTTTTCTGATAATTGCGCCTAAGCATGGACTGAAACCTTACAAAAGTCCCCACTATCGGCGAAAACAACGATATCCTAAGCAGCCTTATAGGCGGAATTGTCAGACGAAGCATTAATATATCGCTGTGATAGATAAGGATTCTTGCAAGACTTTCGCTTATGACGGATATTCCGAATATGACAGCCAGCGTCAGAAGTATTCTGTTCTCGTGGGCATAGGTGGGAAAGTGCGATGACGCGAATATGTATATTTCACTGCTCATGACCGCGAGAAAGAGCGGCATGATTATTCTAAACACGATCTGATACTCCTTTTTGTGCAGGAGCCATCCTTCGAGCATGTCAGCTATTTTCTTGTTTTTAGATTCGTAACGTCTTACCATTCCGCCACTTAAATGCGCAAGGGCGGCCCATCCGCATGTAAGCCAGATATAAAAGGCCAGAGATACGATGAAGAGATCGTGGTTCATGCTTTTTCAGCTTCCTTCCTGAATAAATTTTCTAATTTAAATTTTCTTTTGAGTTTTCGAGTCACAGCTCTTTCCATTCGTCTCATTTTTTTTCTTTCTTCTGGTTCGAGGTCGTTTTCTCCCGCCGCGTGGAGGAGTCCGTGTACCGCGTAAAGAAGAATTTCCCCCTCATATGTCCTGCCCGGTCTTTCCGCAGCTTTTCGAGCCGCCTCGGGGCAGATAAAAATATCAATATTTGATATCTGTTCGCCTGGGATTGCCATTCCTTCCGGATAGTTGAAGCATATTACATCGGTAATCCCATCATGTCCCACATGCTTCCGGTTTATTTCCGCCATTTCACTGGACGTCAGGAAATGGAAATCTATTTCAAAGGTTCTGTCTTTTTCTTCAGGAAGGCAAAGGGCCGCTGCCTGAAGCAGGAGGCTGTTCATCAGCGTCTTTTTCGGACGACTGTGCTGTTTTCCAGCTCTCCATGAATAAGTCATTTTCATCTTCTTCCTCTTCCTCTTCTTTGGGGTACGGTATTCTTGAGTGAAGCATTGTACACAAGGTTGTTACGAAGCTTTTTCTTACTTTGGCGAATTCGCCAAAGGACAGTGCCCCGTCGTCAAGCTGTCCGTCCCTCAGCCTTTTTCTGAAAATTTCCCATACGAGTTCATCCACTTTTGCGGGCGAGGGTTTCTGAAGTGTCCGAGAGGCCGCTTCACAAGCATCGGCGAGACTTATGATAACGACTTCCTTTTCATGCGGAAGAGGACCTGGATAACGATATTCCTGCTCCTGCACAAGCGTAGTTTTATCGGGGTTCTCCTCGATGGCGCGCTTGTAGAAAAAATATACCAGGTCCGTTCCGTGGTGTTGCTCTATCGCGTCCCTCACTATTCTTCGAAGTTTGTATTTTATCGCAAGGTCAACACCTTCCTTAACGTGGTTAAGAATGATCATGCTGCTTATTCTCGGGTGGAGTTCCTTGTGTTTGCTCTCCCCGCTTATGTTGTTCTCTATAAAATAGTCAGGCTTTGAAAGCTTACCGATATCGTGATAAAGGGCGCAGGCTCTCGCCTTGACAGGGTTCGCCTTGATAAGCTGTGCAGCCCTTTCGGCTAACGTCGAAACCATCAGGCTGTGATGATATGTCCCGGGCGCCTCGAACTGAAGACGCTTCAGCAGCGGATGGTTGAAGTCACATATCGTAAGAAGCGTCATGTTGGTGCTTATCTGAAAGAGTGACTCCAGGACAAAGAGAAGTACCAACGCCATCGTAGCCGTCAGCATCCCATTCACGAGAGACATTCCTTCCGTCCATATCAGGATTCCGGTTCCTTTGAACTCCCAGAGGTTCAGCAAATCCAGCACCAACAGTGAAAGTGTCACCGAGATTACGGCTCTTATAAAGTATGACCTATAATTCATGGCGTTTCGCACCGCCACTCCGGCAAAACCGCAGACCAGCATTCCCTTTATGAGGATATTAAGAGAATCCTCGAACATCATGCCGGTTATAAGCGCCACGTAAAGGCCGGCATACACCGCTACGCGAAGCCCGATAAGTACCGAAAGCAGTACAGCCGGAAGCGCCAGCGGTATTATCTGCTGTTGGAGAGCGGGCGATATATTAAGCTCGGGGCTTACAATGTCGAAAAGCCTCATGCAGGTGTAATTAAGAAGCAACGAGAGAATGACCACTGTCCCCATTGTCCATATTTGCTGATTACTTCGTGTGACTTCCGGGTGTATGTGCGAAATATAAAGCCCCGTAACTATCATGAGGAACATACATATCAGTGCGCATCTGACCGCTTTTCTCCAGAAATTCTCCGCCGCCGTAACGTTCTGGAGTTCCTCCGAATAAAGCTGAAGAATCCTCTGATCTTTCTCTGAAACAGTCTGGTTCTTTACTATTATCGGCTGGCGTTTCTTTATTTCCACCATCACGGGAATCACACGCGCTGCGGCGGTGCTCCTGTTTCCTTCGGTTATCTCCTTGTCGTACAAGAGATTGCCCTTTTCACCTATGAGGGCCAGAATTATCTCGGACATGGCGGAGGAAAGCTGCTCCTTATTTTTGTTCGAATAGTACTTGAGCAGTGATTTGGCAATACTTTGGGCAGCTTCCTCGGATGTGGTTATTTCGGACATTAGTTTTGCGTAACGTATGCGTCCTCTTGTATCTATAATCCTTATCTGCTGCCCGTATGTGTGTCCGTCTTTTTCGGCTTTATTTATAATCCCCTGTTCGAGGGCATTTTTCAAAAGAGATATGAATTTATCTTTGTACTCTGAACTTTCCGAGAGCTGATAAATATCGTTTACCGTGAGCTTATCAAGCGTGCCTATAATCTCATTTATTTTCTTGTTTTCGCCTGACGGCTTATATGAGGAAAGAAGTTTTTCCCCTTCAACCTTACTTCTTATCTCGCCAAACATTAATTCGGCGTCGATCACCGCATTTTTCCCCGTGGCTGAGTCTATTTTATAAAAGAGGGGAACACTTGTGCGGGCGTTTTCCTTGAGTTTTTCCGTGGCCTCCTCGTCCTTATAGATGAAATCAATGTCTACAAATATGGATTGGGGGGCTATCTGATTGGGAATAAGGATGTTATTTGCGGGATTGGGTTGCGGGAGAATCAGCACTGCCAACGATGCGGCCCAGATAAGAGAAAGGATGAAAATACCGAGCGGTTTCGACTTGTCGGCCGCCGAGCTTAGTGTATCCGATGATTTTCTAAGCTTTCTTGAGCCGATAAACCCCTTTTTGCTCATCGCACGCCGGGCAGTGAATTTAGTTATAAAATTTAAGAATTGTGAAGACATTTTATGCGGAAGGCTCCATATAAATTATTTCCTCGGGCTTTCGCCCTGGTAGGCGTTTATTATCTTTTCAACCAATGCATGGCGGACGACATCTCTCGTTGAAAAGGCACATATACCTATCTCGGGTATTTTCCCAAGTATGGTGATTGCGTGTTCAAGGCCGGACTCTACGTAATCGGGCAGATCTGTCTGGGATGGGTCCCCTGTTATTACACTGTGTGAGTTGAACCCAAGCCTCGTGAGAAACATCAGCATCTGGTCGGTTGTAGTGTTCTGTGCCTCATCGAGAATTATGAATGCGTTGTTCAATGTCCTTCCCCTCATGAACGCGAGCGGCGCGACTTCGATTATATTGCGTTCCATTAGCGAAGCAACCTCTTCAAAGCCGAGCATTTCGTAAAGAGCGTCGTAAAGCGGCCTGAGGTATGGATTTATTTTTTCTTCGAGGTTTCCGGGCAGAAATCCAAGTTTTTCCCCGGCCTCCATCGCGGGCCGCGTAAGGATTATTCTACTGAATTTACCCTCAAGCAGTTCGGAGATAGCCATTGCCATTGCCAAGTATGTTTTCCCTGTCCCTGCCGGCCCTATCCCAAATACAATGTCCTTTTCCCGGATACTTTCAAGGTAGGAAAGCTGTGCCCTGTTGCGCGGGACAATATCTCTTTTTTTTGGACTTACTTTTACCCTTTTCGTAAAAAAAGACAGAAGCTCGTCTTCGTGGTGGTCCCTGTATGCAAAAAGTATCTGATCAAAATCCCGCTGATCAAGCACCTGTGATGTCTCTCGATAGATTCTTGTAAGATCGGCGAGAAAACTGCCCATCCTTTGCAATTCGTCCCTGCTCTCAGCCGAAACATTGAGCCACGAATCGCGGGCGAACAGTCTCACCGATAGTTTGGCTTCCGCCTCTTTGATATTCTTACTGAGATTCCCCGCGAAAATGGCGTTCATGGAATCCCAGTTGTCAAAGTAATGTTTTTCCTCTTCCATATTTCTTTTATGCAGGAGGAAGATTACGGAAGCTGAGGAATGCGAAGTTCCATTCCGGGCCTAAGTTTGTTTGGATTTGGAAGGACATCCTTGTTCGCGTCAAGAATAACTCTCCATTTATTACCATCCCCATAAACTTTTTTCGCTATTTTTGAGAGACTGTCGTTCTTCTGTACTTTGTAAGCTTTCGTAGCAACCGCCGTATTTGCCTCGGTCGGTACTGGAGGAACTTCTGTAATCGTGACATCTTCCGATACTATAAGATCCCCGCCGTCTTTCTCCGGAATTATCGTTGTGACAGTTTCCTTTACAGTCCCTTCTTCTACAACAGGTTCTGCTACGCTTACGCTTTCAGACTGAACAGCGTCTTCGTTTGCTGAAAATTCATCGAAAGGCCCTGTGCTCTTTTCTCTTTTTATCGGAGGCAGGGTCCTTGGGGCACGCCATGCCGGATAAGACTTGCGGATATAGCTCTGCCAGTCGTTTTCCTTTTCTCCATAACTAGTTTCAGCCAAGTCGGGGCTGCAGCTGCTAAGCAGTAAAGCCGTCAATGCCCCTACCGGAAGCAATAAACCGACCCTTTTCATACTCATTCCTTTCTCTTATTTTCCTGAGACAATATACATTCCAAATAATTTTATTCAAAGCGCCGTAAAATCAAGACCCCATTATGCCCGCCAAAACCCAGATTTATATTGAGGGCAGACTTTATGTCTTTTTCCCTGGCCACGTTCGGAGTGTAGTCCAAATCGCATTCGGGGTCGGGATTCTCGTAATTTATTGTAGGCGCGATTGTTTTTGCATTGATTGTCTTTACGCAGGCTATCGTTTCGAGCCCGCCGGAGCAACCAAGTCCATGTCCTGTCGTACCCTTTGTGCTGCTTATCGAAACCTTGTAGGCATGATCTTTGAATACCGACTTGAAGGCCTGTGTTTCAAATTTATCGTTCAGTTCTGTACTTGTCCCGTGAGCATTTATATAGTCAATGTCTTCGGGATTCATCTTGGCGTGCCTGAGCGCTGTCTTGATTGCAAGTGCCGCCCCTTCTCCGCCCGGTGCCGGCGACGTGATGTGGTAAGCGTCTCCGCTGCAACCATAGCCAACGACTTCAGCGAGTATTTGCGCTCCGCGCTTTTTCGCGTGCTCAAGCTCTTCAAATATGAGTATTCCTGCGCCTTCGGACATTACAAAGCCGTCTCTGTCTCTGTCGAAGGGCCTGCTGGCCTTCTGCGGGTCTTCATTTCTCTGGCTCATCGCCTTCATCGAACAGAATCCTGCAAAACCAATAGGAGTTATTGTCGCTTCTGCTCCGCCCGTTATCATGATGTCCGCATCATCTCTCTTTATCATCCAGAAGGCTTCTCCCATCGAGTGACACGCAGACGCACAAGCTGTTACTATTCCCATGTTCGGGCCCTGCGCCCCGTAACGCATAGAAAGTGATCCGGACGCCATGTCCCCTATCATCATAGGAATAAGGAGCGGCGATACTTTGCCGGGACCCCTTGAAAGAAGTACAGCTTGCTGTTCTTCGAGCGTTTTCAGACCGCCGATGCCACTTCCCACAAGAACGCCTACCCTTGTGTGATCAATGCTACTCGACCTAAGCTCCTTAGGAAGCCCGGCCGACTCCATCGCTTCATCAGACGCGGCCACCGCATACTGACAGAAAGAGTCCAGCCTCTTCGCATCCTTGAACGACATATATTTGGATATATCGAAGTCCTTTACTTCCCCAGCTATCTGGGTACGGTATTCTGAAGCATCGAATTTCGTTACCCGGCCGACTCCTGAGCGCCCGTGCACAAGAGAGTCCCAGAAGTCATTTATACTGTTGCCGACACTGGATATTATTCCCATGCCGGTGACAACTACGCGCCTGTCATTCATGAATCACCCCTTCACATACAAAAACTGGGCCACTGCCAAGAGGCGAAATGACCCAGTTATACAATTTCACAGTTAAAAACAGCGCTTAGCCGTTTTTCTGTCTTCCCTCGATGTACTTAATGGCTTCGCCTACTGTTGTCATCTTTTCGGCGTCTTCATCGGGAATGTCAGCGCCAAATTCTTCTTCAAGCGCCATTACGAGTTCAACCTGGTCAAGGGAATCCGCGCCAAGGTCTTCGATGAATTTCGCATCTTCTGCGACCTGGTCTTCCGAAACTCCAAGCTGTTCAACAACGATCTTTTTTACTTTTTCTGCGATAGATGACATTATCCTTGCTCCTGATTTTTTTGTTTATCTTTAACTAATACTTGATTTCGTTCCTTGTCAGGAATGCTGACAACTAACAACCTCATAAAATGGAACACTATTCCGAAAAATCAAATGATTTTTTATGGATTTGAGGAAAAATATTAATCTTTTTCCTCGAAAAATCTTTCTTTTTACATAAGAAGGCCGCCGTCGATGTTAATCACCTGGCCTGTAACATAATCCGAATCCGAGGAACAGAGGAAGAAAACAACGTTCGCAACATCCTCCGGTTTCCCTGCTCTCTGAAGCGGTACGGCATTCATAAATGCGTCCGTGGCCTGCTGGGAAATAGCCTTCGTCATATCGGTCATTATATAACCGGGCGCAACGGCGTTTACACAGATATTTCTTGACGCGAATTCCTTCGCCGATGTCTTCGTGAGTCCGATCACTCCCGCTTTTGAGGCGGAATAATTTGCCTGCCCGGGATTGCCCATTCTGCCCACGACCGAGGCTATGTTCACGATCTTTCCATAACGGCTCTTCATCATCGGCCTTACCGCGGCCTTTGTGAAGTTAAATGTGCCCTTAAGGTTTACTGCCATTACCTTGTCCCAGTCCTCGTCGGTCATTCTGAGAATGAGGGTATCGCGTGTGATTCCTGCGTTATTAACAAGGATATCAAGCCTTCCGTATTTTTCGACGACTGCCTTGATTGTTGTTTCCGCACTTTCGAACTTCGATACGTCCGCGCTGTAGGCTGATGCTTCCCATCCCTTGGATTTGAATTCAGCCGCGGTTTCCTCAGCCACCTGCTGCATTATATCGACAACCGCTATTGTTGCGCCTTCTTCTGCGAGGCGTTCACTGATTGCCTTACCGATTCCGCGTGCTCCGCCCGTTACGAGCGCCACTTTTCCTTCGAGCCTTTTTGCTCCCAGTGCCATAGTCTTTTTCCTTTTTTAAGCGTTGGGTTGGTATAATAAATTTATAAGTTTTCTGCAAATTTATTCAGTGAGTCCATTGAGTTGATGCTGAAGCCTGAGGCTTCTTTTTCTGTCCGCTTCAGCAGCCCCGTCAGAACCGCGCCCGGACCAAATTCGATAAATGAGCTCATCCCCTGCTTGTAGAATGTCCTTATGCAGTCTTCCCAGCGGACGCTGCCCGCCACCTGGCTCACGAGATTTTCACGGATATCGTCAATGCTCTGCACGATAGAGCCTGGGAAATTCTGGGCTGTCGGTATCTTCGGAATTGAAAGACTTACCTCGTCAAGTACTTTGCGGAAACGTTCTCCCGCCCCTTTCATCAGCCTTGAGTGATAAGCTCCCGCAACCTTGAGCGGAATAATCTTGCGCAGCCCTTTTTCCTTCATCATTTCCATTGCCTTATCGACGCCTTCCTTCGTGCCGCTGACCACTATCTGCCCCGGGCAGTTGTAGTTCGCCACGTCTATTCCGCACGCAGAACAGCATTCCCTTATGATATCAAGTTCGCCTCCAAGCACACTTGCCATCGCTCCAACGCTTTCTTTACAGGCTTCGTCCATGAGACGGCCTCGCTTCACCACCAGCTGAAGTCCCTCTTCAAAACTGAAAACCCCTGCCGCCTGAAGTGCAGCGAATTCGCCGAGACTCAATCCGGCACAGCCCGCCGCCTCGACCTGGGGATACTTTTCCTTGAACGCCGCAAGACACGCGCAGCTCATAGTATATATTGCCGGCTGGCAGTAACAACTTTCCATGAGTTTCGATTCAGGTCCGTTGAAGCAGAGCTCGCTCACCTTCCAGTCAAGCACAGAGTCAGCTTTCTCAAAAACAGCCTTCGCCGCCGTGCTTCCTTCGAAAAGGTCTTTGCCCATTCCAACGGCCTGCGCACCCTGCCCTGAAAATATAAAAGCAGCTTTCATATCATTAATCTCCTTAAAATAACTTTTCAGCAATGCCAAACCCTTAAAATACTCGCAAAAGACAGTTTATTCAAATTTCAGGTATTAATTGAATTCGCTATTGACTTTTAATTAGGGAACCCTAATAATATAGTGTTGACTAAATTATGGAAGGAAAACTATGACATTGGCCGAATCAAAGGAAGGTCAGACCGTCGTGGTCAGAAAGGTGAGAGGTTCCGGTCCCTCAAAGAGAAGACTCATGGATATGGGCATATCGAGGGGAACAGAGCTTAAAGTCGAGCGTTTCGCTCCATTGATGGACCCCGTCCAGATCAGGCTTAAGGGTTACTCGCTTGCCTTGCGAAGATCGGAGTGCGCCTTTATCGAAACGGAACATGCCGGGAAATGATTTTTTTTTGCAAACATAACTAGGTCTCCCTGATTAACTGAGGACGATTTATCTTTATGCTTAATATAGCCGTTGCCGGAAACCCCAATTGCGGCAAAACATGCGTGTTCAACAACCTGACTGGAGCCAGACAGCACGTCGGCAACTATCCAGGAGTGACCGTTGAACTTTTCGAAGGCTTTACCGTAATAAACGGAAAAAGATTTCATGTAACCGATCTGCCCGGCACCTATTCGCTCACAGCCTACTCAAAGGACGAGCTTGTGGCACGAAATTTCCTCATTGACAAAAAACCCGACGTTATAGTCAATGTCGTCGATGCCTCGAACCTTGAGAGAAATCTCTACCTTACGCTTCAGCTTATAGAACTCAAAATCCCGGTGGTAATCGCTCTCAATATGGGCGATATAGCCGTTAAAAAGGGCTTTGTTGTCAATCCTTCACGGCTCGGCGCGATGCTCGGCGTAAAAGTAGTGGAGACGATTGCCAGAAACAATTCCGGAATGGAGGAGCTCAAGACCGCCTGCTCAGAAATTATTTCCGAAAGCCTGCCGCCGCGCACGATTCACTACTCATCAGAAATCGAGGACTGCGTTTCCGATCTTGAGAAAATACTTTCCGGCAAAAGCTTTTTCCCACATGTTCCTGACCGCTGGACAGCCCTTAAAATGTTAGAGCAGGACGAAACTGTGATTTCCTGTCTTAAAACATCCGGCTCCTCTGAAAAACTCTTTCCGGTTCTTGAAAAATATATCCAAAAAATTCATGACCTGACCGGCGACGATTCCGAAACCGCCATTGCCGAAGCCCGCTGCGCCGCCGCAAGCGGAATTTTCAGAGACTGCGTTTCCATTTCCAAAATAGGAAAAAGACTTATTACCGAAAAAATAGATTCGGTAGTCTGCAACAGATACCTCGGCCCTCTCATACTCGTGGTCATCGTCTATATGCTTTTTACCTGCGTATTCAAAGTCGCCGACGAACTTCAGTGGATTCCGCTTTTTAACGGCGAGTGGGTCAGCCCCGTAGGATTGTTCAGCACGTTTTTCGACTTCCTTTCCGAAACCGCCTCCACATATATAAAATCCGACATCCTCAAATCCATGATAAAAGACGGCATAATCGGCGGAGTGGGCGGCGTGATGGGCTTCGTCCCTCTGATATTCCTGATGTTCGTCTTCATTTCGGCGCTTGAGGATTCCGGCTATGTCGCACGAATCGCCTTTATACTCGACAGACTTCTCCGCGCTTTCGGACTTCAGGGAAAATCCGTACTTTCACTCATTGTATCGGGCGGACTCGGCGGCGGCGGATGCGCCGTCCCCGGCGTGATGGCTGCACGAACTCTCCGCGAAGAAAAAGACCGCCTCATCACCATTCTCGTCACCCCAATGATGAACTGCGGCGCGAAACTTCCGGTCTACGCCATGCTCATAGCCGCGTTCTTTCCTGACTCACGCGGGCAGATGATGTTTCTTCTCTGGGCTCTTTCCTGGGCTTTTTCGCTGATGGCCGCCTTATTCCTCAGAAAATTTATCATTGCCGGCGAGCAGACACCTTTTGTGATGGAGCTTCCGGTCTACCACATGCCCGCCTTCAAAAACCTCTTTATCCACGCATGGAGCAGAACATGGCTTTACATTAAAAAGGCGGGTACTATTATTCTCGGAATCAATCTGATTTTCTGGAGCATGATGTACTTCCCGCATCAGGACACTGTACCGGACCACGCCGAAGAACAGCTCAGGCATTCATTCGCCGGACGAACAGGCTCTGCACTCGAATATGTCTCTAAGTATATCGGATTTGACTGGAAAATAAATATAGCCCTGATAGGAGGTTTTGCCGCCAAAGAGCTCGTCATCGGCACACTCGGAACGGTCTATTCAATGGGTGATGACGCGCTTGAAAATCCCGAACCCCTTTCCGCTAAACTCTCTGCCTCAAAAGACTGGTCACCTCTGCGCGCTTTTGCCCTGATGGTTTTTGTGATGCTCTACGCGCCGTGCATGCCGACTGTCGCGGCAATCAGAAGAGAGACCGGCGCCTGGAAATGGGCGGTATTTTCCGTAGTCTATTCGACGACCTTTGCCTTCGTCATAGCCTTCATCATCTACAATTCCGCCCGCATCTTCAGCTGATTTTGGGAAGGAGATTTTCGGAGAAAACTCTCATTCCTTCATCATTCGGGTGGACTTTGTCAACAAAATATTTGTTGTCGTCTGGTACCATCCGGAGGCCGTCAATCACGGCAACACCATTGAATGACAAGGCTGTTACGGCGATGGATTTGCGGTATTCCTCAAGGGAAAGCCCGAGACCGTTAGAGTCGCTCCTGTCAACCCATGGAATCGGCGTTATAACGAATATTTTTGAATTTTTGCGGGAGCTCAGCGCGCGGAGAAGACCTTTTAGCTCGTTCTCAAGCCGTTCAAGAGGAATGTTCTGGGCAAAGTCGTTTACTCCATAAGCAATGGAGACCACGTTCCATTCGATTCCAAGTGCCATTTCTCCGACTTCTTTTTTCATAACGGCCCCGCCGACCGCAAGATTGTGCCAATCGTATTTTATCGCGCGGGCCGAACGGGCGGCGTAGGAAAGGGCCGGTGAAGAAACTATCACTCCTTGTGTTATAGAGTCCCCGAGAAAAAGCCATTTTTTCTTGGGCCGAGCAGCAGGCTCTAGCTCCGAACCATCATCAATTTCAATTGAATTTATAAAGGTTTCCGCCATATTCGGCAGGAATATCTCTATTTTGCGAGAGCCTGTTCCAGGAATAACTGCCTTAAGACAAAATATTTCCGGTTTTGCGGCTTCCGGCTTGAGCGTTATCATCTCTTTTTCATCAACAATCATATCAAATGAGTAAATCTCACGGGACACCCTTCCGAATGTTCCTGAAATGCTTAAAGATGAAGTATCTGAAACAAAACTTATTCGTACTCCCGCCGTATTCATAGCCCTGATTTCGGCAGCTTCGGAATATTTATAAATTTCTTCGAGTTCGGGACTCATGCGGTGGAAGAAGATTCCGTGCTTTGTTTCTTCCGTGCGGCAACAACCGAAAACGTATCTTGAATCCAAGAGATCTATTTTCATAAGAAAGCACCTTTTGTAGTTCGCTAAGAAGAATAAAAGTAGTTTGAATAACTTGTTTTTCAATATTTATATGGAACTTTGATTTAGGATGATTATAGTTTAAGTAACTTCAGAAAATTGGGGCTGGGGTAGTAATGCAGAGCATGGACTTTTTATTCAAAATCCGGAGCCGCGTGGTTCTCTGCTTCCTTGTCCTCTGGTCCGTGGCTGTCTCGATAACGCTCTTTCACTATACTGTCAGCGCGCGCGGAAAATACCTTGAGATGGGAGATAAGCTCGCCTGGAAGGAGGGAATAATCCCCTCTGTTCGCGGCAGAATACTGGATAAAAACAAAAAGATACTTGCCTGGACGGAAAAATATTTCGACCTTTTCCTGACAGGTGCCGGATACATCGAAATCAGGAGAGAAAATGAGATGATGGCCGAACTCGCGGATATAATCGTCCTGGAACCTATAAAAATAAATTCCAAAACAATGCTCCTGAAGAAAAACCTTTCCCCGGAGGAAATTATCCTCATCGACATGATCGTCAGCAAATACCCGGAATTCAAGATTATTCCACGAGATGAAAGGCGTACCATAGATTACAGCCGCGTGCGCTCAATAATAGGGACCGTGAAAATCGAAGACAACATGATGATTGGAGTAAACGGGCTCGAACGCACACATAACAGATTGCTTTCCGGCAGCGACGGACTTTATGTGGTGATGCTCGACAAGCAAGGCAACTGGGTACGCGGCACGTGGAAACTCCTGCGGAAACCTAAACCAGGCAAAGACCTTATACTTGAAAGCAACGTAGAAGAGCTCAGGAGGCAGATGCCATGAGAGCCATGAACGAAACCCGTTCCGAAGCTTCCGTCGGCGACCTTGCCATTATACTTTACCCGATGCTCTTTCTCCTAGGACTCTGGGGATGCCTGGCGATATATAACTCGACTTGCTACAGCGAGCAGCCTTTTCATTTCGCTGGCCGTCAGTTCCTGTGGCTGATGGTCGGAATGCTTTTTCTTTTCCTCTCCTCAAAACTTTCATTCGGGTTCTACAAGGAAGCCGTATTTATCATTGCCATACTTTTTTATCTGCCGCTAATCGCCGTTCTCGCATGGGGAACTCAGATAAACGGCATGAACGGCTGGTTTTCCTGGGACGGTATTTTTTTCCAGCCCTCCGAATTCGCCAAAGCGCCGTTCCTGCTGCTTCTGTGCTGGATTAACTCCAGAGTAGAAAATGAGTTCAAAAGATTCATAGCTCTCCTTGGAATAACTGCCGTATGGACAATCCCGGTCGCGCTTCAACCCGACATGGGAACTTCGCTTGTGTATTTTTCCGCGTTTCTTCTGGTATATTGGATAGGCGGAGGTCGGATAAAATATCTTTTCTTTTCTCTGGTCGCGCTGGTTCCGGTTTTAGTATTTTTTGTAATTAAAAACCCTTATATATTTTCCAGATTCTATGGTTTCATGGACCCGATGGCCGACCCGCTGGGAAATGGATGGCATGTGATGCAGTTCCGTTATACCCTCGCCCGCGGCGGATTCTGGGGCGCGAGCTGGGGCAAAGCCGTATGGGCAAACTCATATCTGCCGCTCGCTCACAGCGATTCCGCCTTTGCGTCTCTTTCCGAGTCGGTCGGTTTTGCGGGAGCCTTCCCCGTCATTGTCGGAATAATGATAATATGCCTGGCCGCATGCCGCGTTGCCGACAAGGCGAGGGACAATCTCAGACGTACCTTTATTTTCTGTATTCCGGCACTTTTCGCGCTTCAGTCTTTAATACACATGAGTGTAAATGTCACTATTCTGCCGACAACAGGCATAACTCTTCCCATCTTGAGTTACGGCGGAAGCTCTCTTGTTTCGCCAATGATAGCATTCGGGATATTCCTCAGCGCCTCCCGCCACAAAGACTACTAAAATTTTTATTCCATCACTCCGGAAACACGTTCAATATATTTTGAGGTTGCAGATTTGTTGTATATCATTTAATCTTTTGATTATTAATGACATATATTGCTTGTATTTGAAAGGTATAAACTTTTATTGATATAGTTTGACGAGAAACCTCTCTCCACGAAATAAAAGGCAAGATGCTTATTGTTAAGTAATTATACATTAATCTGCAAGTTGGCACGATTCCTTCTTATGTATTAAACTGTTCTCGTAAGGAGTTTTGGGGGACGGGAATGTAGAGGGCTGTAATTTGTGTTGCGTTCTTTTCGGAGGGGGAGAGGGCGTGACACAAATTTTTTTTCTTCATTTTCATGAATTTCATGACTTTTCTCCCATAATCTGAATCTGTGAAAAAACGTTCACACAATGCAGAGACGAAATTGGAATAAACAATCCCTCCATGAATCTCATCCATCACGAAATGAGGGAGCTTCAATAATGAGACACACAAGCGATGCATCAGGATTAATATTATAACGTTTTTGTTTTCCTTTATGCTTTCAGGGGTTTTATGAAATATGATGTGAAATATTCGATGGTCAAAATTTTCCTGGCACTGACCTTTTTAACACTTATATTCTCTTTTAAGTCCAAAGCCTCGGACCTTCAGCGCCTTTCGGTAAGCGGGGATTTTCCACCATATTTTTCAATGGATGATGGCAAAGCAAACGGACTTTGTGTTGACTGGTTCAACGATATTTCCCGTATTCTGAATGAGCAATACCCGTCTGAAGCCGGAGTAATAAAAAACGCCGGAGTCATTTTTGAGTTTACCTTTTACCCCGAAGAAGGAGAAAATACCATGTCGGTGCCGGTCAGGGAGTTGAGATGGTTATTTCTCTGCCGTCTTGATTCAGCGGTCAAAAGTCTTAAAAGTTTAAAATGGAACAGGCTTGCACTTGTAAAAGGAAGCTATGGCGGACTTGGCCCCATAGAGGGAGCCACCTATTCAAAGAATACGATGGAGGCTCTTCTTGAACTTGTTTCAGGCTCGAAAGATTATATTCTGCTGCCGGAGCTTACGGCAAAACATATTATCCGGGAACTTGGAGAGGAGGGCTTTGCCATCAAATCCTTCAAGATGCCTTCAGGATTTATCTTTTTAAACGTTAGGGGCAATATTTCCAAGGAAGGGGCCGGGGCCGTAATCAAGGCAGTCCATGAGTTCAGAAAATCAGGAACGTCAGGAGCATCTTTGGCCGGAAATAAAGGCAGACAGACAGGAGAAGTACCGTTAATCCTTGCCTATGCTGGTTTTATGACATTACTTATTATAGGAGCCACAGTATTTTCTTTCTGGTCGTTTTTCAAAAACAGGCTCAAAAAAGCCATGGAATCGGAAGGTTCCTTGAGCGCCATTTTCAGAGCCACCGTCAACACGATAGACGATTTGCTTTTTGTCATAGACCGTGACTTCAGGGTCGTAAGGACAAATCTGCATAAATTCAGGAAGAACCTTGAACTTTCCTCAGGTCAGACATTTTGCTATGAGCTAATCAGAAATCAGCAGGCTCCGTGCAGTGATTGCCGGATATCTGAGATATTCGAGACAGGCAAACCGATGAACTTCATGGATGATGAATGCGGTATGGGTGTTTTCAGAGATTGCAGGGTCGTTCCGTTCTTTGACCACTCCGGAAAGGTGAGCGGCATAATCAAGGTACTGAAGCCTATCGAGGAAAGGCGGCATTTCGATATGATGCAATTCCTTAAACTCGTTTTTGACGTTGTAAGCGAAGAAGTAATCGTAACAGGTGACAGTTATTCCATAATATATGTGAACAGAGCCTATGAACGCAGTAGCAATGGATCCATGTGTGATTTCATCGGTAAGCACCCCGCCTTTTTTGAAAAAAAGCTACAGGAACACGATGATTATAAATCCCTTACCCAATCGCTATTGCAGGGATGTTCGTGGCACGGCTATCTCAATGAATATATAAAAGAAAATGGGGACGTTTTAAGAAAAGAAGTATTTGTCTCTCCATTTTCACCGGATAAGGACGGTCCTAGGTTTTTCATATTTATAGCGGCCCCGTCCAGTATAAGCTCCAAGCTGAAGCATTCTAACAGAGTGGAGCTGCTCGGTTTTATTGCTGGTGCGATAACGCATGACTTCAACAACATTCTCATGATGATAATGTCAAACGCAGAACTCGCAGGCGGCCTTTATTCCGGCGGCGGAAAGGTTGATAATGCCTTGAAAAGAATTATAAATACTGGTACTCACGCCAAGCATCTTGTAGAAAATATAGAATACTTTTATAAAAGACGCGAAAAGGTCAGACGTTCCCCGCTGTGTCTGAAAAAAATCATCCAGGACGCCGCCGACGAAATAGAAATAATTCTGCCAGCGAACATAAGTTTTGAAAAAAACATCTCCGAATCCACATGGCCTGTCCGCGCCGATGAGACCGAAATATATCAGATAATTCTTAATCTGTGCATAAATGCGGTCAATGCCATGCGAGATGGCGAAAGTGGAGGCCGTCTTATAATCTCCCTGAACAATGTCGACTCCGAAAATGAACTCATAATCGAGGGCCTTTCCGACCGCGAAAAAATATCCTCCTTTGTAAAACTTTCTGTTTCTGACACGGGAATAGGAATGGATATGAAAACGGCAAACAGGATATACGAACCCTTTTTTACTGCCAGACTGACCGAGAAAGGGGCCGGACTGGGGCTTGCCATTATCAAAAACATAGTCGACGAAATGGACGGCGAAATTTCAGTCAGAAGCGCACCCGGAAAGGGAACCACTTTCGACATTTATTTTCGGAGGTGTTCCAAAGAGGAGCTTGCCGAATTATCTGATAGCCCGACGCAGGGAGGCAAAGCCCGCGTATAGTTTTTTGATAACGTAAATGTTTTATGACTTTTCAATCAGCTAATAGTTATAAGGGAGGACGAAGAATGAACCGTGGAGCAAAAATCATCGAAGGGAGCAGTTTTGAGGAAATCATTCGCGGAAGGGAAATGCTTTCCGATAACGAATTTCTTTACCTCCTCCGCGATACCGGTACATCCTGCTCCGTCAAGGCACAGGCAATTTATAGAAAGCTTCTCGATGACCCCGCCATGCTTGAGTGTTACGACTACGTTTCAAGCACCGTCGTCGAAAGCTTTGTATAACAAGAAATCGAGGGGAAACGTGTAAGACGGCGCTGCTTGCAGAGCGTATAATATTGGGAGAATGATAAATATGGACAAGAAGATTTCCTATCAGGTCATAAAAGGCAGAAAGGTCATTTTTCAGGGAGATGGCAATTCCTGCCATAAAACTCTTAAGTTCCTGGCTAACAAACGTCCCTTGTCAGAGCCTCCTATGGTAAGCAGTTTGTCACCCTTTAAGAGTACGAACGCTCTTGAGGTAGGAGAGAGATAGCATTAGCCCCAGATGCATTGAACACAATTCCAGGAGCGGTGACGCGAGGGAGGAAGGCATCTTTCCGCCAGTAAACGCTATTATAATAATCCCTATTATTAACGACCCGTCATTGACGGGGGCAAAGCCGATTCGGCTGAATCCCTCACTAAGCACCCAGGAACCCATAGGGTTACACTTGTCTTCCGCTATGATCATAAGTTTTTCCCAGTCAATGGAACCACCTTTGAAACTAATGGCCTCTTCCATGAGCGGGACCAGTTCGGCCGGTGGCGGATTTTTGTAGCCCCTGCTGTATATCGGAGTGAAATGTTCGGGAGAAACGGGGTCTATCGTAAGGATGCTTACCGCATGATAGCCCAGAATCCTGATAAATTTATATAGCGGGCCTATGACATCTTTCAGCTCGTAACTGGAGCCACTTATCTGCGCGAAAACGTCCATAAAGGTATGAAGAAGTGCATCCGGCGAGTCTTCAATAACCGACTTTTGTCCTCTGCTTAATGCTATCTCGGGAAGTTCTGAGGAGTCTTCCTCCGCAACCTTCCCGAGCGGGAGGAGTTTATTGGTCGCGCGTTCGGACAACGAGGAACTTTCCTCTGGAGAGGGCTGAAAGCGCTGTAAAACTTTTTTTATTTCGGTATCCACGTGAATGTTACCTGTTTTTTTTCCTTTTTTTCTTGGCCGGCGTGAAATTTGAACCTCTCGAAAGTTGAGGAGGAAGCGCAGACGCCGGACCGGACGCGTCAAAAGAACCGGACATTAAACGTCCCAGCAAACCTGTACGCTTCATCATCTTTCTCATTGTATTGAACTGTTTTATGAGCTGCGCGACCTGCTCGATGGAAGTTCCGCTGCCGCGGGCAATACGCTTGCGTCTTGGAAAATCTATCATTTCCGGGTCGCCGCGTTCGGCGAGAGACATTGAGCATATTATGGCTTCCATAGACTTGAACTGTTCGGCATTGACTTGGGTAGTAGACGCAAGCTGGCGGCCGCCGGGGAGCAGCTTCAGGATTGACTCGACGCCGCCAAGCTTGGACATCTGGCGGAGCTGGCCCAGAAAGTCGTTAAAATCAAATTCGTTTTTCTTGAGTTTTTCACGTAGCTTTTCAGCCTCTTTTTGGTCAATTTCTTCCCCGGCTTTTTCAACAAGCGATACAATGTCGCCCATTCCGAGGATTCTGGAAGCCATACGGTCGGGATAAAAAGTATCAAGGTCTTCAAGCTTTTCGCCCGTACCCGTAAATTTTATGGGGCATCCGGTAACTTTTCTTATCGAAAGGGCGGCCCCCCCTCGGGCATCTCCATCGAGTTTTGTAAGGATTATCCCAGTAAGCCCAAGCGCCTTATGAAAATGGTCTGCGACAGATACCGCTTCCTGTCCGAGTGCGGAGTCGGCAACAAGGATAATTTCGGCAGCTGAAGCGGCCTGGCTTATCTGTACGAGCTCCTGCACCATCTGTGTATCGATCTGAAGGCGGCCTGCCGTATCAAGTATTACGGTATTTA
>MHBG01000014.1:31254-37795 GCA_001804785.1 Lentisphaerae bacterium GWF2_45_14
AATAGACTTTTACATCAATCTCTTTCCCAAGTACTTCGAGCTGGTCGATTGCGGCCGGCCTATAGATGTCCGCAGCCACGAGCATTACCTGGCGGTTTTTCTTTTTCAGGTGTAGCGCAAGTTTCGCGGATGTCGTAGTTTTGCCGCTGCCGTGAAGGCCCACCATCATTATTACCGCGGGAAACGGCTTCAGGTTGAGGGGCGCTTCGTTTTCCCCCATTAGTTCTACGAGCCGGTCATGGACTATTTTCACAACTTGCTGGCCAGGGGTCACGCTTTTCAGCACGTCCGAACCGAGACAGTCCTGTCCTATTTTTTCTATAAAGTCTTTAGCCACATCTATATTCACATCGGCCTCAAGGAGGGCGATCCGTATTTCCTTCATCGTATCGGCAATGTTGGATTCACTCAGGATGGCCTGTCCTCTGAGCTTTCTGAATACTTCCTGAAGTCTATCACTCAATCCGTCAAACATAAATTTACCTCTGGCTCGCTTTGTAATATTGATAATTAAGCTCAATTGACAGTTGATTTAAAGGGGATAATGAACTATTTTAATAAAAAACCGCCAATTAAAGTTGTTAAATATAACATTTTAATGAATATATTCAAAAAGATGGAGCAAAAATGCGCAGCGATGTAATCAGGACGGGTTTCGAGAGGGCGCCGCACAGATCATTGATGAGGGCTACCGGCCTAAAAACAAAGGACTTTGAAAAGCCGTTTATCGCGATATGCAATTCCTATACAAGCATCGTCCCGGGCCACTGCCACTTGAGCAAGGTCGGTAAAATAATCAGTGATGCCGTCCGGAAGGCTGGCGGTGTGCCTTTTGAATTCAACACCATGGCAATATGCGACGGAATCGCAATGGGTCACGAAGGCATGAAATACTCCCTCCCGAGCAGAGAACTTATCGCCGATACTGTTGAGTCCATGCTGAACGCGCATCCGTTCGATGCAATGATCTGCATTCCGAACTGCGACAAGGTCACGCCCGGAATGCTTATGGCATCAATGCGCCTCAATATTCCTACAATTTTCGCCTCCGGCGGTCCGATGTCGGCAGGTAAAATGCAGGACGGGTCCGCATGCGATCTTATATCCATCTTCGAAGGAGTCGCGAAATATAAGACCGGTCAGATAAAGGAGAAAGATCTCCTGGTACTTGAAAAAGCAGGCTGCCCGGGGCCCGGCTCGTGCTCGGGAATGTTCACAGCAAACAGCATGAATTGCCTCACGGAAGCGCTCGGACTCGCACTCCCCGGCAACGGCACCATCCTCGCCACTTCGCCGGAACGCAAAAAGCTCTGGGAAAAAGCCGCCGAAACCGCGGTCAAAATGGCACTGAGAGGCGGGCCGAAACCGCTTGATATCGTCACTGAACAATCATTTAAGAATGCACTCGTCCTAGATATGGCAATGGGCGGAAGCTCAAATACAGTTCTCCACTCACTGGCTGTAGCAAACGAGGCAGGAGTAAAATTGAACCTTGCCATGATTGACGAAATAAGCAGGAAAACCCCCAATATCTGCAAGGTCTCGCCGTCAAGCAAATACCACATGGAAGACGTTGACGCTGCAGGCGGAATCATGGCGATACTCAGGGAAATCAGTAAAGTAAAGGGTGCTATAGAGGGAGGCTGTGTCACGGTCTCAGGAAAAACTCTCGGAGAACTTATAAAGAAAGCCCCAAAACCGGACAACAAGGTTATCCGTAAGCTCGATAACGCCTACAGCAAGGAAGGCGGTCTCGCGATACTGTTCGGTAACCTCTCTGAAAACGGGTGTGTCGTGAAATCAGCCGGAGTCTCGCAGGAAATGCTTAAGCATAGAGGGCCGGCCGTTATATTCGAAAGCCAGGAAGAAGCCTGTGAGGGAATTCTCAATGGCAAGGTCAAGGAAGGCGATGTGGTAGTTATCCGCTACGAAGGGCCGAAAGGCGGCCCCGGAATGCAGGAAATGCTCGCGCCCACGAGTTATATCATGGGAAGAGGACTCGGCGAAAAGGTAGCTCTCATAACCGATGGCCGTTTCAGTGGCGGGACAAGAGGCGCCTGTATCGGCCATATAAGCCCTGAAGCGGCGGCCGGTGGTACAATCGCGCTCGTAAAAGAAGGCGATATTATTTCCATAGATATCCCTAATCGCAAAATCCAGCTTGAAGTCCCCGCTAAGGAGCTTGAAAAGAGAAGAAAGTCCTGGAAAAAGCCGGCACCCAGATATGTCAAAGGTTATCTTGCGAGATATGCGGAAATGGCAACCAGTGCGGATACCGGCGGTATTCTTTCTATAAACCGGTAATAGACCGGATAAAACTGCAACGCGTCGGCTTATTTTATTTGGCAGCAGCGATTTTCTTCCGGACCTTTTCGGGGTTGAGGTCTTCGCTGTAGGTTTCAGAGGCTTCTTTCCAGAACTTGAGGGCCTCTTCTTTTTTCCCTGCGGCGAAATAGATATCGCCTGCGTGGTCAAGAAGTACGGGATCGACAGAATCGCCTTGTTCCTTGATGGCGGAATCTATGTATTTCAGAGCTTCTTTTATTTTCCCCTTTTTGAAGAGTACCCACGCCATACTGTCAAGATACGCCGGATTTTTGCCGTCGGAAACGAGAGCGGAGGCTATAATTAGTTCGGCTTTATCAAGCTTAATACCATTTTCAGCCCAAACATAGCCGAGGAAATTCAAGGCTTCGTGGTCTTCGGGAGAGCGGGAAAGTATTTTTTCGAGGGCATTTTCCACTTTCTCAACGGAATCTGCCTTGTCAGCTAAATACGCGAGCATAAAATAAAAATCACGGTTGAGCAATTCCTGTTTATTCTCAGAAGTTGCGGCTGCTTCCGCCAGCAGCATTGAATCGAGGGCGTCCTTGTGATTGCCTAACTTCCCGTAACACAATGATTTAATGCTATAAGTCCTGAAATCCTGCGGTGCTTTTGACAATCGTGCAAGGGCTTTGCGGTAAAGCCCCATATCCAGATATACGAGTCCCAGCATATAGTAAATTCCGGGGTTATCATCACATACGGTGGAATACCATTCCAGCGATTCCGCAGCTTCTTTGAAGTTGTTTGACTTTACCGCCGCTTTTGCGAATTCGAGGTAAATATGTGGATTGTCCGCAAAATAGTTCATTCTATCCAGATACCTGAAAATTCTGAGAGCATTTTCCCCTTCGCCATTTTCGGAAAAAATAAACGCGAGAAGTTCGAGACTCTGCAAGTCCTTGGGAGAAGAAAGTAAATTGCAAGAAACCAGATACTTTGCCCTTTCCATATCTTTGTCCATTCTGCATACTTCTATGAGAGGAGCGAGATCCTGGGGACTATGATATTTTTTGAAACAGAGTTTTTCAATTTCAGAAAAGGCTCTGTCGTACTCCTTCGAATAGCGCTCTTTATCGGACGGAAATAAAAGAAGAAAGGTATCAGGACTCGCTGAAGCTTTTGCCGACCTGTAAAAAAGGACTGCCGATCGAACTATATTGAAATCGTTGCAATATACGGAATCCGGCTTCAAAAATTTCTCCAGGAGTGAATCTCCTTTTTCAAAATCTTTGCTTTTCTGATAGAGCGCCGCTAGTACTTCCGCAATATTTACCAGAACCTTGTCGACTTTTTTGTCGGAAGCAATCCTGTCTTCATTCTCAAGAACGGCATTTTCGAGAAGGCTGCGTGCTTCTTTTTCTTTTTGAGAGCCGAGAAGCATAGTTGCCGCGGCAATGTTCAATTTAAGTATTTGGGGGTTAGCCTTTGCAATATCGTATATTTTCTCGGCAAGAGAGGAGCTTTTTTCTCTGTTCTGATTCCATGCGGCGATTACGAAGGCCAGGGGGATTTCGGCATCCGGGTCATTTTTAAGAATCTCTATAAATTTGGATGCCTTTTTTTCATCTATTTTAGATTCTTTCTTGAACTCCATGAGGGCTTCTGCATATCCCGCGAGAGCTTTCGCTTTTCTGGTTTCTTCGGATTTGAGAAGGAAAGTACCTTGGGCATCGTCGACATTCTGAATAAGATCGGACGATATATCGGCGGCATTGGAAAGTACTGAAAATAAAACAACCGGCAGAAAAAAACCACGCCGTATTAAAGGCACTTTCATTTCCCTCTCCCGTCAGGCGGAGTCCGGACAATGTTTCCGCGAGTTAAAAAATAAAACCCTCCTGCCAGCCATAAAAATATAACATAACAGGAGGGAAGTTAAAAGATAAAATTTCTTACTTCTTATGACGCAAGGCTTTGAGCTGCTTCTTCCGCTTGTGCTTGGCGATCTTTTTGCGTCTTTTCTTTCTTAAATTGCCCATTCTTCATTCCTGTCTTTTTTATATTCAAACTTTTATTGGAATTCCAAAAGTCCTTTAATTTAACCGGGGAATGAGAATTTTCAATTAATGAAATAAAAAAATCTCCCGGATAGCGGTTTGAATAAGGCGTCTTTTTTTGTTATCTTAAGCATTTCTAAACGGATTTATTTATGAAATGGTTTAACGACTTGCTTTTCGGACACTCTGTTGCTCATACTATATTTATATTGAGCATCGTTATCTTTTCCGGAATACTCCTGGGGAAAATAAAAATAAAAGGTATATCGTTAAGCATCGGCGGCGTGATGTTTGCTGGAATCATCTTCGGACATTCCGGAATGGGATTTAACGCGGAAGTCCTTGATTTTGTCAGGGATTTCGGATTGGTTCTTTTTGTTTACACGATAGGAGCGCAGGCAGGTCCAGTCTTTTTCGCATCGTTCAGGAAAGAAGGGATAGCTCTTAATCTGCTTGTCACCGGAAATATAGCGATGAATCTTTTAACGGCATCGCTGATTGTTCTTTTAGCCGGGCTTCCGGCGGCGGTCGTGGTAGGAATACTTTCCGGAGCCATAACCAATACTCCCGGATTGGGGGCCGCGCAGGAGGCTTTGCGGGGAATATCGGGTGGGAACAGCGAGATTCAACAGTATCCCGGCCTCGGCTATGCCATAGCCTATCCATTCGGCATCATCGGAATTATCGGCTCCATCATCCTGAGCTCCAAGCTTTTCAGGATAAACCTCGAAAAAGAGTCCGCCGCCTTCGCCGAAGAAAAATCCAAGACGGACGGCGCACCCGTCGAACACAGCATGGTCGTAATGAACCAGGGCATCGACGGGAAAAGCATAGGAAAGCTCAAAAGCATTATAGACGGCGAATTTATGATAACCGGAATATGCAGGGAAGGTGAATTCGTAACGCCGACGGATGCGAGCATTCTCGCCAAGGGTGACATCCTCAGGGTGTTGTGCAGAAGTGAGCAGATAAAAGATATAGCTTTAATGGTCGGTGACATAACGGAGCTTGATTTCACTGTCCCGACGCGGTCGCTGTCCAGAGATTTCAACGTAACAAATAAAGAGACTCAGAAAAAGCCGCTTGGTAAGCTCGACTTCGCCGAAAGGTTGGGGGTCAATATAGTCAAAGTAGAAAGAGCCGGCTTCGAGATGTTCCCTTCCGCCGGACTAAAACTCTGCTTTGGCGACACTGTTACGGCGACGGGCCCGGAAAGCGCACTCGCGGAACTTGAGAAGGAACTCGGAAATTCCGAAAAAGACCTCGAGCACCCCAACCTCGTCCCGATTTTTATAGGAATAGCGGCGGGTATTATTATCGGGATGGTACCCTTTTACATACCCGGACTTGCCGCCCCCGTAAAGCTCGGGATTGCCGGAGGCCCGCTTCTGGTGGCGCTCGTTTTGAGCAGAATAAGGAAAATAGGGCCTCTCAACTGGCATCTTTCAACATCGGCAAATCTGATACTCCGCGAAATGGGCATCACGCTCTTCCTGGCCTGTGTCGGGATTAAGTGCGGAGAACGTTTTTTCTCAACGCTCTTCAGCCAGCAGGGAGTTTTATGGATAGTTTCCGCTCTTGCGATAACAATGATTCCGCTGATGCTGACGGCTCTTGCCGGAAGATACCTGATGAAGATGAATTTCCTTACGCTGTCGGGACTGATGGCTGGGGGCTGCACAGATCCGCCCGCATTGTCGTACGCCTGCCAGATATCTAAAAATGACGCTCCTCTTTACTCATATGCGGCGGTCTACTCATACGTGATGTTCATGCGTATAATCACAGCCCAGCTTTTTATACTGATCTTTTGCAAGTGAGGCGGGATGCCATGACGGAATTACATTCCCATTATTTCGCGACGCATCCCGCGGTAGACTTGAAGTGGATGGGCGAAAACGAAACAGATCCTTCCGAAGGACACGGTACAATTTATTGAGAGCTGCACTTTCATTCCCGGTATTACCGATATTTCGTTAACGGATGTTCCATTAGTCGAACCGACATCCACTATGAAATATTTATCCTTGAACACAACAATCTGCGCATGTCTTTTGGATATAGCATAGTCGGCGATTACAATATCGCTATCCTGGGTTCTTCCTATTGTGATGATATTCGGGTTAGGCTCGATGGAATATGCTTTTTTCCTAAGCATGAAAATGGCATTTGATATCCCCGAGCCCTTTCCGCTATCGGCGGGTTCTTTTTTTAAC
>MHBG01000014.1:37815-62380 GCA_001804785.1 Lentisphaerae bacterium GWF2_45_14
CGTCGGAGATATTGAATTTCATTGTATTGAAATCAGCTCCGCCCGTCCTTTTTTTTATCTCTCCATCGTAAAGAACCTTTCCTACCAGAAAGGGATGCTGCGCCTGTTCCGTGAAAATGGAAATTGAGTTATTTGAGACAAAGTCCATAAGAAGGTCATGATTGACCCTGGATTTGGCATCGACGATATCTAACAGTTTTTTTTCCAACGGAATCCTCACATACTTTAACACGGCAATATAGTCTCAAAAAGCAATTCATGCAAAGTTAAAGGCTTAAATTGAATTTTAACATACAAAATGATACCTTAGTCATAGCGTGTAATAGAAATTTTTGAATGGACTGCTGTGGAAAATAATATTTCTGAAAAAAAACTGTCGAAATCTCAAGACTTGACGCTCAAGTTTATGGAAACGGTTTTCCAATCGGTGCCGTCCATGCTCATATCCACAGACGCTGAAGGTATTGTAACCCACTGGAACATCGCAATAGAAAAATTTACAAGGGTCAAGGCAGCCGAGGCCGAAGGAAAACCCTTCTGGGAAAAAGTTCCCTTTCTTGAGCCTTATAAAACAAAATTCCGTTCTGTGATAGAAGAGAAGAAAGGCGACCGTTTCAGCATGGTGGAAATTCCCGGCGATGAGATTAAATACCTTGATATTTCGATAAATCCACTCTTGGAGCAGAATGCCTGCGGGGCCATAATCCAGATAGAAGACATGACAGAGTCCCGCCGCAAAGATGAGTACGTGCGGCAGGCACAGAAAATGGACACTGTCGGAACACTGGCCGCCGGAATCGCGCATGACTTTAATAATGTCATCGGCGGAATAAAGGGAACTGTCAGTTCAATAAGATATTCGATAATGCTCAATAAGGGTAATATAGTGAAGCTTATTCGGGACATGGATAAGGACCTCGCGATAATAGAGGAATCCGCGAAGCATGGAGAGGATATGGTCGAACAGTTGAAGTCTTTAGCCAGGAAAAAGGAAAAGGACTTCTCAACGGTAGACCTTATAAAAGTAATAGAGAACGTGATAAGGATATGCAAAAACACATTTCCCGAGTCCATAGAAATATTCGGACCCGACGATGAGTTTCCCTCAGCCCTAGTGAAGGCCTACCCCACTCAACTGGACCAGATGCTGCTGAATCTTTGCGTCAACGCGTCACACGCAATGACCATAATGAAGAAGGAAGGCGGGTCGCGCGGCGGTTCAATGAGTGTTTCCCTCGACAGGGTAAGTCCCGGCAAACATTTTTCTTCAATCCTTCCGGGCGCTTCCGCCGGTGATTACTGGCTGATCAGGGTATCGGACACGGGCGTAGGAATGGATCAGGACATCCTTTCTAAAATATTTGATCCGTTTTTTACGACGAAGGGAAAAGATGCTGGCACCGGACTTGGTCTTTCGATGGTTTACAACATAGTCCAGAATCATAAGGGATTTGTGGAGGTATATTCCGAACCGGAGAACGGATCTATTTTCAATGTTTTTCTTCCGGTAAGCGATGAACAGCCAGCGGCCGTTCCTGGCCTCAGCGAAAACTCCGCCAAACCGGAACCCGGCCAGGCCGCCGAGCACGCAACATCGGTAGTGCGCGAACCCGACAGACCGCAATTGACTGTTAAATTTAAAAAAAGATTTTAATATTGGGAGGTTTCTTCGATGATATCGTCAAGCATTAGCCCGGGAGTCAAGGTCTCCAAACTTCACACCCGAACAATCATACAGACTTATTTGGTTCTTGGCGTGGCCTTTTCATGCATGCTGGGAATTAATATCTACGCTTATTATACCATCATCAACATGAGCGAAACCTATACCTCGCTCGAAAATTCCGCTATCAATATTGAATTGAACACCACCAGGGCCAATCTGCTTTTCAGGGAAATTGTCAGCGGCTACACCAAAGATAAAGATATGAACGATGTATGGGACCTTATCCGCGAGTCTAATGAAAATGCCGAAAGACTCGACAATCTGGAATCCAAAGAAAAAATGAACGAAAGAATAGCCAAGTTCAACGACGTAATGATCAAGTTTTATAAGTTTTACCGCAACCCCGACAGTGAGATAACCGAGGACAGCTCCACAAAATTCAGGAACGAGTATGAAGCCGCATACATGAATGTGATGGGCGCCGTGGAAGCGGTTAAGGATAAGCTCACAGAGCTTATAATACAAAGAATGTTCACATTCAAGGTATTATACATGGCGCTACTTGTAAATTTCCTCCTTCTCTTCTGGTTCACCGTAATAACTTTCAGACGTTACATCGGCCGACGAAAACAGGCCGAAATAGATCTTGTCGGTGCCAAAAACGATATAGACATTATAATCAATTCTCTCGACTCAATGGTAATAACCGTCGATCCGCATGGGATAATCAAGCAGTGGAACAAGTCCGCAGAAACCGGACTCAACCTCCCCGCCGAAAGAGTCATCGGAAAAGCCGTATGGATAGTGCTCCCGTTCCTCATGCCGTATAAAACAAAAATCGAAACCCTCCCGCTTTCAGGCAAATCCGAGGCCGCATACGGAGAAAAGATCATTTCCAACAACCAGAGGTATTTCAATCTTTCACTCAATGCGCTCTCGCGTGAAATGGGCGTAGCTATAAGGCTTGATGACATAACCGAGTACCAGATGAGGGACGAGCAGCTCAGACACGCTCAAAAAATGGAAGTTGTCAAAAACCTTATCGGCGGCCTCGCAAATGATTTTAATAACGTACTCGGCGCGATAACCGGTACCATATCCATGATGAGATATTCCTCAAAGAATGACAACCGTACGAAAGAAGACCTCGAAAGCGATATAAACCTTATAGAAAGTTCTACCGAGCGTGCCGTGGTCATGGTGCAGCATTTACTTTCAATGACAAGCAAACACGAGGTTTCACTTGAACCGGTAGATCTTAACGAGGTGGTAATACACGTTCTTAAAATATGCCAGAACACTTTCGATAAACGTATAGAACTCGAAGCCGAACTCTACGACCTTAAAGTACTCGTCAGGGCCGATGCCGTCCAGATAGAACAGTGTCTGCTCAACCTCTGCGACAATGCCGCTCAGGCAATGACCTCTATGCGGGCCAGCGAAAGAGAATGGGGCGGAAAGCTTTCCGTCTCAATAGGAATCGTCTATCCCGACAAAAAATTCAAGTCGGAGCATCCCAACTCCACCCAGAGCTCCTATTGGTGCCTTAGCATCTCTGACACAGGCGTGGGCATGGATAAGGAAACCCTATGCAAGATATTCGATCCGTTTTTCTCCACCAAAGACAGGGATTCCTCCACAGGACTCGGCCTTACAATGGTAAAGGAAATTATCGAGCGTCATGAAGGATTCCTTGACGTCGAGTCTACTCCCGACAAAGGGACGACATTCATGATTTACCTCCCGGAACTCGCAAAAACCGCCGATGAAGACGGCGAAAGAAAAGTAATCCCCGTCAGCGCAATGGATCAGATTCCGACAGGATCAGGACTCATATTCGTCGTGGATGATGAAGCGATAATGCGCAAAACAGCGGGCAGTATCCTCGAAAAACTCGGATATAACGTCGTATATGCCGAGGACGGTGAGGAGGCGGTCAATATCTATAAGGAAAAATATCAGGAAATAAGAGTCATACTCCTTGATATGGCCATGCCTAAAATGTCAGGCAAAGACGCCTATGTCGAAATGAAAAAGGTGAATCCGGACATTAAGGTGATACTTGTCTCAGGCTTCAAAAAAGACACTCGCATAATGGAGGCTCTCGACCTCGGTATAAACTCCTTCATCCAGAAGCCCTATTCAATGGTAACTCTAGCTCAGGAGATCAAAAGATTTTGCATGGGTGGATAAACAAATGAAAGCAGTACTTCTGGCAGATTTACATTTTGGACGTATGCCCAATCAGGCTATCCCCGCTAGGAAAGGGGATTTCGCCCACATCCTGCTATTGCGGGCCGTCCACCGGATCAATAGATACATAAAGCCGGATATCGTTCTAGTCGCCGGAGACTTTATCGATAAACCCGCCTCGCCGGACGCGGCAGTGCTCCTTTCGGAACTGAAGGCAATACTCGACAAATTAAATTGTCCTTATATCGCAATCCCCGGAAACCACGATCCTGCCCCCGATATATTTTACGGTATTTTTAAGAAACCGGATACTTTCACCGACACCGCGGGCGTTCGTTTCGTTTCATTTCCGTTCGACAGGGAGGAGCCGGGCTACAACGCGAGCCGCAGCCATCAGGACATACAACTTATGAAAGAAGCGCGAAAAGGTTTTCCGGGACCTATTGTCTCCTTCCAGCACGTCCCGCTCTTCCCGCCGGGGCTTTCGGAATGCCCCTACAACTATGTCAACTCTGAAGAAATTATAAACGTCATGATATCCTGCGGCGCATATTTTTCGCTGGCTGGACATCATCATGAAGGATTTACCGATATCCGTAAGGATTCCATGAGCTTTACCGCCGTTCCGGCTCTTTGTGAAGACCCGTTCAGCTTTATTGTGATGGAAATCCGGGAAGACGGCAGTTCCTCCTTTAAAATGCACCAGCTTAAAAATCCCGATTCCTGCGCGCTTACAGATTTCCACATCCATACGGATCTCGCCTACTGCAATGAAAATATGAATGTCGCCAAAATCGTTGCCCTCAAGAAAATGATGGGTCTTCAGAATGCTGCCATTTCGGAACATTCGGGCCATCTTTATTTTGATAGAGATACCTATAATTCAAACAGATACATCTTCGAAGATGTTGAAAAAGTCCGCGAAGACCGCTTTGAACTTTATTTCAAGAGACTCGAAGAGGCGGGTGCCGAAATACTTCGGGGTGTCGAGATCGATAGCGGAATCCGCGGCATTCCTATCATAAAAAGGGAACATTTCGATTCCTTTAAAATAAAAATAGGCGCGGTACATCAACTTTCGGAACTGCTGAAAACGGAGCCTGATAGAGAAGCGGCAAAACGTGAATTCATGGCTGTTCTTGAAAACTTTCTCAAGTCGGGAATAGCCATACTCGCCCATCCCTTCAGGGTGTTCCGGAGAAAAAATATGGAAATACCCTCTGACCTTTTCGCGCCGCTTGCCGCAATGCTGAAGGAAAACAATGTTGCCGCCGAAATAAATTTCCACACGAACGAACCGCCTGTCGAATTTTTCAGGATATGCGCCGAGAAGAAGGTTAAAATCTGCTTCGGGAGTGATGCCCACAACCTTTACGAAGTGGGTGAATTCTATCCGCACATCGAATTTATGAAACAGATTGCCGCCGCAAGCGATATAAATAAACTTCTCCTCAATCCACAAGATATCGGATAAGTATTATGAATACATTTTACCTTGAAAACAAAGCGGTGATATTCGACCTCGACGGTGTCCTGCTCGACAGCGCCGAGTACCATTACCTTGCCTGGAAGAAAATAGCTTCGGAGCTGAACATTCATTTCAACCGGAAAATCAACCACCTCCTGCGCGGCGTTTCCAGAAAAGAATCGCTCCTGATAATGACTCACGGGAAGATCGAACTCGATGAAAAGCAAATAACCGAGATCACCACGAGGAAAAATGCTCTTTACCTGGACTTTGTGCGAAAAGCCGGAGAAAAACTGCTTTTCGATGGAATAAACGATTTTCTCGCCGAACTCCGCAAAACGCCTCTTAAGCTGGCGGTCTCGTCGGGGAGCAGAAACGCGCCCGAGCTTATCGACATATCGGGTCTCAAGAAAGATTTTTTTCACGCAGTCGTTTCGGGGCAGGATTTTACCAGGTCAAAGCCCGATCCCGAATCGTTTCTCATGGCAGCGGGCAAAGTCGGCATAAATGCTGAAAACTGTCTCGTTATCGAGGACGCTCCAGCCGGTATCGAAGCCGCGCGCCGCGCGCGGATGGGAACCTTCGGTGTAGGCAATGCCGAGCTTGGCAGCTGTGATATAAAAGCCGAATCTCTTTCATTAAAAAATGTCAGCTTTATATTTGAATACTTTAAAAATCATGAGGTTTAGATGATAGCCGGAGTAGGTACGGACATTGTGGAAATATCCAGGATAAAGGAAATGCTGGAGAAAAGCGGAGACTCCTTTATCGAAAGGATTTTCACGGAGAAAGAAAGAACCGAGGCCGTTAAGAGAAAAAACTCTCCCGAATATTTCGCCGGCAGATGGGCCGTTAAAGAAGCTCTTTCAAAGGCGCTCGGCTGTGGGATAGGTGCAAGCTGCGAGTGGAAAAACATAGAAACCCTTAATAATGGTGACGGAAAACCCGGGACGATTCTTTCCGGCAAGGCCCTTGAAGCCGCCGCGCGTCTGGAAGTTGCCAAAGTCCACGTATCAATAAGTCATGAAAAGGATTACGCCTGCGCGTTCATCGTTCTTGAAAACTAAAGAAGTCCCCAATCTTTAAGGTCGTGCTCCAGCGATCCTGCGTCAAAAGATTGTCCTGGACGCCATTTACCATTGTATTCAAGAGTCGGTACGACCCAGTCGTCACCGCCGTTGACCTCGATAACTTTATTGATTACGGCCTGAGGCTGTTCTTCTATTTCGAGATAGTTGAACGGGATATTGTGTTCTTTAAGCCACGCGATTGTGTTGCGGCAGTGTGGACAGAGACTCCATCCATAAAAATTCAACATGTCCGTTCCCTCCAATTTAGAATTATTCCGGTATACCGATCTCCATATCTGGAATGACTGTTTTGAGTTCTGCAAGATTTGCGGCGGGCTTTGCCCGCCGCTGGCATCACATCTTGTTTTCAGCCGTATCCAGTTTTTTAAGCCGACTACTCAAGAGAAAAAGTAAATACGTTCACCGCATTTATCGCCTTCTTTATCTTGTCGACAAGGGCGTCGGGAACAACAACATTCGTCTTTATCGCGGCGAGCGACCTGCCGGACTCACGGTCCTGAGGCGCACGGATGTCAATGATGTTTATGTCTTCAAGCCCGAGGAGACTGGCGATCTTCCCGATTACGCCGGGCTCGTCGCCATATTCGGCAAAGAGGTTGTGTCCAGTGGGTTCGAGATAGAGTTTTTCGAAGTTGTTTATTCTGGAAATCATGATGTTGTTTTCGGCGATTGTACCGCGTACGCTGACTCTGTTTATGGTGCCGGAGCCCTCAAAGAAATCGATGGTGATGGATTCGCCGTAATGCTTGCTTTCGTCAACCTCGCGGTCGCATATTTCGATTCCGCGCTGCTTAAGGTAGGATTCTGCGTCAGAAGCATCGTAGAAGGGATCGGACTCTCCGGCGATTCCAGCTGCGATGGGGCCGGTCATCCATTTGCCGAACTGATGAAGATTCCCATAGAAGCTTGTTTCGATCTTGACGGGCGCCTTGTCCTTTCCCAGATATGCTCTGGAAAGGCTGGTGAGAACGAATGCGAGTGTCTGGAACTGGACGTTAAGTCCATCTGGAAGCCCCTTATTGACGACGCAGTTTGTAATTCCTTTTTCGAAATAGGCGATGGTCTGTTCGGCTGCTCGTTTTGCGGCGATGAAGTTGGCCTCACTGGTATTCGCACCGAGGTGTGGAAGCATGAGATCGGCGATATCCTCACAGGTTTTTTTACCGGGTTCGTCTTTCGGGAAAACGTCTGTGCAGAAGGAAATTTTCTTTGTCTTCTTGATTTCCCTGAGATCATTTTCGTTTATTATTCCGGAGCGGGCGCAATTGATGAGCATGGCACCGTTTTTCATAAGGGAGAGGAGCTTTTCATTGACCATTCCCTTCGTGTTTTCATTTTCAGGAATATGCAGGGATATAAAGTCGGCGGAGCCGAAAATCTCTTCCACCGAGCAGAGCTTAACGCCCATTTTTTCGGCAAGTTCCGCAGAAAGAACGGGGTCATACGCAAGGACTTTCATCTCGAAGCCTTCAAGCCTTTTGGCCAAAAGACGGCCGATATTGCCGAGGCCGATTATTCCCATCGTCTTACCGGTTATTTCGGTACCCATGAAGGCTTTCTTTTCCCAAAGACCTTCGCGGGTGGTTATATCGCCTTTCACAATATGGCGGCAGGCGGCGAGTATCATTGCTACGACTTCCTCGGCAACGGCGTTGGAGTTAGCGCCTGGAGTGTTCATAACATCGACATTTTTCCTTCTCGCGTACTTTGTATCAATGGTATTGTAGCCTGCGCCCGCGCGGACAACGAGCTTAAGCTTCGGAAATGTATCTATTATTTCGGGGGTGACTTTTTCGCTTCTGACAATGAGGACTTCGGCGTCTGCGTTTTCCTTAACGAGCGCGTCCATCGGTTTTTCGTAATCCTGAACAACGGTGAATCCTTTAGCCTTGAGCATTTCGCCGGCGGCCTTATCAAGTTTAGTCGGAATGAGTATCTTTTTCACTTTGAATGTCCTTTCGCTAATTTATAAAAGTACGGGTCGAAAGATACATCCTGAAACGGACATTGCAATATCGGAAAAGCGGTGTATGTTAAATTTTTAACTGATTTTGCGAAAAGTTTAATTACCCCTCCATGCCATGAGAAATATGAAGATAAAAGAACTCTCCGAAGTGGATTCGACAAACAAGTACGCGCTTGAGAATTTTGACTCACTCGAAGATGGGACCCTCGTAACGGCGGAAACCCAGACCTCCGGTAAAGGCCGCCTCGGTCGGCAATGGATTTCGCCGAAGGGGAATGTTTATGCGTCGTACCTTCTCAAAGGCGCGCCTTTTCCACCCTACTGCGCATCGTGGATTGCGGGGCTTGCGGCGCTTTACGCTCTTCGTGAATCCTTTAACAGTATGGGGTTCTGGCTCAAGTGGCCGAATGATATATACTGCGGAGACAAGAAGATATGCGGGGTACTCTGCGATGCAAAGACCGACAATATGAATAGGCCGCTCGGAATAGTTCTCGGTATAGGAATCAACCTCAATACAGAGAAGGAAATCCTCGAGGCGATAGGCAGACCGGCCACATCCGTTTATGCGGAAACGGGTTGCAAAGTAAATAAAAATGATTTTGTGAAGACGCTTTACAAAAAACTGACGGAGCTGTATATTAGTGGCTCCCATTTTGAAATCGATAAAATATATCAGATTTGGAAAGGTGAAAACATACCACGGGGAAGACTCGTCGAAGCCGTCCTCAGCGAAAATAGGACTGTCACAGGAATCCTTGAGGACATCGGACCGCAGGGGGAGCTTATACTCAATTCAAACGGAAACATCATAACGTTGCACAGCGGTGATGTATCTGTTAAAAATATAACAAACTTTAAAAGGTGAAATTATGATAGCAGACGGAATCAAGCTCATGATTGTAGGAATGGGAGTAGTATTCTCTTTCCTCGGCCTTATGGTCCTAGTGATCCTCGCCACAGCCAAAGTTCTTGCCCCCTTCGCGGGAATCCTTGAGGAAAAACCTGCGGAGGCCAAAGCCAGCAGACGACAGTCCAAAAAGAAAACCGGTCCCGAGAGCGGCGCCGAAGTAGAAGCGGTAATTACAGCCGCCGTTCATCAATACCGAAAAGAAAACAAATAACATATTTTTAAATCCCCCTAGGAGAAATAAGACATGAAAAAAATCAAATTTATGGACACATCTTTCCGTGACGGCTTTCAGTCGTGCTACGGAGCCAGAGTCAAAACAGAGGACTTCCTCCCAGCCTTGAAGGCCGCCGTAAACGCGGGTACCAGACATTTCGAAATAGGTGGAGGCGCAAGATTTCAGAGCCTCTATTTCTACTGTCAGGAAGATGCCTTCGACATGATGGACGCGTGCCGCAAGGCCGTCGGCCCGGACATCAACCTTCAGACTCTCGCCAGAGGAGCGAACGTGGTTGGCCTAATTTCGCAGTCCAGGGAAGTAATAGACCTGCACGCGAAACTCTTTAAGAAGCACGGCGTAACCACGATAAGGAACTTCGACGCCCTTAACGATGTTAGAAACCTCTCCTATTCAGGCAGATGCATACATAACCACGGACTCAAGCATCAGGTTACGGTAACCCTCATGGGACTTCCTCCCGGACTCGATGAAGGCTATGCCCACTCTCCGGAATTCTATGCCGACAGTCTTAAGCAGATATTGAAGGATGAAATTCCCTTCGACAGCGTATGCTTCAAGGACGCCTCCGGAACTGCCACCCCAAAAACAGTTTATGAAACAGTCAAAGCAGCGAGAGCCATTCTTCCTCCAGAAATTGAGATACACGTTCACTCCCACAGCACCGCCGGAATGGGCGTAAGCTGTTATATGGGCGCCATCGAGGCAGGAGCGGACATTATAGACCTCGCCATGAGACCAGTAAGCGGAGGCACAAGCCAGCCTGACATCCTTACCATGTGGCACTGCCTCAGAGGTACCGATTACACGCTCGACATAGACTTTGAAAAAATCCTGGCCGCCGAACAGGTCTTCATCGACTGCATGGAAAAATATTTCCTGCCGCCAGAAGCTCTCGAACTTAATCCGCTTATCGCGCTTTCTCCAATGCCCGGCGGAGCACTTACAGCCAATACACAGATGATGCGCGACAATAATTGCCTCAATCTGTTCCCGCAGGTGATAAGAGAGATGAGGGAAGTTGTGGCACGCGGCGGTTTCGGAACATCCGTAACTCCCGTTTCTCAGTTCTACTTCCAGCAGGCTTTCAATAACGTGACACAGGGCAAATGGAAGAAAATAGCCGATGGTTACGGCAAAATGGTACTGGGATATTTCGGACATACACCGACGGAACCCGATTCAGAAGTTGTCAAACTCTCCTCTGAACAACTCGGTCTTGAGCCTACAAAAGAAGACGTCCACGACATAAATGACAGAAACCCGGAACTCAGCACGGCCGCGGCCAAAAAGAAACTCGAAGTCAACGGACTCCCGGCAACTGAAGAAAATATTTTCATAACCTCAACTTGCGGTGACAAGGGAATATCATACCTCACCGGCTCCAAGCCAATGGGTATCAGATACAACGAAGCCGAGGAAAAGAAAAAGGCTGTTGCTGCAGCACCCGCAGCGGCACCATGCGCTCCTAAATGTGAGAAGGAAGCCAGTTACACCATAACCGTCAACGGCAAAGCCTTCAATGTACACGTTGCTCCCGGCGGCGCAATCACTTCAAGCCCGGCGCAGGGCCACTCAGCGGCCGCCGCACAGCAGCCCTCGTCCGCAGCCGCCTATGAACTCAAGGCTCCGCTGCCAGGCACGGTTGTCAGGATTCTGGCCGAAGCCGGCGACAATGTGGAAGCCGGTGAGCCCGTTATGGTGCTCGAGGCCATGAAAATGGAAACCGAGATAAAGACCGATAAGGCAGGCAAAATAGCCGATATTCTGGTAAGTCAGGGCGACACTGTTGCCGCAGGACAAGCAATCATTCTGATAGAGGAGTAATCTGAGATGAAGTTCCTTTATACTCTGATTGCAGTCATATCCGCAATGTTTATGACTGTACCCGTAAATGCCCAAAATCAGGAAAGCTCTGATATTTTCAGAGAAAGCATCCTGCCAGACGGCACCCTTGAAATATATTACAACGCCGAAAAAGACGGCACAATATATTCGGTTTCCGTAATCAAAGACCAGGACATCCTGCCCGGGCGCGAGATGATGATTATCAATATCCCCGGGAGAAGCAAGGCTACCGTGAAAAGCGGTAAAGCCGGAAAAGTCATCGCTATAAGCGATGCTATTCAGAACGCGAAAAAAGTGTCTAATGGCGACCTTCTACTGAAAATCAAACAGGTGAATTACTATCATGATTCAATAAGTACTTCACAAAACGGTAAAGTTCAGACATTGCCCGCATTTACTACGATGGGGAAAAATCTTTGGAAAAGCACCGGTCTTTACGATATAATAAGGGAGACCTTTGAGAATTTCTCGAAAACCTGGTCGCTGGGCATCGGCAGGATTATCATGATCTTCGTCGGTATACTCCTTCTTTTCCTTGCGGTTTTCAAAGGATTTGAACCGCTTCTTCTTATTCCGATCGGTTTCGGCGCGATACTCGCGAATATCCCGGTTGCCGGAATCGCGGGGCCGGACGGTCTTCTGGGTATGATATATACGGTTGGTGTCGTTTCAGGGGTTTTCCCGCTTCTCATATTCATGGGAGTAGGTGCAATGACCGACTTCGGCCCCATGATAGCCAATCCCAAGACAGCTCTTCTCGGAGCTGGCGCGCAGTTCGGGATTTTTGGGGCGCTCATAGGTGCTCTGGTCCTTACAAAGATGGGAATAGGTATCGATTTTTCACTGAAGGACGCCGCCAGCATCGGCATCATCGGCGGGGCTGATGGTCCGACCGCAATCTATCTTACAACAAAGCTTTCGCCGCATCTCCTCGGTGCGATTGCGGTGGCGGCGTATTCCTATATGGCGCTTGTCCCAATAATTCAGCCGCCGATAATGAAACTGCTCACTTCGAAGGCGGACAGAAAAATAAAGATGACACAGCTTCGCCACGTTTCGAAGCTCGAAAAAATATGTTTTCCGATAATAATAACTCTTCTCTGCGCGCTTCTTCTGCCCGATGCCGCGCCACTTATCGGAATGCTTATGTTCGGTAACTTCATGCGTGAATGCGGCGTAGTCGAAAGACTCAGCTCGACGGCTCAAAATGCCCTCATCAATATAGTTACCATATTCTTGGGGCTCGCGGTCGGTTCAAAGCTTTCTGCCGACAAGTTTCTTAATATGCAGACCCTCGGGATTCTGATACTCGGCTGTATCGCCTTCATTGTCAGCACCGCCAGCGGCTTACTTCTGGCCCAGCTCATGAAAGTAATGAGCGGCGGCAAGATTAATCCGTTGATAGGTTCAGCCGGAGTTTCGGCTGTACCGATGGCTGCACGCGTGACAAACAAGGTTGGTCTGGAATCCGATCCGCACAACTTCCTGCTCATGCACGCCATGGGTCCGAATGTTTCAGGAGTAATCGGTTCAGCAGTTGCCGCCGGGATATTGCTTAACGCCCTTGGCAGTCTTTAGGAGATTATTACGATGAAAATCGTACCTGTTCTTCTTTTGACGACTCTCGGCTTTATCTGCGGCGCTGAGGAAAAAGCCTTTGCTCCACAGTCATTTTATGTATCTGGCGGCGACCTCAAGGTAAGGTTTGACGCCAGGAAGTTCTACACAATGAACCGCATAGAATATAAAGGCAAACTTCTTGGGGTCGACAATACCGGTTCGCACTATGGAACAGTTTTCAGCTTTTCCGGTGTCGGCTTTATAGGAACAGGGCACATTGAAAACGAAAAAGAAAATCTCAAGAGCCTTGACGCCTGGTCGAACGGCAAAAAAATCGCGCTCGAAAACCTCAAGAACAACGAAGAAATAAAGTCGACAGACTTCAAGCTCGTCAGAAAATCAGAGATCAAGGGTATCGAGATATCGAACACTATCGAGATTAAAGACAATGTTATTTATGAAGAGGTGGAGCTCTCTCCGAAGGAAGATATCAAAATAGCCTTCGTATATAATTTCATGCACCCGTGGACAACCGAGATGGACCGCTTCGCGGCGGAAACCTCTGACGGAAAAAGAGAAGAAGGCATATTTGTCGGAGATGGTAAGTTTCGAGTTAACAAGGATTTTAACTGGGCTGCATTTTATAGTGCGCCTCTCAAGATGGGAACAGTACTCAGAAGGATAGAGAACAGTTCTCCCGGCAAATCGATAATCATGCTTTGGGACAAGCCTCCCTCATACAGAAAGTTCTACTTTAAATCATCTCCTAATGAAACTTTGAAAAAGGGAGCTGTCTACAAATTGTGCCTAAAAACAGGATTCTTTGAGTGTCAGCCCGAAGAATGGCTTTCAGCAGTAGAGAAAACAGCAGTGAAGGAGTAACGACAATGAAAATATTAGTAGCCGGAGGCGCTGGATACATAGGAAGCGCATGCACTGAATATCTTATCGATAATGGGCACGAAGTAACCGTTCTTGACGCTCTTATAACAGGGCATCGCGACGCAGTCGATAAACGTGCCAATTTTATCGAGGGCAATTTTGCCGACCGTGATTTCATCGTAAAGACCGTAATGCAGGGCCGTTTCGAGGCAATCATGCATTTCGCCGCTTTTTCACTTGTCGGCGAATCGATGAAAGACCCCGGTAAATATTTCAGAAACAACCTCTGCGCCGCCGTCAATATCGCCGATGCCGCCGTGATGGGCGGCGTGAGGACAATCGTATTCTCCAGCACCGCCGCGACCTTTGGCGAACCCGAAGAAATGCCAATAACCGAAGAAACTCCGCAAAATCCGATCAACCCTTACGGCGAATCGAAACTTGCCTTTGAAAAAGTCCTTAAATGGTATAACAAGATCCACGGTCTCGAGTATGCCGCGCTCCGCTATTTCAACGCAGCCGGGGCATCCGCTAATTTCGGAGAAGACCATAACCCCGAAACACACCTAATCCCGATAATCCTTCAGGTTGCCCAGGGCAAACGCGACAAGATTATGATATACGGCAATGACTACGATACGCCGGATGGCACTTGCATAAGAGATTATATCCATATTCTCGACCTTGCCCAGGCTCACATGAAGGCATTGAACGCGCCAAGGAGCGGTCACTTTAATCTCGGTACCGGCAACGGGCTGAGCGTTAAAGAGATAGTCAATGCGGCAAGAGAGGTGACGGGCCATCCGATTCCGGCGGAAATAGCCCCCCGCCGCTCCGGAGATCCACCGCGCCTTATCGCGGGTTCCGAGCTTGCGAAAAGGGAATTGGGCTGGAAACCGCAGTTCGAGGATGTGCGCCTTATCATAGAATCCGCATGGAAATGGGCACAGAAATATCCGAACGGCTACACGAAGTAAAACGCTATTCTCACAGGAATCAGCTGTAATGAAATGGCATGAACTCGGTCCCTTTACGGTATTCGACCTTGAGACAACAGGAATGAGCGCAGTCAGAGACCGCATCGTTGAGATCGCCGCCGTACGGGTGAACCAGGACGGCTCACGGGAGCGTTTTACGAGCCTCGTAAATCCCGGCATAAGAATTTCTCCACAGGTTTCAAGAATCCACAATATCACAAACGATATGGTTGTGTCCGCTCCATTTTTCAGGGAGGCGGGATATTCGTTTATGAACATGGCGGCGGGTTCTACTCTCGTAGCACATAATGCGAGATTTGATCTTTCTTTTCTTCAGGAAAGCCTTAGTCGTGAAGGAATTTCATTGTGGGACGGAAAAACTATGGACAGTATTCCCATAATTAAAAGGGCGTATTCCGGCCTGCCCAGCTACAGCCTGGGATACCTGAGGAATCACTTCGGCCTCGGAGGAGAAGACCCTTCCGCACAAGCTCACAGAGCGTTTGCCGATGTTGAATGGACTCTTGAGATTTTCGGAATGGCTATGGAGGTTCTCATCAAGGTATCAGCAACCTAAAAGTTTTGTCCAGGCTCAGCCTTGAATTAAATTCATCCATCGCTATAATTAGATTAGTTCTTAATAACGATAAACAGAATCACGGAGAAAAAGCGATATGCGGAAAACCTTCGTCCTAGATACAAACGTACTTCTTCACAGTGCCGACTCAATAGAATCCTTTAAGGATAATATAGTTGTGCTTCCAATGGTTGTGATTGAAGAACTTGATAAATTTAAAAAATATCAGGATGAACTCGGCAGAAACTCCCGGCAGGTCATAAGAAAGCTCGACGAACTCCGTCAGAAGGGAAGTCTCAGCGAGGGAGTGGAACTCGATAACGCCACATCCGAAAGTCCAGCAGGAATATTAAAAATAGTTACAGGTAAAGGACATGTCTCGGACGCTCTCGACATGGAGCTGCCCGATAACAGAATTCTCAGGGTCGCCTACAATATCCACCGAAAAGATCACAACGTTATTCTCATCTCAAAAGACATTAACCTCAGGATAAAGGCCGATGCGTTCGGAATACCGGTAATGGACTTTGAAAAACAGAAGGTGAATTTTGACGAGCTTTTTTCAGGATATAGAGAAATAAACGTGACAGGCAACGTTATCGACGATATTTACAAAAACAAAACAATGGAGTTCACTGGTCAAAATTTTTATCCTAATGAGTTTGTAATACTTAAGGATGAATCAGAACCGAAGCATACCGCGATGACCATAGCCAAAAATGAAAAGGATATCCAGCTCATCTACAGCAAGGGCGACGACCAGGTCTGGAATATCAGGCCCAGGAGCCGTGAACAGCGGATGGCGCTTGAGCTTCTCATGAATCCGGAAATCAAACTCGTCACGCTTGTGGGTCAGGCCGGCTCGGGAAAAACACTGCTCGCACTGGCGGCCGGACTCAAGCTCGTGGTTGAAATGAAACTTTATGAAAAACTGCTCGTTTCGCGACCGATTGTCCCGCTGGGCAAAGACATAGGCTATCTGCCTGGCGACAAAAACGAAAAACTCAGCAACTGGATGCAGCCCATATACGATAACCTCGACTATCTTCTACATGACGGGAAAAAGGACGCGCAGGCCGTACGCCGCCAAATAGAAGAGCTCATGAGAAGCCATCTGCTTGACCTGGAAGCTCTTACATACATAAGAGGAAGAAGTATTCCACGTCAGTATATAATCATAGACGAGGCACAGAACCTTACTCCGCACGAGATTAAGACAATCGTCACTCGAGCTGGCGAAGATACTAAAATGGTTCTGACCGGCGACCCGTACCAGATAGACAATCCGTACCTCGACTCTTCCAGCAACGGGCTTTCATATGCCGTGGAAAGGCTGAAAAAGCTTCCGCTGCACGGGCATGTAACTCTCCACAAAAGCGAAAGGAGCACTCTCGCCGCCGCAGCAGCCGAGTATCTCTGATTTCTAAAAAACAAGGAGTGGGAAATGTCGACTCCGGCAGTCCTTATAATTGATGACGAGTCTTCTGTGCAAAGCGTTCTGGAGGAAATACTTAACGGGCGCGGCTACGATATATATCTTGCAAAAAATGGAGAGGAAGGGCTTCAGAAGTTTAAAGAATTTTCGCCGGATGTTGTCCTCCTCGACCTTAACATGCCTGAAATGGATGGATTTGCCTTTCTTGAAGCCGTTAAGCCCTCGCGTTTAGACTCTTATGAAGTGATTGTAATCACGGGCAATACGGAAAACAGAAAAGTTGTCAAATGTTATGACCTCGGAGCCGAAAGCATATTGCGTAAACCATTTTTCGCCGCTGAAGTAAGGCGTGTCGTCGAACACAGCCTTGAGCGAAAAAAAATGCTGCGGGAATCTAAAAATCCCCCCTCCGAATTTAAATAATAGACTCGCAAGCTATTAGAATTGTCCTAAAGAAGAGAACGTCTTATTTTCGGCAGGCAAGCTCAAGCAACACAGTAGTCAAACTCATTTTTAAAGCATTCCCTTGTTTTTTTTTGTAGAAATTCTTGAAATTATAACCAAAACGGGCTTTATTTAGTCCAGTTTCCTATATTAAAGGGTAAACAAAAAACAAAAAAGGGAGAGACGAATGAAGAAAGTATCACTCTTGACCGCAGTGGCAGTCGCTGCAATGGTACTCACGGGATGTTCAACATTCCACCAGAGCAAGTACAGTGCACCTCTGACCATCAAGGTCGAAACTGACGTTAAGCCTGAAGTTGTCCTCGGCGGCAAGATTTCCGGCGAAGCGACAATTCAGAGAGTTCTTTTCGTTCAGTGGGGCGCTTCCAAATTTGCGGAATGCGTAAATTACGGCGGCCAGGGAACACTCGGCGGTTTCCTATTCACACCGTTTGAAGACGGCAAAGCTGCTGCCGCTTATGATGCCTGCACAAAGGCTAATTGCGATGTTATCATCTGCCCGAAATACACCATCGAAAATGATAACTATTTCGTGTACTCCAAGACTCGCGTAAAAGTCGAAGGATACCAGGGCAACTTCAAGGACATCAAGAAATAATCTTTTCTTGAACCTTTTGAATTTGGGGCCGGACATTTTGTCCGGCCCTTTTTTTTGCTTATATGAAGCCTTGTTATTTGACGACAACACTTCAATATAGTATAATATTGATTAAACCAGTCAGGAACTTTATATAAATGAAGACAACACCCCATATAGGAGAAGGCCTTTATACTATCCCCGATGCTGCCCATATATTAAAATTGCCCCAGAATAAACTTAGGCGGTGGCTGAATGGCTATTGGGAAATAGACAAAGATATTATCTGGTCCGATGAAAATGGGGAAAAGTTTTTTAATTTTTATACACTTATTGAAATATATACTATCAATGCTTTTCGAGAAAGTGGATTAAGCTCAAAAAAAATAAAAGACGCACGAAAAGAACTCAAGAACAGACTTAATACAAACCATCCTTTTGCATCAACCGAGTTTTTAATAGATCATAAAGTGATTAATGCAAAGTTAAGCGATTCTTCTTTTATACAGCTAAACTCAAATGGTCAAATAATTTTTGATAAAATCATTGAGCCGTTTTGCGAAAAAATTGATTTTTATAATAGTTTGGCAGAAAGATATTGGCCCAATGGGAAAGAAACTTCCACTGTAGTAGTAGATCCCAGTCATTGTTTTGGAAAACCATCGATACTTAACACCAATATTCCGACTGAAACAATATTTTACTATTATAAGGCAGGAGAAAAAATAGAAGATATTGCAGCAATGTATGAAGTGCTTGAAAACAATATTAGAGATGCTGTAAAATTTGAGGGCGGAGAAGCCGCATGAGATTTTATTTCGATGAAAATTTCCCTCCTTCTCTCCCTAAAGGGTTGTATGTATTTCAAAATGGTAGGAAAAGCGAGGATATAGAGGTGTTCAGCACTGTCGAAGTTTTTGGGAGAGGGGCTAAAGACGAGAACATCATTCCTCAGATTGCTCAACAGCACGGAACTCTTATAACTCAAGATTTTAATATTCACAGGACTTCTAAATTGAATTCATTATGTCAGAATAATAAAATTGGCATTTTTTTCTTCCGCCCGCCTAAAGGGAATAATTATCAATACTGGGATTTAATAAGATGGGCTATAAATCAGTGGAAGAATATTACTGATATTAGTAAAAATGAAGCTAAAAATAGACCATTTAGTTATATTATTAAACCCAAATCACAAAAGCCAGAAAAATTATAATCTTAATTTTTCCCCTAACTCTTTTTTTGAATTTTAACAGCAATGCTTATGACAGAGATTGTTTTTTGCGGGAGAGGCTGTTAGATTAACATTGATAAAATTTTAACAGCCATTGCACCCTTAACCGGAAAAAGATGCAGAAAAAAGAAGCCCCTCTCCATAATAATCTAGCCTGGCCAACGGTACAACGTCTATCCGAATACCTGATAATCCTTGAACAGTTCGCGGAAGGCGGAAGAGAAGTCATTTCAAGTTCGGAACTTGCCGAAGTATATTCAAACACTCCAAGCCAGGTGCGGCAGGATATTTTCAGGCTCCCAAACACAGGGCGCGTAGGACAAGGTTACCGGATAAAAGAGTTGGCAGAGGCGATAAGAGAAACTCTCGGACTTGACTCTGTAACAAAGATAGTCATTGTCGGCTGCGGAAGAATGGGCATGACCCTTGCACAGCATATCCCGTTTGGAGAACACGGAATGAAACTCTGTGGGATATTCGATAACGATCCGACCATAATAGGACTGGAAATAGAAGGCACGAAAGTTGAAGATGTCTCCATTCTTGAAAAAAAGGTCGTTGAAAGTGCTGTCTCAATGGCGGTACTTTGCGTACCGGCTTCTGTTGCGCAGGAGCTTGCGGACAGACTTGTAAGTTCCGGGATTAAAGGGATTCTTAACTTGACGAGGCAGCGGCTCAAGGTGCCTCCTGGAATATATGTCCAGTATGAACAGATAATATGTTCATTCATGCAGCTCGCCTACAAATGCAAGCAGAGCCCTCGCCCTGCACCAAACCTATGATATTCTATAATCAGAAAACAATTGATTTTTCTTGAGTTAGGCTGTATTTTGATTGCGGGAAGGGAAATATAGTGAGAATCTTATCCTTTATAAAACGCTTTACGCTTATCGAGATGCTTTTCGTTATCAGCATTATAGGCATTCTTACCGGTATTCTCCTTCCATCGCTTGTGAAGAGCAGAGAACGAGCCAAAAGTGTCCGCTGGCTCGCATCCAATGAACTGTGGAACCGCGATTCCGATACCATACTGAACTTCAACTTCGAATACGTTGGTTATATGGTAAACTACAGGGGAACGGTGTTTCCGGGCTTGAGGAACGGAGCCGTGGGCTGTGGAGTAACGGGATTTGAACCGCCTCTCTATGACGGAGTCCTCGTTGGCGGACCGGAACTTAAAAAAAAGTGCGGCAGATGGGGAAGCAATAACGCACTGCAATTTGATGGTGTTAATGATTTTGTTCTCATTCCCGGGACAAAGGCTCTTAACTTCGACCCGGGCAAGGATGACTTCACCTTTATACTATGGTTCAATCTCGACAATCTGAACTCAAGCACAAAAACATTCTTTTCAAAAGCCGACCTGCCTGCTGGTTCGCAGTATGACGCCTCGCTGGAAAGTAAAACAATATCAGTCGGACTTGGCACATCAAGCACACCTGCGGAATATCCGGATATCAAGGAAAACAAATGGATAAACCTCGCAATAAGGTGCTCTGCCGGGAAAACAGCCATCTTTATGAACGGAAAACAAATAGGCGGAAGTCCTCAAAGCGCGGCGGCGCAGCAGGCTTTTGACACGTCCACCCTTGCAATGATAAAAATACCCTTCGAAATATTTTCAGTGGCCCAAAGCAGTAATAGTAATGCCGGAGGTCAAGGCGGAGGTCAAGGCGGAGGTCAAGGCGGAGGTCAAGGCGGAGGTCAAGGCGGAGGTCAAGGCGGAGGTCAAGGCGGAGGTCAAGGCGGAGGAACGAGCACCCAGTCCGTTTCGCATGCAAATTTTGTATTAGGGGCATCTGGAATAAGCGGAGAGTCGGATATAAGCGGCACAACCATAAAGGTACAAAATACCTCATACTATTTTCAAGGCATGCTGGATGAAGTCATTGTAATAAAAAGGACTCTGAGCGACGGTGAAATATCCGGGATATACAAAATGGGGAATCCATATTGAAAGAATTTAAAAACACGCCCAGAATAATAGTTGCCGATGACAGCAAGCTGGCTATGACATTCTATGAGCATATCCTTGATTACCTGGGCTGCGAGGCTGTCCTCTGTTGCAACGGAAGGGAAGCTCTGGATGAATTTAATAAAGAACCCGCCGATCTTGTTATCCTTGATATTGAGATGCCTGTAATGAGTGGTCTTGATGCCTGCCGCGAAATAAGAAAAACTCCGAGAGGCTTCACCGTTCCGATAGTCATGGTTTCCTCGCATGAGGGTGAAGATGAAATAGTAAGCGGCCTTAATGCGGGAGCAAACGACTACATGGTCAAGCCTGTCAGGGAGGCACACCTTATCGCCAAACTAAAGACCTTCCTGCGAGTCTCTTCACTTCATAAAAAAGATATTGACATGGTCAGGAGCAGTCACCTTTTTGCAGGGCGCTACAGGATGGAAAAGCTTATCGGCTACGGCGCCCATTCCGTCGTATTCAAAGCGTTTGACATTCAAGAGGAGGAGAAGCCTGTCGCGGTCAAAATTCTCAACGAGCGTGTCTTTTCAGAAGATATCGCCCATCTTTTTGCTGAAACGGCTGGAAAGATCAAAGAAATTTCCTGCGATAACATTCTTTCCATATATGATTTCGGTCAGTTTGGCGAACAGCTTTACCTTGTCCTAGAATTTGCCGCACACGGAGACCTGGCGTTCATCCTGAAAAAAGGTACGCTATCAGAGTATGATGCCGTAAAAATAATGCTGGATATGGTAAAAGCCCTTAAAGAATTATCCCTCATAAATATCCTTCACCTTGACATAAAACCCGAAAATATCCTTTATGACGGAAAAAACTATAAACTTGGCGATTTCGGATTCACCCCTTCGCCGGATGGCGGCGCGACGATTCCCGTAAAAAAAGAAATATGGGGTTCCGCCGCCTATATGGCCCCTGAAGTAATAACAGGCGAAGACAGTCTATCGATCAAGGCCGATATCTACAGCCTAGGCCTTACCGTTTTCGAAGCGCTTACGGGAGACAACCCTTTTTATTCGGAAAAAGCAGCTGTATCAATTTTCAGGCAATTAAATGTTCTTCCGCCCGGGCTGAGGGCTTTCGGGAAAAACTTTTCTCCCGCACTGTCAGATATCATAGAACTGATGCTTTCGAAGAACACGGCAGAACGACCTGACCTGCAAGAACTTGAGCTCACCCTTCCGCAACTCCTTGAACTGATGGAGCAGAAAAAGAGCAGGGAAGATCTCGACAAGGCCCGAAAAGAGGCTGAAAAAAATGTAAAATTGCTTCAGTCCGTCAAAAAGGACAGAGATGTCCCTCCAGTTTCTGACGAAGAAGAATCCATAGCGAGACACCTTTCAAGCGAAATAGAGAGGATTAGAAGGCGTGCGTATAGGAGAAGTCAGCCGCAGAGGAGATTTCACCGGGTACTGCTGGCCTGGACAATACTGGGCGGTTCCGCATTGCTTTCGCTCGCCGTCGGACTTATCCTCTACAGGCTTCTGTGGGCGGATAGCACTGTAAGGCCGCCGCGCGGTGCCAAAATCGTTGTAATGGGCGTTGATTCGGGAAAGATTGAAGAGCAGAGAATCCTTGACATGAGCAAGGCGGTCCTTCGTTCAACTGGAGAAAAGGTGGGATACGCCTATCAATGCGAAAAATGCGGCAGGCACTTTCCGGTAACTGATGAAGCTCCTCGAAAGAAATCGACAGACCCGGATACAATATTTGCGGGAATCTTCCACAAGTGCCCCTCATGCGATTCCTTTTTTACTATTCCAGTAAAGCCGCAAAAGGAATAAGGCAAAGCTGTACAAAGCAACCGTGTCAAAATATTGAATTCCGCAACTAAATTTCTCCGCGCAAAGGTAACGCTTGTACAATAAGTCTGATATTCGATTATCTTTTACGACTTTTTCAATCGCATCAACGCTTCTTATTGTTTTTCTGGGCGTCATAGAATTTCTGTATTCTGACGGCCACATCCAGATAGTTGACATTATTTTGGTATATCTGCTTGAAGCAATCAAGAGCCTTCTCTGTATTACCGGAATCTTCGCAAGCCACTCCGAGGAAATATAGCGCTTCCATCTTGACCTTATCCATAGTAAGCATTTCGGAGATTGCCTTTTCGAGCTGTTCGATGGCAAGGTCCACCTGTCCCTTCGCATGAAAACAACGTCCCATGTAGACTATCGCCGAGAGGCGGTAGTGCGGGTTTTTCTGTCCCATCTGGAACTGCTCAAGGGCATTATCGACAAACCCGCCTTCCCAATACACCTGCGCCAGATAGTACCTTAGCTCCGTATCGTTAGGATACCTGTTGACTCGGTCTACCGCTCTTTCCATACGATAGTTGAACTTCTGAGTTTCGAGTTCATTTATCTCACTTTCGGACGCTTCTTTTGAGCGCAACTCTTCTATCGCAAGATTGAATTTGCCGGTATTGGCCTTTTCTATGGCCCTGTCTATGGACGGGTCCAGCGTACCCATTTTGTTTACAATCCATTCATAGGCGGCGACTGATTCTTCGAAACGCCCTGCCCTGTAATAGAGTTCCGCGAGCTTTCTGCGGACATCTACAGAGCTGTCGTCTTCAGCTATCTGTGCCTCATAGCGTTGAGTCATAGTGGAAATATCGTCAACATCACGTACGATTTTGTCTTCCTGTTCAAGGATAACGGCATCATCTTTGTTTTTCATTTTTGTCTGGAAGTCGCCTTCTTCTTCCCACTTGCCGTCTTCCATGCTGGCGAGCGCTGCCGCGCTTCGCAGCTTGCTCTGTACTTCAAGGTCGCCGGGCCTCATCCCGGAAATACGCTGCCAGACCCTCAAGGCGTTACATCCCTGTCCCGCAGCCTGATAGGTATCGGCCAGTTTCCTCAGGTTTGTTTCATTTTTGGGCTGGAGTTTTTCTATCATCTCAAGGGATTCTATGCTTACAAAAAAAGCTTTGGCTTCGAATGCCGCATCGCCCAGGAGCCCCAATGCGCCGATGTTGTAAAGGTTAATCGCAAGGGCCTCTTCTGCCATATTCATTGCTTCCAAGGGTGACTTCTTCAATTTTGCGCGGCCTTTTGAAATCAGACTGCCGGCCTTGATTCCCGACATGAACTTGGCGAACGCGCCAAGCGACTCGGTCTTTTTCTTTTCCTGTTCTCTAAGCGCAGTCCGTGCATCGATAAATCCCGGATCTTTCTGGACTATGGACTTCAGGATCTCTATCGCATAGTCTATATTGTTCTTTCTGGCTGCATCCATGGCTTTCTGGTATGAACTCCTCACAGAGGAAGATACTTGTGAAATGTCTTTCTTATTCATAAACCGTGCTCTTTCGCATTTTGAACAATTTATATTAGTTAAAACTGTCATTTATATCTATTTTTTCAAGACCTGTCCTGCATTATTTCTACAAAAAGACATACAAGATGGCGCCGCCAAAAGTCATTTTGGTAATGCGTCAGTCGGTTTTTTGAGCAAAAATATCAAGGACTTCTTCCATGAATTCAGCCGGA
>MHBG01000015.1 GCA_001804785.1 Lentisphaerae bacterium GWF2_45_14
ATCCTTCAACAACTCATCCAATACCTTTTCGCTGATGGCCATAGCTTTTTTCCTTTCTCGTTAATTTAACTGCTATGTCCATTTACACAAAAAATTTACATACTCGGGGTACCACCTCATGTTCCCCCGCACTAAGGCGCAGGGGAACATGAAGGAGTCTTAGTTTTATTTAATTTCTATTGACTAGGAGTTACTGTTCCTCTACATCTCTTATTGAAGGCTTGTTCTTGTGGTCCTGCTTTTTGTCGATGTGCTTTCTTATTTGTACGTCAATTTTGGCAATGGCTGCGTCAATGGACTCGTGAAGGTTATAGGTTTCTTCAACAGCTTCAGCTTCAAACTGCTTCATTTTGACAATCACTTCTACCTGGTAGCGAGTTTTTTTCTCAAGGTCCACGACCACCTTTGCGCTGGTGATCTTGAGATTTTTGTGGTCGAGTACATCATTGAGTTTGTTTGTGATGTATTCTTTTACTACTGGTTCGACCGAGCAATGGCGTCCGCTTATTATGATTTCCATTTCTACCTCCGTTTTTATTTTTAAGTTTTCCGGTCCTACATAGTAAATTTAGGGCCGAGATAAATTTCTCTGGCCTTATCGTCTTTAACAAGATAATCTCTGTTTCCCTCGCATACAATGTTGCCTTCACTCATCAAATAAGCCCTGTCAACTACGGAAAGGGTTTCCCTCACGTTATGGTCGGTTATCAGTATCCCGAGGTTTTTTTCCTGAAGCTGGCCTATAATCTGCTGCACGTCATAGACAGCTATGGGATCGACGCCGCTGAACGGTTCATCCAGCAGGATAAACGAAGGATTCGTAACCAGTGCGCGGGTTATCTCGAGTCTGCGTCTTTCACCGCCGCTGAGAGTCATTGCCTTCTGTTTTGAAAGCGGTGCGAGTTCAAGTTCATCAAGGAGGTGCCCAAGCCTTTCGCGCCTTTCGCTTCTGGTCATATCAAGGGTTTCAAGTATTGCCATTATATTCTGTTCGACGGTGAGTTTTCTAAATATGGACGGTTCCTGAGCCAGGTACCCCATTCCCATTCTTGCCCTTTTGTACATAGGCATCTGGGTGATTTCTTTGCCTTTGAATATGATTTTTCCGCCGTCTGGTTTTATGAGGCCCATTATCATATAAAAGCTGGTTGTTTTTCCGGCGCCGTTTGGTCCGAGGAGGCCTACGACCTCGCCGCGTTTCACATAAATGGAAGCGTTGCTAACTACCCTTCTCCCATGGTAGGCCTTCACTAGGTTATGCGATTCCATCAATAATTCGCTATCCCCTGAAAACCCCATATCCTTATCCTCTTTTTCTATTTAACTGTTTTTTGTTTACCGGGCGGATTCCGGCTGGTCCGTAACGATTACATCGCGAATGTCAGCTTTTTTGCCGGAATTTTCTTCTTCTCGCACAGTATCCGGCTGGTCTATTCTTCCGGTATATACTTTTCTTTTTATTCTTTCCTGGTCGTCGGAGCTTTGGTTTTCCGCTTGGGGAGTTTGTATTGTCTGGGTCGCTCCGGGTTCGGCTGCTGGAATCTGTTGTTCAGGGGCTGGTGTGCCTTCGGCGCCTTCAAAAGCTGACTTGAATGATGTCTTAACATTTCCCTCGAATTTGGCCTTTTGCTGATCGCGCCACATGGTTATTTTGTCGGCTGAAATTACTTCCTCGCCTCTTGTTATCGAGGGATTATTTTCAGTAAGTTCTATTTTTCCTGTTTTCAGATCATAAACCGCTCTGCCTCCGACGGCTTTCTGGTCGCCTTTTTCCTTTTCGAGAGCATCATAGACTTTTCTGACGAGAACCACGTCTTCTTCGCAGAGAATACGTCTCAGCTCCTTTTTTCCCTTCATTTCTTCCGCTCCGGAAGCCGCAGGGGGTCCATTTTTTTTCATGGCGTCGTCGCCCTGATCTTTTTCTTCGAGAAATATGGTCAACTTATGGCATTTTATAGTCATATCGTCATCGTCCACGAATACATCACCCGTAAAAACAATTATGTTTTTCCCGATGTCGGCATCAAGGGTTTCGGATGTTATTTGGGTCGGCTTTTTGGAACCTTTCCTTTTGCTTTTGGGTGTCGCGGCGTCTCCAAAAATGCCTTGAGCAGAGGCGGGGTACGGCAGGAGTGCCGTTATTATCCCGAAGACAGCTGCAGCGAGTATAACTTTAAAAACATTTCTCATTGTCATTTTCCTGTTTTAGCTTTCAAAAAATATCCATTTAAAGGTTTTATTCAATCATTAATCAGATAAAAGCCTTTGTTCATTCTGATTTCTCATCGGTTTTGCCGTTTTTTTCAGTTCCTTTATCGTTTTTTTCAGTGGAAGCTGCCTTTTTTTCCTTTTCGGCACTTTCCTTTTTGGCGGCATCCGCCAGGTCTTTCCGGTAAACGACTTTCACATTTTTATCTATATGGAGTGTCTGTCTTCCATGGTCCGCCTCGAAGCCGACTCCGTCCATATCGAGGAAATGGGATCTGACCTTAAGCCACTCTTTGCCTTTTATTATCTGGGTACTTCTGTCGTATTTGGCGCTGGGGGTTTGAATGAGCATTGTGGAACAGGGCTTATCCCTCCAGAATGCCTGAACTTTATCCGAATCCAGCGTAATATCATAGACATTGAGATTCTCGAGATTTTTAACAACACGTATATCAGTTATTTCTTTACTGAGTATGTCGACAAGTACTCCATTTATATTTACAACTATTCCGAGTGCGTCGGCTTCTTTTCCATACAGAATAAACTCGGCTTTGTTGGTTTTTGCGTTATACTGCGGCAACCTGAAGTGCTTTAGCAAGGCGGTGCCGTCCGAGGCCTGCGAATAGAGCCTCGCTGAAAACGCCAATGCTACTATTACTATTGCAAGTATTTTGCTATTAAGCACGGCCACTTCCCCTGTTCTTTTAACAACCATTCAACGATTTCCCTAACCGCGCCCGCGCCCCCCGGAAGCTTTGTCCTGAAATCACAGAATTCATCCATATATTCCGGAGCGTCTGCAACGGTTACGGAAACTCCTGCCCTCCGCATCACCGGAACATCAACGATGTCGTCCCCCGTATAGAGGCATTCCTCCGGTTTGAGCTTATTCTCCTCAAGCAGGATATCGAAAGCGGCGGCCTTATCTTTACAGCCTTCATAAATAAAATCAAATTTAAGTTCGGACGCCCTCTGCCTGTTCGCCTCGGCTGAACGTCCGGAAAGGGCGCCGATCTTAATGCCTGCGCGAGAGGCCATCTTAAGGCCGTGTCCATCTCTGACATGAAAAAACTTTATCTCATTTTTCCCGTCATAACCGATTCTGCCGTCAGTCAGAACTCCATCGATATCCATAACGATTGCTTTTATTTTGAGGGCTTTTTCAGGCAAGTTCATGGATTTTCCTTATCTGAGAGAGCACATTTTCAGCCGACTCGAAATCAAGGCTGTTCGGCCCGTCCGAAAGGGCTTTTCCCGGGTTGGGATGCACCTCCATGAATATGGCATCGATACCGACAGCCGCAGCGGCGCGCGCAAGCGGAAGAATAAATTCGCGCTGACCCCCGGACGAATTGCCGAGCCCGCCGGGAAGCTGTACCGAATGCGTCGCATCGAAAATAACCGGAACACCGAGCGAACGCATGATTGCAAGCGACCTCATATCGACAACAAGATTATTATAGCCGAAGGAGCTCCCTCTTTCGGTCAACATCACTCTGTCATTCCCCGTACTTCTTACCTTTTCGACCGCTCCTGCCATGTCTTTCGGAGCCATGAACTGGCCTTTTTTTATGTTGACAGGCTTTCCGGTGGCGCCGCAGGCCGCGAGCAGGTCTGTCTGGCGGCAGAGGAATGCCGGTATCTGGAGTACGTCAACGACACTGGCACATTCTTCGGCCTGAGAGCTTTCATGCACATCGGTAAGTACTGGAAGAGAAAGTTTTTCACGGACCGTGGCCAGAATTTCGAGTCCGTGCTCCAAGCCGGCTCCGCGGAAAGATTTCACGCTCGAGCGGTTTGCCTTGTCAAACGATGCCTTGAAGATATAGTTAAGCCCTAGCTTTTCGCAGATTTCCTTCATGCTCCAGGCTATTTCCAGGCATATTTCCATACTTTCCGCAACGCACGGTCCGCCGATGACGGTAAGCGGTCCTGAACCTATTGATATCTTGTCATTTATTTTAACGGGATTCATTTTCCAAGTTCCTCTCTTATACGCTTTTCGGCTTTTTCAAGATCTTCAGGGGTATCGACCCCTATAGTGCTTAAATTGCTTGTATGAACATAAATTTTTATTCCGTTTTCAAGAGCTCTGAGCTGCTCGAGTTTTTCGCATTTTTCGAGTCTGCTTTCCGGCAGTGATACTATTTTCGCAAGGGTTTCTCTCCGGTATGCGTAAATCCCCCAGTGTAGATAAGTTGGGGTGTCCTCGCCGCCTTCCCTCAGAAACGGAATCATCGACCTGCTGAAGTAGAGCGCGAAATTGTCTTTGCCGAAAACAACCTTAACCATGTTGGGATTATTCTCAAACGACTTTCTGACGCACGGTACGGCGACCGTGGCCATTTCCAGTGAAGGATTGGACACCATGATATCGATAAGTTCATCAATAACTTTTACGGGTATGAGCGGTTCATCCCCCTGGACATTGATTATTATATCGCAATCGAGATTAGATATTGCCTCGTGAATCCTGTCCGTGCCGGACGGGTGCGACGGCAATGTCATTACCGCCCTGCATCCGAAAGATTCGACAGCATCAATTACTTTTTTATCATCGGCAGCGACAAGCACGGTCCCGGCCTTTGACGCCGCAGCCTTTTCGCAGACCCATTGCAGTAGTGGTTTCCCACAGAGATTAGCAAGAACCTTTCCAGGAAATCTCGTACTTCCGAGCCTTGCCGGAATGACCGCCGCAACCCTGTCATTTTTATTTATCATATTTAAAATTTTCCCTGAGTTCTTCCGTTGAGACCGTCGCGGTACCTATCTTTCCAACCACTATTCCTGCCGCATGATTAGATATTATTGCCGCTTCAATTCCATCGGCTCCACCTGCAAGCGAAAGGGTAAAAGCTGCCATTACGGTATCGCCCGCACCGGAAACATCATAAACTTCCCTTGCCTGTGTCGGAATAAAGTGTCTCGAACCGTCTTTTGCAAAAAGAGCAAGCCCCTGCGGACCCAGTGAAATAAGAAGATAGTCGGGTTCCCATCTTTTAATAAGTTTTCCGGCGACGTCTATTAAGGCTGAATCATTTTCCGCCGATTCAGCCGGGTCACTGCAATAAGTTCCGGCAAGTGCGAATGCCTCGGATCGGTTTGGCTTGAGAAGCGTGAGCCTTTTTACCTCAAGCAACTGGCTGATATGTGGATCAAGCGACACCATTACGTTGTTTGCCCGTGCCACCTCTATCACCTTCTGTAGCATCTCCAGGCTCAACACGCCTTTTGCGTAATCTTCAAATATAAGCGCGTCCAGGTTGTGTTTTTCTATTTCCGAAATTATGTCTTCGGTTATTTTTTCCCGGAGTTGTGCAGGGATTGGAAGAGTATCCTCAAAATCGATCCTGACCAACTGCTGGGCCCCTGCCATAACCCTCTGCTTTTCAGTAGTCCTCCGCTGAGGGTCGGGGTAAACCGAAGAATTTCTTATACCTTCGGCAGCCAACAGTTTTTCAATAGCCTTTCCATTGGGGTCGTTTCCCGTAACCCCGAAGGCGGAAGCCTTCCCGCCGAGAGTTATAACATTGAGCATTACGTTTGCGGCTCCTCCGAGCCTCAACTCCTTGTCTTTTACCCGCACAACGGGCACGGGAGCTTCAGGCGATATTCTCGTAGCCTTGCCGCAGAGGTAAACGTCAAGCATCAGGTCTCCCACAACGCCTATTCGCTTCTCCGGAAAATTACTTATTATGCTGTCCAGTCTTTCTCTCTTCATTTTCCGGTGTAGTTTCCTTCTTTTGGCTGGCCTTTTCTAGGGGTTCAATACCACAGTCTGAGGCTAGGTATTCCATATATTTCTCACGGTCTATACTCTCCTTGACGGTATAAAAAAGATTTTCCTTTTTCATTCTGAAGAATATCTTTTCGAATTCCTGAATATCCTGATAAATATCGCGTATCTGGTTCCGGCTCAAGTCGCTTCCATACGTTCTGATATATCTCGCATAATCATCAAGACATATCCTTATAATAGTTATTTCCCCTTCGGCTGTTCCTTTACATTTCCGGGCATACGACGAAAAGTTTGCCCGCAGGAGGTCTTCGATCTCTATCATTTCCTGAAAGGCCGATTCTTTTTCCCACATACTTGCAGAACGAAGGTGCATCGGTATCCAAACTACTATTACAAGCTCCAGAAATGTTATGAGAATAAAAAGGAACACGGCCAACCATGTAACCATGTCCTTTTTACGTTTTATCACATTATTTTCATTTATAATTTCCAAATCAGGGCCCTGTTCTAAATAAATACATAAATATTCAAAACCTGATAATCTAGCCTCTTTAAGGCCTTATTACAAGTAATCCGGGCTTTTAAGTCCTCGCAGATTTAGAGGCTTGTAAGCTTCTTGCTCAAGATGCTGATACCGGCGAGAAGTTTTTCGGAAGTATCCATGGCAAAAGGATTTGAACGGGGGGTCGTTTCATATCCGCCGCGTCCGTAGTTCCATTTATTTGGAATATAACCGCCACTTAAGTTCGGTGATCCTGTTCCGTTCGAGTGTTCTACTACCATGACAAGACTTCCCGGAAATATCCGCCATTTTATTTCGAGGCCAATTTCTACAAACGGTTCAGCGGGCAGTGATACGATATAAATGCCTTCGCAGGGTGAAAATCCGCAAAGCCGGAAGATCCTTTCTTCTTTGTCCTCCGCCGTCTTAAGAAGTGCTTTGGCAAAAAATTTTAAGGCAGCCGGTGTTTTCTTCGCAAGATCTACAGAGTGAAGCTCCCCTCCGTTCTCTGCATCGGGAATATCCTTATATTTTTCAAGGACAGCACGTGCTTCATCCTGTTCCTCTTTACTTATTTCACGAGCTCCGGTAGTGACACTTACCGAGCTTGACTTGAAATCCAGCTTCGCGAGTTCTGTCATCCGGGAAAGTGCTTTTTTGACTGATTCGGCATAACCCTTTCCTACACGTTCCGCCTCGGCGTATGAAAACTGTTCTGAAGGCTCCATTACATCTAGGTGGTTTATATCGCCCGAGCAGGCAACGAGTGAAAAAAGCATGAGGTCCTTCCCCTCCGTTTTCTGAAGCTCGCGCCTCATAAATCCATGCCAATCCGATGAAACCCCATTACCGCCTACAGTATCTGCATGATTTGATATATTGGCGAGGATTACCTGCCAGTTTCCGGCGTTGTCCTTTATTCCGAGAATCGGTATCTCAGGATCGGTCGTCCCCTCCGAATGCTCTATTTCCGGATTGAGTTTGCCGGGGTTGGTGAGGATGGTGCCGTCTTTCATAAAATATCTGCGGTTAAATGAAAGGTCATGATTGAAAGTCCTGCCCCTGAACAGGCGGCCCTCTTTCATCTCTGAAAGCGCCTTTCTGAGGGTTTTCGCTCCTGCTTCAGCGGCATCTTCGATATACTGCGAATCGCAACCCGGCTTTCCAATCCTTATTTCGGGCGCGGTGTGCGAATGTGTTGCCGTGATTATTATATTCTCACGAGAAATCTCTTTTACGTCCGATATCTTTTTAAGAAAAGCTTCCGCGAAATACTCTGATATTGTTACAAGGTCATACTGAACTATTGCGAAATAATGGCCGGAGTAATTAAAGACAAGTGCCCTGACTTCTATATCGTCAAGTATTTTGTCCCAGATCCTCTCATTAAAATATCCTGCCAGCGAACAGGGCCTTAGCGGTACTATTGAGGCTGACGCGGCGCCATACATCAAGCGCTTTTCCGAATTCATTACCGTTTCTTTCTCTTATAGACCGTCGAGGCTGGGCAGATGCTCCTTTGAAAGCTGCTTCTTGGGTGCCGCCACCTGCTTCTTAGCGGCAGGTTTTACTGCCGCTGGCCTCGCCGAAACTACTGCCTCTTTTTTTACGGAACTGGCGTCTACCTTGAATTTTGCCATCATCTCCTGAAGGTTCGCCGCCATATTCGCAAGATCGGCTGCCGCCGTATTAAGCTGCTGGGCTCCCTGGCTGGTTTCCTGTACGGCATCACTTATACCGCTGACATTCTTGGAAACGTCCTCGGCTCCTTTTGTCGCTTCAGCCGCGTTCCTCGCTACATCTTTGGCTCCTTCCGCCGATTCGGATATGCTTTTCGCGATGCTGTTTATGCCGGAATTGACATGAACCACGTTCTTTGTCACTTCCTGAATGCCCTCAGCGACCTGCGCCACGTTCTGTGCGTTCTGCTTCATCGTAACATTTTGCTCTTCAACGGCGGCCGCGATTGTCGTAACGATACTATTGACCTCCTGAATAACGACAGAGACATCCTTTATCTTTTCAACTGTGAGCTTTGTAGAACCCTGCATTGCCATTATGCGTTTTTTGATATCGTCTGTGGCGCCGTTCGTTTGTTTTGCCAGCTCCTTTACCTCGCTCGCTACAACGGCAAAACCTTTTCCCGCTTCCCCTGCTCTGGCGGCCTCAATCGTCGCGTTAAGCGCGAGGAGCTTCGTCTGTTCGGCGATATCGATTATCACGGCTATTATCTTATCTATTTCCAGAGCCGCTGAGGCAAGTTTTTCAACCTGCTCCGATGCCTGATTCACTGAGTTGACGGCATTATTTGTCGTTTCATTCGCCCTCTGAGCGTTTTGCGCGACTTCGTTGATTGTAGCTGTCATTTCTTCAGACGCCGACGCCATTGCATTCACGTTCGTCTGCGACTCTTCCGCGGCTGATGCCACTGTTCCCATGTTCTGCGATATCTGAGTCGATGCCGCTGAGATAGTCTGGGAGTTGAGGCTCATCTGTCCGGCGGCATCGTCGACAGTCTTGATATTGGCGGACATCTGTTCCGTTGCTCCGGCGATCGTGGTTGTCTGGTTGGTTATTTGCTCGGCTCCGGCAGCAAGTTCCGTCGAGATTGCCGAAACCTCTTCTGATGACGCCGCGAGAGCTTCAGCATTTTCCTGAATTTCGCTGATTATTTTAGAGAGAGCCGCGCAGGTGGCGTTAAGCGCCGTGCCCATTTCGCCGACCTCGTCTTTTGTCTTAATTTCCATTCGCTGTGTCATGTCACCCGCAGACATTGCGGCAGCCAGGGCGGCGGCGGCCTTGACAGGCTTTGTTATAAGTGAGGTAATAAAAAACGCTATAAGAATTCCCGCCGCAATTCCTATGGACAATGCTATAATTGTCGCAATCTTAGCGAAAGCACTCGAAGCGGCGGCAGCCTCCCTGGCATGCAGGGCTTCTTTATCATGCATGTCTATAATCTTGTTCAGTAGGGAAATGGCTTCCTCTTGTTTTCCCTCACAATTCACAGTGCACTGCAGCCTTGTCTTTAAAACTACCTTCTCCAGTCCATGCATCTTTTCATTCATTGCCTCCAGTCGCATTACAACGGCGTCCATGTTTTTCCGGAAATCGCCAAGAAGAAGCTTTTCCGCCTCAACTTTTTTATTCGCAGCCATAAGTTCTTTTATTGCCTTAACATTAGCATGGAAAAATCTGTGAGGCTCTTCAGTGGTCTCTATAATAGCCCGTATCCCGTTATTACTAGCATGGAGTGTTTTCAGCCATTTTCCATAATTGCAGAGAAAGTGATCCGTTCCGCCATCAAATTTTTTCCCTGAAAAAATCAGACCTGCGAGCATGCCTTCAACTTTGTAATGGTCCCCTATAAATAAATTCAAATTACTTACCGCCGCTTCCGGATCTTTTATCCCGGTACTTTTTATTTCTACAAGCCCTTCAGCAAAAACAGTATTTTCCTTTTCCAATTCCTTGAGAACTTGGACAAATTTTTCCCATATCTGGGCTTCTTCACCGGCTCTTGAAAATTCTCCATATTGTTTAAGAGCCGCTCTGTAGTTTTCCTCGGCTTTCTCCTGGTCTTTTAGCGTCTTCTGATATTCAGTGTCAGTTGTCTCTGGATTTATTAATGTTCTCTGACACTCGCCTATAAGCATGAAGCTTTCTTTTGCTATCGTCAGAACCTGTATTGCCGGGAGAATTTCTTCCCCCATCTCGTGCAGTTCGTAGGAAAGGGTTGAGATTCCAATCCATCCAATGACTCCCATAGCAATCGAAATAAGAATTACTACCGAAAAACCGCCGCCGATTTTGATTCCCAGTTTCATCGCAATCACCCCATGCGTAATTTGTCAATACTCCTACACCAATTATACGTGTTGATATGCATTTTTTCAACTCATTTTTAGGAACTTGCAGGTAAATATAAAGGCAAGTATGTTAGCTTAGGGGGATGAAAGCGCTTGTAATTAAAAAATATAGATTGTTGAAAGTTGAGAACATGTCTGAAATTGGCGGATTCAAATATGTTATTGAAATGTGGTAAGTTTTAGATCGCTGAACAAGCGAAGGTCTTTTTCGATGCTTCTTCCTGAAGTCACAAGATAGTTGCCGAGCATGACTCCGTCCGCGCCCGCAAAGAATATCCATGAATGCAAGTCCCTGAGATTGTGTTCCCTGCCGCCGCATATCCTTATTGACTTCTCAGGCATCATAAGTCTTGCCACGGCGATTATTTTCAGGCAGTCGAGCGGGGTGAGGTCATTCATCTTCTCAAGTCTGGTGCCGGGAATCGGGGTAAGGAAGTTTACCGGTACGGAATCAACGTCAAGCCCCCTTATTGTTTCAAGAAGCTCAATCCTTTGTTCAGTTGATTCTCCCATGCCGAATATGCCGCCTGAACAAACCTCAAGGCCGGCGGCCTTCGCGAAAAGTATTGTGTTTATCTGGTCTTCATAAGTCCTGGTACCGCATATGGAAGGAAAATATGAGCGTGACGCTTCAAGGTTATGGTGATATCTGACAAGCCCCGCGTTTTTAAGGGCTTCCAGCGAGTCTTTGTCAAGAATCCCCAGTGACGCACAAGGTTTGACCGGAAGTTCGTCAGCTATCCGGCTCACGACGCGGCAGATTTTTTCAAGTTCGTCTCCCGGCTTTACTGACCTGCCCGAGGTAACGATGCTGAAGTAGGCAGCCCCGTATGATGCCGCTTCTCCGGCGGCTTTGAACATTTCGTCTTCGGAAAGCAATGGAAAACGATTGATTGCGGCCGACGCGCTTTTCGACTGCGCACAGAACGCGCAGTTTTCGGTACAGTCGCCGCATCTGGCGTTAAGGATGATGCACGGGGAAAGCTTGCAGGCGGAATTTTCAATCCTTGCGGCGGAAGCTCTCGAAAAAAGTTCATAGATATCCTTTTCCGCCGTAAGCGTTAGTAAGCCTGCGGCTTCCAGAGGGGATATGCCTTTCATATCGTTTCCGGTACTACTTGGCGGACTTGAGCGCGTTTATGAGGCTCTGTTTGTCCTGAACGCCGACGAACTGGTTTACTACTTCGCCGCCCTTGAGGATAAAGATGGCCGGAATACTTCTGACATTGTATTTCGCCGCAAGTTGCTGAGCTTCATCAACATTTACCTTTGCAACAACCGCGTCATCACCGATTTCCTTCGCGACTTCGTCGATTATTGGCCCGAGCATTTTGCATGGCCCGCACCAGGTAGCCCAGAAATCGACAAGCGCGACTCCGGAACCTATTTCGCTCTCAAAATTTTCTTCCGTAAGATGTTTTACTTCGCCCATGATTTTCCCTCCATTCTGATTTGAACATTACCTATACCTTAAAATTCCGGAAAGAAAAACGATTTTTAAGAATTTCTATCAAAAATCTTATGCAGCTCAAATATAAAGAGGTTTTAATTTTTTTTAAAAAGAGCTTGAAAAAGGGGAGGCGCAGTCTAATTTAGGTTCTGTAAGGGGTAAAAAGGGGCAAAAAGGTGAGCAATAGCGAAGAAAAAACTTTTGAGGCGGATGACTTGGTCTTTCTCGGTGAGTTCGAGCATAGTCTCGATTCACAGAGACGAATCGCCATTCCCTCGGCCTGGCGCTTCAAGGAGAAGGAAAACCGCTTCGTTATCGTGCCCGGGAGGAATAAAATTCTTCAGATAATTCCCTTTGTTACGTTCAAAGAGAACTTTCTGGATAAGGCGAAAAAGGTTTCTCCGGCAAGCGCGGACGGAACGCTCGCGCTCGCACGATTTGCCTCGAAGGCCCAGGAATGCAGGTGCGACCGGCAGGGACGGATACAGATAAACCAGTCGTTGCTTGATTACGCTGAGCTTTCGGAAAACGTGATGCTGATAGGAGCGATGTGGTTCGCACAGCTATGGGATGTGAATGAGTGGAGGCTCAACCAGTCGAAGGCTGGAGCTGATGACTATTTTGACGAACTTGAAAAAATAAGCTCCCGTCCCGACGACCTGACGGTTGCCCTTAAGGGGACGATTGATAGTCTGAATAAAAAATGAGTGAAGAAAAATTTTCGCATATACCCGTTCTGAGGGAAGAGGCAGTAAATCTGCTTATGCCGCGGGACGGGCCGTGCCGCCTGATAGACGCTACACTCGGCTATGGCGGGCACAGCTCTTTGATACTCGAAAGAAATAAAGCGGCGGAAGTGCTCGGGATCGACCGCGACGGCGACGCTATTGACGGGGCCCGTGAGAATTTGCGTTTCGCTGCCAGCCGCGTGCATCTCGCGAGAGGAAGTTTCAGCGGTCTGAGGGGGTTCATGGCAGAGTCTGGGTGGGCTTATGCCGATGGAGTTCTCTTTGACTTCGGAATATCATCTCCCCAGGTAGACAACCCGGAGAGAGGATTTTCCCTAAGGCTGGACGGTCCATTGGACATGCGGATGGACAAACGGTCCCCGGGCACTGCCGGTCGCTTTCTAAATACGGCTGACCAGGGCGAACTTGAACGTATCTTCCGCGAATACGGAGAGATACGGAAGGCCCGCGCACTGGCGAGGGGCATCGTCGAACGCAGAAAGAAAAGGCCATTTACGAGGACGCTTGAGCTTGTGGAGCTCTGCGAGGAGCTGCTCGGTAAATCGATTCCCGGCAGAATGCCATCCTCTACTCTCTGTTTTCAGGCCCTGAGGATTGCCGTGAACGACGAGTTGCGCGAGATTGAGACAGCCTTGGACGAGGCATTTCTGGCGCTTCGGCCCGGCGGAAGAATGGTTGCTATAAGCTTTCATTCGCTTGAGGACAGGATGGTGAAGAACTTCTTCAGGGTGAAGGCGTCGGAATGCGTGTGTCCGCCCGGTTTCCCAATATGCGTGTGCGGCAAGAAGTCCGAAATCAGGATATTGACGAAGAAGCCGATAGTCGCGGGACGAGAAGAATTGGAAAAGAACAGACGTGCCTCATGTGCTAAGTTGAGGGCCGCTGAAAAAATATAGCCAGTCATAAGGCTGGACTAAAAGCAGAGGGTTTTGATGAGATGAATCTCCATGTGAGAAATTTTAAAACGGATGATATGGCGAGACGCAGGAGAAATAAATCAGGCGGGACAGCCTATTTATTGTTTATCGGCAAAGTATTCTTTTTCGGGATTGCGATCTTTGGAGTAGTAACACTCAGAATTTCAATCAATGAAAAAATTGAACGGCTTAACAGGCAGGCGGTCCTCGTAAAAGTCAGAATACACGAAATAGACAGAGAAATAGAAAATATCAAAATTGACAGGGAACGGCTTACCTGTTGGCCTCACATAAAAAAGAAGGTCGAAGCTTTTAAGCTCGCATTGCGCTTCCCCTCACCGGAACAAGTGCATCCGCTTCTTGACGGCATACCTGGCAGAAGAGACCTTACAAGAGAAAAAACCAGAGATGTCTCAAAAAGATAAAGAGGTCGCCGCATGACGAGAAACGATGCAATCTCCACCAGAATTAAAATAATGTGTCTTATCTTTTTTGTTGTACTGGCCTGGCTGGCTTTTCACCTTTATGAAGTACAGATAACCCGCCACGATGAGCTCTATGGCAAGGCGCGCGACACCTATACCTCCGTCAAGACAAAACAGGGAAAACGTGGCGAAATATATGACTACGACGGAAATCTCCTCGTGGGAAATATTCCATGCTTTGATCTCTGCGCCGACCCTGAAATAATAGGAGACGAGGAAAACTGCCGGATTGCCGCAGGAATCATTGCAAAAGAGCTTCCAGAACTCAAAAAGGACGATCTCGTCAAACGCCTTATGAAGAAGACCAGGAATTCTGAAATAAATGGGAAACCTGTCGGAATCAAAAACAATTATGCGTTTATAGCTTCAAATGTCGAACTTAAAACAGCCAAGGATATAGAGGACGCGCTTAAGAAAAAGAAAATCAAAGGAATAAGCTTTAAGGAAACCACCAAGAGATATTACCCGAAAAATGAACTGCTCGCCAACATTCTCGGCTTTACCAATATAGACCGTGATGAAGTTATCGCCGTAATAGGACTTGAGAAATTTTTCAACGAGTTCATCAAACCCTCCAGCTCCGAAATCCACTACGAAAGAGCCAGAGACGGCCTTCCACTTTCCTATGGATGGCAAAATAAAATTGACGATGCCAAGGACGGAATGAATGTCTATCTCACAATCAGGGAGCCGATACAGGCAATACTGGAAGAGGAGCTGGACAAACTCATGGACAAATGGAAGCCGCGCGCGGCTTACGCCATAATGGCCGATCCTTTTACCGGAAGCATAATCGCGGTAGCCCAGCGCCCGACATTCAACCCCAACGACCGCAAGTCAATGCTTGACCCCGACGCCTGGCGTAACAGGATAACTGAAGATATTTTTGAGCCAGGCTCAATCATGAAACCAATGGCGGTAGCAGGCGCCATCGACAGTGGAATAGTAACTCCAAATACATCTTTTGACTGCGAAAACGGCGCATGGTTCTATGGTGGAAAAATGCTCAGGGACTCACATCCCCTCTCGCTTCTGACCGTCTCACAGATAATACAGAAGTCCAGTAACATAGGAACCGCTAAAATAGCGCTTAAAATGGGTGAGCGACATTTATACTACACACTAAAAAGCTTCGGGTTTGGCGACAAAACAGGCGTACCTCTAAAACCCGAAACTTCCGGCATATTCAGGCCGTTGAAGAAATGGGACACCCTTTCAATAACACGTTTCCCGATAGGGCAGGGTATAGGAGTCTCCCCGCTTCAGCTTGTAAGGGCGTATTGCGCTCTTGCCAATGGCGGCTATCTTGTTAAACTCAGAATGATAGATAAGCTTGAGAACCCCGATACGGGCCATATAATAAAAATTCCGGTGAAGCCGGGAATGAAAATATTTAAAAACTCGAAGACACATCAGCAGATTGTGAGCATGATGAAACTTGTTACCCAGAAGGGCGGCACCGCTACAAAGGCCGCGATAGACGGTTACCAGGTGGCGGGAAAAACAGGGACGTCACAGAAAGTTATAAATGGTCAATACTCGCACTCAAAATTCTTCGCTTCCTTTGCCGGCTTCGTCCCAGCGGACAATCCGGCATTCGTCCTTTTCGTTACGGTCGACGAGCCGCAGGGGGCGGAATACGGAGGAACTATTTCCGCTCCGGCATTCAGGGAAATAAGCGAGAGGACCCTGCGCTATCTTGATATAAAACCGGACGTTCTCAGCACGGTAGTAAGCAAGTAATCAGGGAGAAAAATGAGCCTGGATTTGAATATAATCGCATCGAAGCTCGAAGGTCTTGAGGAAACCATCATCGTAAAACTTATAGACCGCGCCCAGTTCCGGCTTAACGAGAAGATCTATCTCCCCGGCCAAAGCGGTTTTATGAACGAGGAGGAGAAAAGCCTTTTCAAGCTCAGGCTTTTTTTTCAGGAGTCAATGGACGCGCAGTTCGGACGGTTCAAGGCCCCTGAAGAACGGCCTTTTTGTAAGGGTCTTCCGCAGGCAATGCGGATTGTTTCAATGCCGCCTTCGGGACTTGTAATAGACGATTATGAATCTATCAACATGAGTTTGGAAATAGAGACAAGCTACCTTGATCTTCTTAAAAAACTTTGTCGCCCCGGCGACGACGGACAGTACGGCTCCAGCACGGAACACGACGTTTACGCCCTTCAGTCAATAGCCCGCAGAATACATTTTGGTGCCCTTTACGTCTCCGAATGCAAATTTTCAGCCGATCCAGAAACGTATTCCGCCCTCATAACGGCGCATGACGTTGAGGCTCTGAATCTAAAACTTACGAGAAAAGAGGTCGAAGACAAAATCGTCGACAGGGTCAGGGAAAAAGTTGAGAGTATCCAGTCCAAGGCAAATCCGAAGGTTAGATATCTCATAAACCCCGAAACCGCAGTGGAATACTATAGAAATACCATCATTCCCCTCACGAAGAAGGGTGAGATAGCGTATCTTTTGAAAAGGCTTAAATAAGAGCGGATTCCACACATTTCAGACAACTTATTAACAAATAGGTTCCTCTACGGATTTTCTTCAGCAAATGGCGGCTTTTAAAGTTTTAATTCCTTTATAATCATGGGATTAAAAAAACTCCAATATCTTAAGTAATTGCAAGTAAGGTAGTTATACTCTAGCTAAGCGAAAGAGTTGTAAAAATGATAGTTATTCCTATTTTGACGCTTCTTCTTCCGCATATTGAGGGGCTACACAGCTGTTTTAGAAATTATCAACAAGTTGTTAACAATCTTTTAAAAGAATAATTTCCTATCGCTGCGGGCTTTACAGACTATTTGATAATATTCCTGGCAAATGAAGAGGATAAATGATACACTACGCAGATAGCTTTGTGTCAACGGGAAAGATTTTTTAATGCTCTCAAATGTAACAATCGTTCTTGACAGGCTCCGGAGCGCCCACAATACAGGCAATATATTTCGAATTGCAGAAGCTGTTGGTGTTAAAGAGATTATAGCTTGCGGATATACCCCGGCCCCGCCGCATCCTAAGCTTGTCAAAACCGCGATGGGCACCGATAAAATAGTGCCGTGCCGCTCTTTTGAAACATCGCTTGAAGCAGTAAGAGAATTAAAGAAAGAGGGGATGGCAGAAGTTCTTGCGGTGGAAAGTGTTACTGGGAGCCCTTCCGCATGGGAGTATTCTTATTCCTTTCCTCTAACGTTGGTCTTCGGCAACGAGGCGCTGGGCATAGCTCAGGAAACTATCGATGAGTGCGACGGAGTTGTTGGTCTGCCTATGTTCGGAGGGAAAACTTCTATAAACGTGGGGAATTGTGCGGCTGTCGTGCTTTACTCTGTCACAGCTTATGCTAAGAGTATTGGAAAGGACGGATTACTTAAATGAAAAAGTTGAAAATATGGACAGAAGGTCGTTATCTTGACGATATAGATTCTCTCCTGAAAAAGGCAGGATTTACGTTCTGCGCTAAAAATCCGGATCTTATCATAACTCACGGCGGCGATGGAGCGATGCTCGGCGCGGAAAGAAAATATCCCGGAATTTCCAAGTTCCCCATGCGGGACAGCAGGACCGCGGCGCTCTGCCCGCTGCACTCCTATGAAAAACAGATAGCAATGCTCAATTCCGGCCTTCTTGAAAAGAGCGAGCTTATAAAAATAGCGGGGTTCTACGGAAAAAAATCCATAGTCGGCATAAATGATGTTTTTATCCATAATCGCGAGCACGTCAGCGCCTTGCGCTACAACGTGTGGATAGACGGTGAACTTTACGCCGACGATATTGTAGGTGACGGAGTAGGCGTTTCCACCGTTCATGGCAGCACCGCTTACTACAGAAGCATAACACACAGTGTCTTCAGGGTTGGTATCGGGCTGGCCTTCAGCAACAGTACCGAGCTTACCAATCATCTCGTGCTTCCCGAAGATTCCGAAGTGAAGATCCAAATCACAAGAGGCCCCGCAGTCCTGGTAGCGGACAATTCGCCGGAATATTTTGAACTCGGCGAAAAGGACGAGATTACCGTGAGAAAGATCAACAAAAAAGCCGAAATACTCGGGCTTGATATATTTATGTGTCCGGCATGCCGTATACTCAGACATCCCAAGTCAAGACCATTCTACATCAGGGCAAAAAAATGAGACTCCTCGTAACGGCAGGTCCTACAATAGAAAAAATCGACCCTGTCCGCTATATCTCGAATTTTTCCTCGGGAAAAATGGGCTACGCCATTGCCGAGGCCGGGAGAGAAATGAATATTGACGTTACTCTTATAAGCGGACCCGTTTCGCTCCCTGCCCCGTGCGGAATAAAATTAATAAAAGTTGAAAACGCTTCTGAAATGGCAGCTGAAACAAAAAGGATATTTCCGGATTCAGACATAACAATAATGGCGGCGGCGGTAGCGGATTACCGTCCCGTGCTGCAAGCTCCGCAGAAGATGAAAAAGGAATCAGTTTCGCTTATTATAGAACTTGAGAAGACGGAGGACATACTTGCCAGTCTGGGAGCCATGAAAAAGCCCGGGCAGGTACTTGTAGGTTTTGCGGCTGAGACCGAAAACCTTTTGGAGAACGCACATGCCAAACTCGTTAGGAAAAATCTTGACTGGATAGCGGCTAATGACGTGAGCGGTAACGAAACGGGCTTCGGTTCGGATCTGAATGCCGTTACGTTGATTTCCCGTAACGGAACTATTCTTGAAATCCCGGCGGCCCCTAAAATAGAAGTCGCCAGGCTTATCCTTAAAGAAATTCTCTCAGCATCCTGATATAATTCAGACGCTTTCCTGCTTTACCTGTCCCTTTTGCGGTACGGGATCTTTAATGCCTGCGCCGATCTTTCTATGCCACACGGCCACGATCGGACTTGCTATAAAGATAGAAGAATATGTACCTACTATCAAGCCTACAAGCATTACGAAGACGAAGTCTTTTACAGCCACGCCGCCCATGACGTAGAGTATAAGCACGGCGATAAGGGTTGTGAAAGCCGTCAGAACCGTTCTGCTCAAAGTCTGGTTTATACTGAGATTTATAATCTGCTTGTAGCTCATATTCTTTTCTAGTTTGGCATCTTCACGTATTCTGTCGAATACCACGATAGTGTCATTTATTGAATAACCTATTATTGTGAGGAGTGCCGCTATTACGTTCAATGATATTTCCCCGCCGCAAAAGAGGAATATGCCTGTAGATATTATAACGTCATGCACGAGGGCGACTATACCGGCTATTGCGTACGAAAACTCAAATCGCACTGATACGTAAAGGATTATACCTATCAACGAAAGAACGAGAGAGAATATTGCGGATTTGCTGAACTCCCAGCCGATAAGACCACCTATCGAAATTTCCTGTCCGCCGCGGAAATGGGATTCAGGGAAATTTTTTTCAAGTATAGCGCTTATTCGGTCTTTTGGGCTGCTTTCCTGATTTTTATTGTCGGCGAGCTCCGAGTCTCTTATCAGGATTTCCAGCTTTTTATTGTCGCCCAAAGAGACTGTTGATGTCTTATATGTAACCTTTGCGCCCGGGAACTTATTGTTATCGAGTACCTTGGCAATTTCAGCCTGCGGTACGTATTTGTCGTAGCTGAATGTAACCTGTATTCCGCCCGTGAAGTCGATTCCAAAAATATTTCCCCCCTTAACTCCCATAAATGCGAGGGAAACAGCTATGACGATAATGGATGCGGCACCCGTGATATAACGGACACGGAGGACATCGAAGTTGGGTTTTTTGAAAAGCTGAAGCATTTTTATTGATTTTATCGGCATATACTTGGCGGTAACGTCAAGTATCAGTCTGGTAAGGAAAAGCGCCGTGAACATACTTGTTATAATACCGATAGTGAGGGCGACCCCGAATCCTTTAATTGATCCTGAGCCGAACCACATGAGGATTACGGCGATGAAGAGCGTGGTCAGGTTCGAGTCAAAAATCGTTGTGAACGCTCTGTCGTAACCGAGTTCGATTGCGTGGTAAATACCTTTGTCCTTGGCGAGTTCTTCTCTTATCCTCTCATAGATAAGCACGTTGGCGTCGACTGCCATACCTATACTCAGGATTATGCCGGCGATGCCGGGAAGTGTGAGGGTTGCCTCAAAGGCGGCAAAGAATCCCAGCATGAGTACGATATTTATGAGGAGGGCGACATCGGCTACCAATCCGAGTCGCAGGTAATAGACGCCCATAAAGAGCATGATTAGAAATGTTGCGATTACCCCGGCGTAGAGGCCATTCCTGACGGATTCTCGTCCGAGTGTGGGGTCAGTGTCGAATACGGCGGCGACGTTGATTTTAACGGGAAGACTTCCGCTTTTCAGGGCGTTTGCGATACCCTGGGCTTCTTCCTTCGAGAAGCGTCCTGTTATTTCGGCGTTTCCTCCCCATATGGCACCGTTGATGACGGGGGCTGAGTAGAGTTTTCCGTCAAGGATTATAGCCAGTTCCCGCTTTACATTTCTGTTGGTGACATCGCCGAACTCTTTGGCTCCGGCGTCATTGAAGTTAAGAATAATTTTTTTCTGTCCGAACTCGTCGGTTGTGGCGAATGCGTCTTTGATATTTTTTCCGGTCATTTCGGATTTTTTATAGACGAAGTAGATGTGTTTCTCGGATTTTGAACCGTCTTTTGAAAGTACCTGACTTTCCATTTTCTGGTAGCCGAGGGGGATATTGAATTTTCCAGGATTTTCGTTGTATTGCCTGATAAGTTCGGTGTTGTTTGGATGGACCAGTTTAAACTGGAGTTTTGCGGATCTTTTTATGAGGTTTTGAAGTTTTACCTTTTCATCTCTGGAGACGATAGGTACTTTGAGAGATATGAAATTTTCGCCTGCGGGGGTGATCTCGGCTTCATATATTTTTTCTTCTTCGAGACGGTTTCTCAGTATTTCGATGCTGATGTCCCTGAAACGCTCAAACTCCTTTTTAAACTCTTTAAGGTCGGCTTGTTTGTTTTTCAGTTTTTCGGCGGTTTCCTCGTCGGGTTCTATTTCGAGGAAGAACTCAGCCCCTCCATTGAGGTCGAGTCCCAATCGGATGGAACTGCTGGCATTTTTTCTGACGAGGCTTATCACGTCATAGTTATCGGTGATGCCCTTGGTTTTGACGAATTTAGTGAGATCGACGCCCTTTTCCGCCATAGCCTGTTCAAAGGCTACTGACGAGAAGAGGTTTTTATCGGCGGCCTGCTTTTCTCTTGCCGTTTTGATTATGTTGTAGACCAGCTCTTTATCCTTGTCATTGCTGAAAGAGGCTAGTCCCTTGAATGTTTCATAAAAGTCCCTCTGGTGGAGGGGGTAGATTGACAGTGCGAAAACGACTATCACAAAAACGGCGAAAACCGCTCTCCAGAGAATGGGCCTGTTATTCATTATTACTTGCTGTCCTTATTGTAATCGGGGCTTTTATTTTCCGCGGGAGCGGCATTATTGACCACAGTATTCACCCCTGTTTTGCAGACCTCTATTTTTACGTTGTCGGCTATTTTTACCACGAACGAGTCATTTTTAACGCTAGTGACTTCTCCGTATATTCCGCCGGCGGTAACGACTTTGTCGCCGGTCTTTATGGAATTAAGCATTTCCTGGCGGCGCCGAGCTTCCTTTTTCTGCGATCTGAAGAGAAGGAATATCATTATGCCGAGAATAATTATGATTCCGAACGGACCGAACATGCTTCCGCCGGGTTGTTGAGTCTGCGCTGCTCCGGTTTCAGCGGCAGTCTGTGTTGCGGCGGCGCCTGCTTCTGTTGCCGCGGCCTGAGCTATCATAAGGCTGTCTTTAAGCATTTTTAAATGTTCTCCTTGTTTTATCTTTTCTTAATTATGTGTAAAAATCCCGAAAATACGAAACTGAAATCTACATCACAAACGGGTAATAACAAGGTTTTTTTCTGATATTTTTGAAGGAAGAAGTATTTATTCCATTTGAAGGAGCGATGTGTTTTTTCGGAAATTTTATATATAACACAGACATTGTCCTTTATTTTCCGGAAAATTAGATTATTTTCTTGCAAATACTGCCGGTTATCCTATTTTATAGGCTCGTTAAAAACCATAGATTAAAAATGAGGGAGTTGCTGTGCCATGGTAATCAGGAGCATGAACAGTGTTTTTAATAAGCACGGCAGATGGCTTTTTGGCATAATAACGATTATAATTATCGTATCGTTTGTAGGATTTCTGACCCCCGGGTTCACCAGCCTTTTTTCAGGACGCGGCGCCGGTGCATCATATGGAAAAGCCTTTGGGAAGACCATTTCTCGCGATGACATGTATGAGCAAGTAAGACTTGGCTGTGTCGCTCTTTCGCTTCAGACTGGTTTCCCGCCGTCGGCATCGTTTGTGTCGCAGATGGCGGAATCGCGCGCTTTCGAGACAATCTGTATGGTCAGGGCGGGCGATAACCAGGGGATCAAGGTCGGAACTCAGGAACTCGCTGACTTCATGAAGAGGATGCCGGTATTCGCGGCGAAAGAAGGTGCCGGCTTCGATAAATCCAAACTTGAAGCCTATATAAAAAATCAGCTGGTTCCGGCGGGCTTCAGCAGCCAGGACTTGGACAATGCCGCACGGCAGTCTCTTGTCATCCAGAAGCTTATCAATCAGGTTACCGAGAATGTCATAGTTACCGATGATGAGGTGAGGGAATTTTTCAAGGCTGTCCACGAAAAGTTTGACGTAAGCCTCATTAGCTTGCTTGCCGCCGATTTCAAAAAGGATATAAGGATTGAAGAAAAGGACCTCAAAAATTTCTACGAGGCAAATAAAGACAGCTATCTCACAGCACCGAAGACGAGGGCGGATCTCGTTTCTTTTAGCTATCAGAACTTTGTTAAAAGTGCCGCTAAATCCATTATCCCCGAAGATATTAAACTCTATTACGACCAGAACATAGCTGAATTTACAGAAGGCAAGGACAAGGATAAAAAAACAATTCCGTTTGATAAGGCGATGCCTGGAATAAAAGTCAAACTTATAAATGAAAAGAGCAAGACGCTTGCGATGGAATCCGCTCAAAAATTCGCGGAAAAAGTCTATGAAGCTCTTGAAAATGCTTCTTCGGAAAATAATGTCGCGGCTGTCAGCATATTTCAGGACGAGGCAAAGAAAAATAATTTTGGGACGGTTGATACAGACTGGTTTGAAATCAGCGCGGACTCCATAAAGGGAATAGGAAAAGACAGCCAGCTTGTAAACAATATCTCTCAGCTCCAGGAAAGAATGCCGGTATCCGACCCGATTCAGGGAGCAAAGGCAGCCTATGTGGCGCTCCTGAAAGGAAAACAACCCGCAGCAAAAGCTGAATATAACACCGTTAAAAGTAAGATAGCGAAACAGCTTATTGAAATCAAGGCCGCTCAACTCGCCCGCGAAAAGGCGAGAGAACTTAGATCGACTCTCGATAAATCAGCCGATGCCCAGAAGGAAATAAGCCAGCTTTCGAAAAAGTTGAAAATAGAGAAGCTTGATACGTTCATTCCCCTTTATAAGGAAAGAGTTCAAATACAGAACGGCCCTGCCGCCGCTGAGCTCGCTATGAATACCGCCCAGGGGAAAGTATCGTCAGTAAAGGATGTGCCTGAAGGCGCCATATTCGTATTCGTCGCTAAAAGGGAAATTCCCTCCTTAGACGAGTTCGAAAAACAGAAGGCCTTCGTGGAATTGATATATAAACAGGAAAAACAAAAAGCAGCACTGGAGGCCTTTGAAGCTTGGGTCAATTCCCAGTGCAGCGCTCCGCAAAGAGGACAAAACTGAAACAAAGGAGGGAATCTCAATGATCACCAAAGCTCTTGATTATGGAGGAAAAAAATGTGCCGCATCGGCGCAGCACAAGCATCACCACGAAGCACGATTTGCTCTTGGCAGGCACATGACTATAGAGTATTATGACTGTGACCATCTTGTCCTCAATGATCCCAAAAAAGTCGAAGAGATTTTCATAAACGCGGCAAAAGAAAGCGGAGCGACCGTTCTTTCCTCATCCTTTCACTCCTTTGAACCCCAGGGCGTAAGCGGCATGGTAATCATCGCCGAGTCCCATTTTTCCGTACACGCATGGCCGGAACACGATTACGCGGCAGTGGATATTTTTACCTGTGGCGACCTCATCAGCTTCAATGTAGCCGTAGAGTCACTTAAGAGAGGCCTCGGTGCGGAAGAGGCAATTGTTTCAGCAGATATGAACAGAGGCATTGTTTCCAACAATGGAATAGAAAAACTGGTGCCGGTTGTTGAAGACCGGTCACATATTTATACACTTTCATGGAAAAAGAAATTCGAGCTCAGCAACGCCTGGGGCCTTCTTTCATCTGTCGATATTTACAATTGCGATGAGAGCATCATCACAAATGCCGACAAAGTCAGAGAATTTGTTTTGGCTCTCTGTGAAAAAATCAATCTGAAAAGGTTTGGCGATTGCGTTGTCGTCGATTTCGGCGAAAATGAACAAATAGCCGGATTTAGCATGACACAACTGATTGAAACATCTTTGGTCTCAGGTCATTTTGCAAACGCGACAAAGGCAGCGTACCTGGATATATTCAGCTGTAAGTTCTATGAGCCTAGAGAAGTAGCGGAATTCGCAATCGAGTTCTTCAAGGGGTCCCATTATAAAATGCAAGTAGCGCTCCGCAAATAGCGCAGAAACACAGGGTAAATAATGGGAAAACTGATCAACGGCTGGTTTTCTGAAACCAGCCCGCTTTGGCCGGGGTGGGCATTATCTCTGGAAATAGAGGAAACCCTATACAGCAGAAAAAGCAAATACCAGGAAATAGATGTATACAGGACAAAATCCTGTGGAACTATGCTCGTCCTCGACGGAGTCATCCAGGCCACCGAATTTGACGAGTCCGGCTATCAGGAAATGCTTACCCATATTCCCATTTTTGCCCATTCAAACCCAGAACGCGTACTCGTGATAGGCGGCGGTGATGGAGGCATCCTCCGCGAAGCGGCAAAGCATTCTTCTGTAAAGGAAATTGATATATGTGAAATCGATGAGGACGTAATCAATGTATCAAAAAAATTTCTCCCGTCGATGGCCTGCGGTTTTTCTGATCCCAGAGTGTCTGTCCATATCATGGACGGAAGCGAGTTTATCAAAAACCGCCAGCAGTACTACGATGTGATAATCGTCGATTCGTCCGACCCGGTAGGTCCTGCCGAAACACTCTTCAAGCACTCCTTTTACGAGGGAATGAAAACAGCGCTCAGACCTGGCGGAATGATCGCCACTCAGGCCGAGTCCATCTTTTTCCACAAGGACATCGTAAAAAGCCTCATAAATATAGCAAAAACCCTTTTCCCCGTCTATGGTTATGCGGTAACGCTCGTTCCCACATACCCGGGCGGCAATATAGGTATATGCATAGGTTCTCTCGGCAACGACGTTAAAACCCCGTCACGTCAGCCAGACAAGACAATGAAAGAAAAACTGAAATATTACAGTCCCGAAATCCACAGGGCGGCGTTCGTCCTTCCGGCTTTCGGCAAAGATTTGTTCAACTAAAAAGTTGGAGAAGATGAAAAACTTTATAAAAGGCGTTATTCTGGCGGGCGGCACAGCCACACGGCTCAAGCCGCTCACAAAGGTTACCAACAAGCACCTGTTGCCCATTGGGCGAAAACCGATGATCTATTATCCCATAGAAAAGCTCAGGAATGCTGGAATTGAAGAAATTCTGATTGTAACCGGAATGGATCACATGGGTTCCGTAGTCAACCTTCTCGGCTCAGGCAAGGACTTCGACTGCAAGTTTACTTACAAGGTTCAGGACGAGGCTGGCGGAATCGCACAGGCGCTTGCGCTGGCGGAAAACTTCGCGGGCGGCAAGGCGGTAGCCGTCATTCTCGGCGACAATATCTTCGAAGATTCGCTAACCCCATATTTGGAAAAATACGCAGAAATCGGTTCAGGTTCTCATATCCTTCTTAAAGAAGTACACGATCCGGAAAGATTCGGTGTTGCCGAAGTCGAATGCTCAAAAGTCGTTTCCATAGAGGAAAAGCCGAAAGTTCCAAAATCAAATCTCGCCGTTACAGGCGTATACTTCTACGATGGAGGCGTCTACGATATAATTAAAACCCTCAAGCCTTCGGGAAGGGGCGAATACGAAATATCGGACGTGAACAACCATTACATTAAATCCGGGAAAATGACATGGAGTTCCATGCAGGGCTGGTGGAGCGATGCCGGAACATTCGAGTCACTCGCGAAAGTACAGAAACTAGTGGAAGAAGCGCCCCCGAAATGAAGAAAGTCGCAATTCTTGGCGGGCGCGGAATGCTGGGTTTGGATCTGAATGCCGCGGTGAATGCAAAAGGGTTTGAACCAATTATTTACGACCTTCCGGACTTCGACATTAGCAACAAGGAAATGCTTGAGGATGCGGTTGCATCTTCAGACATGATTGTCAACTGCGCCGCTTATACGAATGTTGACAAGGCCGAAAGCGAACGGGAAATTGCCGAAAAAGTCAATGCCGTAGCTCCCGGAATGCTTGGAGTGCTCGCCCGCAAATACGGGAGATATGTCGTCCATATCAGCACCGATTTTGTGTTCGGCGACACGAAAGAAGACCCACTTTCAGAAACCGATACGCCACACCCTCTCAGTATTTACGGGAGTACCAAGCTCGAAGGCGAAAGACTCTTAATTGCTTCAGGTTGTGGGTATTCCATTATCAGAATACAGTGGACTTACGGAACATACGGGAACAATTTCATAACGAAGATAGTCTCGCTTGCGCAGAAAAATAAATCGCTCAAAATTGTCAACGATCAGACGGGTTCTCCTACCCATACCGCCGATGTGGCGAATGCTATAATCTGTTTTCTTGAGAAAACGCCGGCGGGATTATTTCACTTTGCGGCATCGGGCTACACAACACGTTACGAGACAGCGCTTTTTGCGTTTAAAAGTCTCGGCATTGATATTGAAGTTCTGCCATGTTCTTCAAGTGATTTCAAGACCCCGGCACGACGTCCACTCAACTCGAAGTTTGACTGTTCTAAAATAGACGGCATACTTGATTTCAAAAGACCGTTCTGGCAGGATTCCCTGAAAGAATTCCTCGACGCCACAAAACTCGGTTGATTCAGAGCTTTGCGAGTTCGCCTTCGAGCTGACTTACATTTTCAAGGACTTTAAAGGCTCTGCCGAAATCGCCGTCCGCCGTAAGAGCGTCGGGAATTACGAAGCACTTTATTCCGGCGGCAGCTGCGGCGGCGAGCCCGCGTTCCGAATCCTCAACGACAACGCATTCATCAGCCTCAAACCCTGATTTTTCAAGAGCTGTCAGGTATGGGGCGGGATGGGGTTTTGAGTGCGGATAATCGCCCTCCGAAATAATAAATCTGAAATAGTGAAGGATTTGCGTTTCACGGTGAATTATTTCGAAATGTTCTTTGCGGCAACTGGTCACTATTCCCATTGCGTATGTGGGAGAAAGTCTTTCCAGGGCATCTTTAACGCCACACTTAAGGAGCTTATCCTGAGACTTTTCCAGCATGAGAGAGAACAGGGCGTTGCGTTCGTCTCTTATTCTTTTCTGTGCTTCTTCCGGCGGCGGTGTAAAACCGGGGAGCTCGAAAACACTTTTGCCTTGACGAAGACTTATTTCCTTGAATTGTTCAAGCGAAAGATTGAAACCGTATTTGGCTAGAGTTGCCCTGTTGGATTCGAAATAAAGGTGTTCGGTACTGACAAGCACGCCGTCATTGTCCCAAAAAATTGCCTTCAACAACTTTCAAAGCCCTCTTTCCCGATGAGAGGGACGAAGCGGCACGCAATACCTTTTTCCAGACTGATTTTGCCTGAACTTGCCTTATCGACGACAATAAGCTGCTGAGTGAAAAGGTCACCGCATGGAATAACCATGCGTCCGCCGCGGGCAAGCTGTTCCACAAGTTCCGGTGGTATTTCAGGGGCGGCGGCTGTAACAATAATGCGGTCATAGGGGGAGGCCTGCGTAAAGCCCTCCGAACCGTCACCGTTTACTATGGTTATGCGGTCGGCATACGGTAGCTTTGCTAGATTAATCCGCGCGAATGACGCGAGATCCGGTATCCTTTCAACTGATGTGACGCGGCATCCAATGTAAGCGAGTACCGCGGCCTGGTAGCCCGAACCCGTGCCGACTTCCAAAATTTTTGTATCGGCAGCCTTTTCCGGAATTTTCAAAAGTTCTGTCATTAACGCAACTATGTAAGGCTGGGAGATGGTCTGTCCGAAAAAGAGCGGCAGCGGGCAGTCGTGATAGGCCACCGGTATATTCTCTTCCGTCACGAATATTTCCCTCGGAACGTTGTTCATGGCTTCAAGCACGGCGTTGTTTTTTATGCCGCGCGGTGTGAGCTGGGAATATACCATTTCGAGCCGCATCTGCTTAAAAATATCTTTTTTGTCGGGGTCCATTGTCAAGTTTCCCTTATCTGGTTACGCGGATATTATTGCCGGTAAAACTCGTAAAATCAAGTGAATGATTACTTTCTTCCGAACCTTTTCTCAAGTTCGCCAATCGAAATATTTATGACGGTCGGCCTTCCGTGCGGGCAGGAAAAGGGCATTTCGCAGTGAGCCATCTGGTGAAGGAGGGAGAGGGCCTCCTCCATTGAAAGCTTATCGTTGGCTTTTACGGCAGATTTGCAGGCGGCCATCGCTATTTTCTCAAGATCTGTGGAATTCTTTCCGGTTGACTCGTCTTCAACGAGGTTATCGAGAAGAGAGGTTATAAGACTTGAAACATTTTCCTGTTTTACGTCAGAAGGTATGGCATTGACTATTATTGAGTTCTGCCCGAAAGGCTCGATTTCGAAGCCTGTCTCGCAAAGGAGGTTACCTAGTTTTTCGGCAATATGCATGGCTGTTTTTGAAACTTCCAGCGTTACAGGGATAAGGAGTCTCTGTGAAAGTTGACCACCGGCATTTTTGAGAATCCTTTCATAGAGAACACGTTCATGCGCGGCATGCTGGTCAATTATCATGAGCCCTGTTGCCCCCGCGGCAATAACATACGTATCTCCGAGAAAACCAAGTATTTTCAGGGGGCCGCTGCCCGGTAGTTCGGGAACTCCTTGAAAATGGAGGGGCTGTGAATATTCCTGATCCGAAAAAGTCTTTTCCTCACATGGCGGCATATTCTCTTTTTCATCAGTAAGATCCTTGAGTCCAAGGTATTGCTCTTCCCTCGGTGATGGCTGATATGATATTCCTGCACCCTCAAGCATTGCTCTAAGTGAAATTGAGGAGTTTACGGAAGTGCTTGGCCCGGCGGCAAGCCTGAGGGTCGATCTTATGGCCTCTGATACAACTGAGCTTATCAATTGCGGATTTCTAAAGCGAACCTCGCGTTTGGCGGGATGTACATTTACATCGACAAGTTGCGGGTCCAATCTGAGAAAAAGTATCACCGGCGGAAAGCGTCCTTTTTCAACCAGCGAGCCGTAGCCTTCCCTAATCCCCTGATAAACGGGGAGGGCTTCGACAGGTCTGCCGTTTATGAATACTCTCTGCTCGCGGCGGCTGGTTCTGGAAAAGCCGTGCCGAGCTATGTAGCCTGAAACTTTTATGTCGGAGGCACTGTATTTTAACGGCATCAATCCCTTCTCCATCTCCTGCCCGAAAAATGTCCTGACGCGTGGGAGAATGGTATCCGCCGCCGGTGATGAGAATATTTTTTTACCATCCATTACGAGTTCAAACGAGACATGCGGGTTCGGGAGAGCGAGCATCATGAGAGCCTGCTGGATATGACTGTCCTCGGTGGGGCCGGAGCGGAGGAATTTTTTTCTTGCGGGGGTATTGAAGAAGATATCTTTAATCAATATTTCTGTTCCGGGCGCGCATCCTGCCGGGGCGGCGCTAAGGACTTTTCCTCCTATGGCGTTTACTTCGGTGCCTTCCATGGAACCTTTCATCCTCGTTCTCAGGGTAAATCTTGAAACAGATGCGATGCTGGGAATGGCCTCACCGCGGAAACCGAAACTGGATATTTCGAGTATATCCTTTTCGCTGAATATCTTACTAGTTGCGTGTGGTTCAAGGCATTGGAGTGCGTCGTCCTGGTCCATTCCGGAACCATTGTCGGAAACGGAAATTAGTTTAGATCCGGATTTTTCGACATTTACGGAGATTGACAGAGCCCCGGAGTCCAAGGAATTTTCAGTAAGTTCCTTCACTACGGAGGCAGGTCTTTCGATGACCTCGCCCGCGGCAATCTTGTTAGAGACGTGTTCCGGAAGCACCTTTATTTTTCCCATGATACTTAAAACCTATTTTGAGGGGATGCCTTCTTTGCGGATTTTTCTTCCGCTTTTTTAACGATGGAGATGAATCCGGGTTCGTCATGAATATTTTTCAGGGTAGGGTCCCCCGAAATTTGGAGGATATCACTGCCTATTTTTTCATAAACTCTTTTAAAGTATTCGACGGATATTTTCTTTTCTCCCATAACCGAGTACATGCCCGAGAGATTGAGAAGTATGGGCGTTGAGTCAGGCATGATCTTCAAACCTTCCTCAGCGGTTTTAACCGCTTCGTCGAATTTATTCTGTTTGGCGAGAGCGGAGCTGAGATTATTGTAAACATTTGATTCTCTGGGATTAATGGCAAGCTGTTTCCGGAAGACGAATTCAGCATCCCTATATTTTCTTGAGCGATAGAGGATTTCTCCCAGAATGTTCAGGGCGGGGAGGTTTTCGGGTTCAAATATAAGCAGAGTGCGAAGCCTGTCTTCGGCACTTTCGGGATCTCCTTTTTTGAGTAGGGTTTGTGCCTCGACGAATATGGCGGAAGTGTCAACTTTAAGCTCGGACGAATTTGGTATCCGGTTTTTATTCTGAGCGGCTGTTGTTGTTTTCCTGCTTCGTGAAAAGGGACTGAGTTCCAGCTGTGATGGAATGGTGTAAACAGTTGAAGATGAAGATGACTCAGCATATCTTGTATTGACTATTATTATGCTCATGAGTAGAACTGCCCCAAGTATGAGGATAAGGGGTGTGAGGGACTTATTCATGATAAGGTTCCCTTCTCAAGTGATTTTCCGGCATGATGGCATCTGCAGAAATGTCCGGGACGCTCTTCACGCCAAACGGGAACATCTGTTTCGCACAAGCTTTTTTCCTCATGGGAAAGGGCATCGCAGAGATCGCAACGTCCGAAGAAACGGCAACCGCGCGGGAATTCCGAAGGAGTGGGTACATTTCCCCTTATTGAGCAGAGGTTTTCGACGGATTTACCTATTTCCGGAACAGCGGAAAGGAGAGCCTTGGTGTACGGATGGATAGGAGAAGAAATAACATTCTTGACACTTGAGCTTTCCACGGAGTGCCCTGCGTACATAACAATCACGTTATCAGCCATTTCGGAAACTATCCCGAGGTTGTGGGTAACTATTATTATGGTCATTCCCGTATTGTCTCTGAGCTCCTTAAGAAGCTCAAGAATCTGGGACTGAATGGTTACGTCCAATGCGGTGGTTGGCTCATCCGCGATAAGAAGGTCAGGAGAACTCGCCAGCGCCATGGCAATCATTACGCGCTGCTGCATGCCACCGCTCATTTCGTGAGGATAAGAATTTATTCTTGTTTCAGGCGCGGGAATCCCTACTTGCTTAAGGAGCTTTATTACTTCAGATTCCGTGTCGCGGAGCTCTGGCCGGTGAAGCCTTATGGCTTCTTCTATCTGATTTCCGATTCTGAAAACAGGATTGAGGGAAACCGATGGTTCCTGGAATACGTAGGCTATTTTACCGCCGCGGAGTTTTCTCAGTTCGCGCGGCTTTAACTTTAGCACCTCAAGCGGGTCTCTCGAATTCCCATCATGAAAGAGGATTTTGCCGTTGATAATGGCTGGCGGAGAGGGCAGGAGTCTTGCCAGAGAGAGGCAGGTTACGCTCTTGCCGCAGCCGCTTTCGCCGACGAGCGCAAGAATTTCGCCCTTTCCGATTGAGAACGACAACTCAGATACCGCCGGCAGTTTTCTGCCGTCAACACCGAAATCTATGGAAAGATTTTCAACATCGAGGAGCGCCATGAGTTCCCGTTTTACTTTTTCTCTGTTTTTTCTATTTCACTGCCCGCGGGCTTTGCCGGGGTTTCTACGACTTCTTTTGTTTCTCCGGAGGACATTCCGTCTTCCGAAGGCAGAAGCTTCATAACTTCGCTTTTTCCTATTTCATGGAAACCGAATACTTTATACTTCTTTATTATTTCTCTGATGTCCTTGTTTCTTTCTTTTTTGAAATCGTCCATGCGCTTTTCAAGTTCCTCTTTAAGGATGGCACTGCTGGAAAGCCACTTGCCTTCCTTGCTTTTTGAATAGCCTGCGGCAATAAAGACCTTTTTCTCAAGATCGCCCGCAAGCACATTCATGAATCCTTTCTTCTCTGCCCCGAATTTCTCGGAATACTCTTTGATTTTTTCATCCTGAAGCATTTTTGAAATGCCTTCATCGAAGAGGTATTTGTATTCCGGCGAGATGGAAAACATCGGATATTTTTTATAGCCAACGGCGACTAATTTCCCGCTCGGGCTGTTTGATACACCCTTATATATGCCTCTTACGATATCGCCGCTGCCCTGGTCGGCACGTGGTGTGAGCTGGAAAGAAATCTCTTTTCCTGTCTTTGCCGGCGAATATTGTTTCATAATTGCTATAAGGTCGGCGGATCTTTTCTTTACTGAGAATTTTTCAGAGGCTTTTTTGAATACCGCCATCTTAACGCGTTTATTTATAATCTCTTCAGTGACCAAAGGTTCTTTCACCGGGAGCTGGAAATTGAATTCACCGGCTATTTCCATAGAAACCTTTTCAGTATCGAAGACGGGAAGCTTCTCTATTTCCGAAACGATTATGGCTTTCTGCTTAACATACGATACATACGCAAAAATCCCTGTTCCGCAAATGGCGAGAAGCGGAATTCCCCCAAGAAGAAACGCCATGATTATACATGATTTTTTATTGGCTGCCATGATAAAATACTCCCTATTTTAAAAAAAATTAAATGACCCCCTAAAAAGAATCAATAAAAAGCCCTCATACAATATACATCCAAAAGAAATATTTCCATAAGTAGTATTTATTATTAGAGAAGTATATATTGACCTTTTGCAGAAGAGAGGCTCTGTTTTTATGGAAAAAGTAGCAATCACCGGAAGAGGACTTATAACTCCGCTTGGTAATGGTTTGCCGGTAAATGAGGAAGCACTCAGACTTGGCAGGTCCGGAACTGTCCTTGTTCCCGCGTGGAAGGAAATGGGCCTCGACAGTCAGGTGGCGGGACTTGCGGACGAAGATCCGCCGTGCGAACTTCTCGATCCCAAAATTAAACGATTTGCCGCACCGAACTCCAGAATGGCCGTTGCCGCCGTCTGTGAAGCCCTCAAAGAAGCAGGCCTTACGAAAGAAACCCTTAAAAATTATAAGGTCGCCATAATTAACGGTTGTGCCGGCAGCGCTTATGAGGAAATCCATGAAGGCGCACGCACGTTCGAAAAAACCGGGAAATGTAAAAAAGTAAAGCCGCTTATCGTTCCCAGGGTAATGGCATCGTCGGCAGTATCAATAATGTCGATTGCTCTTGGCGTAACCGGAGAAACATACGACATCAGCTCGGCCTGCACAAGCGGGGCACACGCAATACTTCTCGCATCGAGGCTTGTCAATACCGGTATTTACGATATTGTGATTGCGGGCGGTTCTGAAGAACTCAACTGGGTACATGCGCTCGGATTCAACTCTATAAGAGCCCTTTCCACGGCGTATAACGACAGGCCTTCACAGGCAAGCAGGCCCTTCGATACCGAACGCGATGGCTTCGTGATAGCCGAAGGCGCGGGAATAGTCATTCTTGAAAAGCCCGAACACGCAAAGGCCAGGGGTGTGAAACCCGTTTCATATATAACAGGCATCGCCGCAAACAGCAATGCTATCGATATGGTCGTTCCCGATGCCGCGTCTAACGCGGAGGTAATGAAAATGGCCGTCCGCGATGCCGGAATTTCTCCCTCTGATATAGACTACATAAACACGCACGGCACCGCGACCCCGGTCGGAGATCCCATCGAAATGGATGCCATACAGAGGGTCTTCGGCTCAAACCCAGCCATAAACAGTACAAAATCCATGACCGGACACATGATTGGCGCCACAGGAGCCGTCGAAATAATATTTACATCAATGATGCTCGAAAAGGGATTCATTTCCCCATCAATAAATCTTGACAATCCAGAGCCGGCTTTTGCATGGGCCGACATTGTAAGAAAAACAAGAACAAACCTGAACCTCAAACACGCAATAAGTAACAGCTTCGGGTTTGGCGGCTCAAACGCCTGCATCGTAATATCGTCAGCAGACGCCTGAGCCCTCAAAGCCAGGAGAAATTAATGACCATAAGTAAGGCAAGGCCCAAGCTTCCGCCATGGATAAGAGTCAAAGCCTCTTCAGGTGGTGGCAGGCAGGAAGTCGATTCACTACTTAAAGAGCTGTCACTCAATACCGTATGCGAAAGCGCCAGATGCCCCAACCTCTGCGAGTGCTGGCAGCGCCGCACGGCTACATTCATGATCCTCGGCAGTACCTGCACGCGAAGCTGTAAATTCTGCGCTGTCGACCACTGTTCCCAAATGCTGCCGCCTGATCCTGACGAGCCGACAAACGTGGCTGAGGCGGCAAAGAGACTTTCCCTCAAATATGTGGTAGTAACCAGCGTTACAAGGGATGATCTTCCCGACGGAGGGGCCTCTCATTTCTCCACCGTCATAAGGGAACTACATAAGAGGATGCCTGATACAAAAATAGAAGTGCTTACTCCGGATTTTAACGGTGATGAAAATGCAATAAGGACTGTTATCGAGGCAGGGCCTGCCGTCTTCAATCACAATGTTGAGACCGTCGAAAGACTCTCCCCCCTCATAAGGAACCGCGCCGATTACCGGAAGTCTCTTGCGGTACTGCGCAAGGCTGCCGAACTCGGAGGAGGTACAATCCCAGTCAAGTCGGGACTTATGGTAGGAATGGGCGAGACAGACGAAGAAGTACTCAAGACTATTTGCGACCTAAGAGAAAATTCCGTGAGTATCCTCACCGTCGGACAATATTTGCCGCCGACAGACAATCACTGGAAGCTTGAACGTTTCGTCGAGCCTTCGAAATTCAAAGAATGGGAACTTTTCGCCTATAAAAAGGGATTTGCTCTTGCCGCATGTTCCCCGCTGGTAAGAAGTTCGTACAACGCCGAAGAACTGTTTCAGAAAGATAAAAAATAACGGAAAGGTGAAAATATGCTTCTCATTGTTCCGTTGGTTCTTGTTGCACTTTCAATCGTGCTGCTCGTTTGTCTTACCGTCCAGCGCTCGAACCTTATCGAGATGGAAAAGGAAAGGGACAAACTGCTTAACACCGTTGCGGAGGAAAGAAAAGCAGCTTCCGACATTATAAATATTTCAGGCGATATAATTGAGAAAAATCAGGGAAGCAATGAATTCCTGGCGCGTTACCTTGAATATGTAGTGAAACTGTTCGGCGCCAACGGCGGCGCACTGCTCGAAAAGGATAAAAACGGTTTTTTTACTGGCTGCTCTGTCATAGGCTCTTTCCCGGTGCTGAAGGAAGTTTCAGAAGAACTTGAATACGAACTCGTAATAAATCCTCAGAAACATACGGAAAGTCTCAAAGGCTGGACATCAAAATTTTCCGATACCGATATTGAGGAACTTTGCGGAGAAAAAGATTTTGCCATCTTCTTCAATCAGTGCCCAATATGGTTTCCGGCGCGATTCCTCCAGCAGGCCCCGGAAATATTAATCGCCCCGCTTAAAATAAAAAACAGAATGAATGCCTGTGTTATCATAACCAGTGATAATAGTTCCGGTCATGCCCGAATACGTGAACACGAAGCCGATATCCTCGTTCGACTCAACAAGATAGCCGCCGGAATCATTGAGTTTTTCAGAGTGTTCGAAGAACGCCAGGAACGTGAGGCATATCTGCTTGCCGATCAGGGTGAGAGTATGATGCAGCTTTCGTCCGGTATGATGCACAATATAGGGAACGCGCTTACAATCGCCAAACTATCTGTTCAGGAGCTTTGCGACCGCCTCTCCCTGAAAGAGAAGGAGAGGCCGGAAACCCTCATCCTTGAGGAAATGATACCCGTTCTTAAAAATAAACTTGCAGATGGTTCTCTTCAGGATTTTCTCAAAAATGATCCAATCGGCAAGGATTATTTAGGCATAATTTCTGAACTTCTGCTACACTTGCGTTTGACAGGAGAAAACTCCGCCAAGCAGCTCCAGGCTCTTTCCGCAAAACTCTCTCATATCAAGGGGATAATAGAGCTTCAGCAACACTTCTCGAACGAGTTAGGAAGCGAAGGACCCGCAAACCTCTCAGGAGTCATAAATGCTGCCCTCAATATTTTTGAAAGTGCGTTCAACAAATATTCTATCAAGGTGAAAAGATATCTGGACGAGAGACTTCCCGATGTTCCAGCCGACCCCTCCATGATGATCCAAATATTGATAAATATAATGAAAAATTCTGCGGAGGCGATTGCATCCGAGCAGCAGACCGGCAAGGATTATTTTATCGAAGTTTGCCTTTATTCTGAAAACGGACAGGACGAGAAAAAGGGAGTTGCAGTCGAAATAAAAGATAACGGGCCAGGAATCGCACCAAATATCAAAAAGCGCATTTTTGAGTTTGGATTTTCGACAAAAGTGACGAACGGTACACGTGGCCGCGGTCTTCACTCATGCATGAATATTCTGAAAAGGTACAACGGGTCCATAAGCGTGGAGTCTGCTCCGGGCAAGGGAACTGCAGTTAAGGTTTTTTTGCCGTTCCAGACCGAAAAAGAGCCATTCTGATATAGAAAAATGCTCCGTTTTCAAGGTCTTTATACATGAAGGTTTCCGTGAAAACAACGTCCTTGCTTGAGAAACTCCTCTGCGTATTTGTTTGAAAACCCGATAAGCTTGATACCTTTGTCAACAGTGTTACGGAAAATCTTTTCCATGTCGTTGTATTCAGGTTGGGACATTGCGATGGAGGAAATTCCCGGCATTGCGCACATCTGCTCTATCTATTGCTCCGGCGGGAAATCAGCTTGCATATCTGACGCTCTCCGCTTGA